>CAYWGW010000154.1:0-9868 GCA_964457385.1 uncultured Spirochaetaceae bacterium
TCCTATTCGAAACCGAGCTCCTGGCTCAGATCCACCATCGGCTGGAGGCGCTTCGCCGGCATGCTCAGCGCGCCCGGTGCGCCCCGTCGGACCGGCGCGTCCGGCCGGTCCCGTCGGATCCTGGTGACGGGCGGCGCCGGCTTCATCGGTTCCCATCTCTGCGCGCGGCTGCTCGAACGCGGCCACTCGGTCCTGTGTCTCGACAACTACCTCACAGGCAGCCGGCACAACATTGCTCCGCTGCTGGATCATCCGCGCTTCGAGGCGATCGAGCACGACGTGACCGAGCCCATCGAGCTGGCGCCCGACGTGCTCGACACCCTGGACGAGATCTACAACCTCGCCTGCCCGGCCTCCCCGATCCACTACCAGCGCGACCCCGTCCGCACGATCCGAACCAACGTACACGGCACGATCAACGCCCTCGAGCTCGCGAAGCGATGCGGTGCGAAGCTCTTCCAGGCCTCGACCAGCGAGGTCTACGGCGATCCCGAGATCCATCCCCAGCCCGAGGCCTACTGGGGCCGTGTCAACCCGATCGGGCCGCGGGCCTGCTACGACGAGGGCAAGCGTTGCGCCGAGACACTCTGCTTCGACTACCATCGTCAGTACGGTCTGCGGATCAAGATCGCCCGCATCTTCAACACCTACGGACCCCGCATGCAGCCCGACGACGGCCGGGTTGTCTCGAACTTCATCGTCCAGGCGCTGCGGGGGGCGCCGCTCACGCTCTTCGGCGAAGGCCGCCAGACGCGCTCTTTCTGTTATGTGGACGACATGGTGGAAGGCCTGGTAGGGCTGATGGAGACGGGGGACACGGTCACGGGCCCGGTCAATCTCGGTCGGGCCGACGAGTTCACGATCCGGGAGCTGGCCGAGAGCGTGATCCGGCTGACGGGCAGCCCCTCGACGCTCGTCCGGCGTCCCCTGCCCGAGGACGATCCGGTCCAGCGACTGCCGGATCTCGGGCTCGCCGAGGTGCTGCTGGGCTGGCGCGCCGCCACTGACCTCGAGACGGGGCTGCTTGCTACGATCGAAGCATTCCGCCGAGACCCGAGGGTCGGCGCGAGCGCAAGGGCCAGCGCGGACGTGGACGCGGGCGCGCACACGGGCGCCGCGCTGGATGCGGATCGACGGTCCGCTGACTAGACTCGTCCCCATGCCGGGATATCGCAGCCGCACGACGACCTTCGGACGCAACATGTCCGGCGCCCGTGCCCTCTGGCGCGCCACCGGCATGACCGACGCCGACTTCAGCAAGCCGATCGTCGCCATCGCCAACAGCTTCACCCAGTTCGTCCCGGGCCACGTCCATCTGCACGGCATCGGCCAGCGCGTGAAGCAGGTGATCGACGCCGCCGGCGGCTGGGGCGTCGAGTTCAACACCATCGCCGTCGACGACGGCATCGCCATGGGCCACGGCGGGATGCTCTACTCGCTGCCTTCCCGGGACCTGATCGCCGACAGCGTCGAGTACATGGTGCAGGCCCACGTGGCCGACGCCCTCGTCTGCATCTCGAACTGCGACAAGATCACGCCGGGCATGCTGCTGGCCGCCATGCGCCTGAACATCCCGACGATCTTCGTCTCGGGCGGACCGATGGAGGCCGGTAGGAGCGCGGGCAGCCACGACCGCGAGGGCCGCAAGCTCGACCTGATCGATCCGATGATCGCCGCCGGCGACGACTCGGTCTCCGACGCGGCCCTGCTCGAGATGGAGCGCTCGGCCTGCCCGACCTGCGGCTCCTGCTCCGGGATGTTCACGGCCAACTCGATGAACTGCCTGAACGAGGCCCTGGGCATGGCGCTGCCGGGCAACGGCACGATCCTCGCCACCCACGCCCGGCGCTGGGAGCTCTTCGAACGCGCCGGCCGCCGCATCGTCGAGCTGGCCCGTCGACATTATGTCGATGGCGACGACCGCATCCTGCCCCGCGGCATCGCTAGCTTCGAGGCCTTCCGGAACGCCATGGCCCTCGACATCGCCATGGGCGGCTCGACCAACACCATCCTGCACATCCTGGCCGTCGCCCACGAGGCGGGCGTCGACTTCACGATGAGGGACATGGACGCGCTCTCCCGGCGCGTCCCGAACCTCTGCAAGGTCGCGCCCGCCAGCGAGCGCTACCACGTGGAGGACGTCCACGCGGCGGGCGGCATCTTCACGATCCTGGGCGAGCTCGATCGGGCCGGCCTGATTCATCGCGACGTCCACACCGTGCACGCCCCGACCCTGGGCGAAGCCCTCGACGCCTGGGACATCCGGCGCCCCACCGCGCTGCCCGAGGCCCGGGAGATCGCCCGGGCCGCGCCGGGCGGCGTGCGCACCACCGTCGCCTTCTCCCAGGACAAGTACTTCGACCGCACCGACGACGATGCCGAGAACGGCTGCATCCGCTCGGCCGAGCACGCCTACAGCCGCGAGGGCGGCCTCGCGATCCTCTACGGCAACCTCGCCGAGGAGGGCTGCGTCGTGAAGACGGCCGGCGTCGACGAGTCGATCTGGGTCTTCGAGGGACCCGCCCGGGTCTTCGAGTCCCAGGAGAGTGCCTGCGACGCCATCCTCTCCGGACAGGTGAAGGAAGGCGACGTCGTGCTGATCGTCTACGAAGGGCCCAAGGGCGGTCCGGGCATGCAGGAGATGCTCTATCCGACCTCGTATCTGAAGAGCAGGAAGCTCGGGAAAGCCTGCGCGCTCGTCACCGACGGCCGCTTCAGCGGCGGCACCTCCGGACTCTCGATCGGTCACGTCTCGCCCGAGGCCGCCGAGGGCGGCACCATCGGGCTGGTCGAGGAAGGCGATCGCATCCGGATCGACATTCCGGGGCGGCAGATCGAGCTGCTCGTCGAGGCCGGCGAACTCGTCCGCCGGCGAGCCGCGATGCACGAGAGCGGCGCCGCGGCCTGGACGCCGGATCGCAAGCGCGAGGTCTCGAAGGCCCTGCGCGCCTACGCCCTGATGACGACCAGCGCCGCCCGGGGCGCCGTCCGCGACCTCGACCAGCTCGTCGAGCGACACAGAAGCGCGACGGCCTCCCGGACCCCCCGATCCGCACCGAGCTCCGGGGCGTCCTCCGAAGAGTCCTCCGAGGGGTCATAGGAGGTCGCGCTGGGCATCCCCCGCACCGTCGTGCTCGTGGGAGGCGGCCACGCCCACGTACAGGTCCTCCGCAGCTGGGCGATGGACCCGCCGCCGGACGTCCGTCTGCTCGTCGTCGTGGACCGGGCGGTGGCGGTCTACTCGGGCATGGTGCCGGGCTTCGTCGCCGGCGACTACGCGATGCACGAGCTCGAGATCGACGTACTGCCCCTGGCCCGCCGGGCGCGGGCCGGGGTGATCCTGGCGGCGGCCACGGATCTCGATCCCGTCCGCCGCAAGATCGCACTCGAGGGTCGGCCGCCGATCCGATTCGACGTGGCCAGCCTCGACGTGGGCTCGACCGTCCGCGGCCTCGACCTGCCCGGGGTGGCGGAGCATGCGCTCTGCACGCGCCCGATCGGCGACTTCGTCCGCGAGGTCGACGCACACGTCGAGCGCCTCGCGGAGGCCGGCGGTGCGCCGCGGGTCGTCGTCGTGGGCGGCGGTGCCGCCGGTAGCGAGCTCGCCTTCACCCTCGACGCCCGGCTGCGCGCCCGCGGGCTCGATCCACGCATCGCGATCGTCCATGGCGCCTCGGAGCTGCTCGAGGGGATGCCGACCCTGGCTCGACGGCGCCTCGCGCGGGAGGCATCCCGGCGTGGCATCGAGCATCTGCCCGAGCGGCGGGTGGTCCGGGTCGAGAAGGGGGCGGTGGTCTGCGAGCGGCTCGCTGCGGGGTCCGGCCCGCATCCCGGAGACGGAGAGGGGGACGGAGACGGGGACGGCGGGGACGTTCGCTCGGAGTCGCTCGAGGCGGATCTCGTCGTCTGGGCCACGGGCGCCGCGCCCCACGCCTTCCCGCTCGCTGCAACGAGCGCCGAACCGTGTGACGAGCCTGGCGGCATGGCAGGCCGTGGCGCGCGTGGCGAGCGGGATGGCGAGGCAGACGGCAGGATCGGCGCGGCGCTGGTGCGCGACGACCGCGGCTTTCTCGCGACCCGCGAGACGCTCCAGACCGTCGACCACGACGCCGTCTTCGCGGTCGGCGACTGCGCCCGGCTCGTCGACCATCCCTGGGTGCCCCGGGCCGGCGTCTACGCCGTGCGCCAGGGGCCCGTGCTCGAGCGCAACCTGCGCGCCTGGCTCGCGGGTCGCCCCCTCGAACGCTACGTGCCCCAGCGTGATTTCCTGGCGCTGCTCCACCTCGGCCAGGGACGGGCGCTTGCCTCGAAGTGGGGCGGGGCCGCGGCGGGGGCGCCGCTGCTATGGCTGAAGGATCGCATCGACCGACGCTTCATGAGGCGCTTCCAGGTGCTGAACCCGGACGGGCACCCGACGCCCGAGCTGGCCGGGCTCGGAGCCATGGGCGGGCGCGGGGCCGACGGCGAGGTCGAGGAGATGACCTGCGGTGGCTGTGCCGCCAAGCTCGGCGCCATGCCGCTCGAGGCCGCGCTCTCGGCCCTGCCTACCGCGCCCCCGGACGAGACGGTCCTGCTCGGAGTCGGCGACCGCGACGACGTCGGCGCCACCCGGGACGAAAGCGGCCGCACGACGTTGCATAACATCGACGTGATCCGGACCTTCTGCGACGATCCGTGGCTGGTCGGTCGCGTCGCCGCACGCAACGCACTCGCCGATCTCGAGGTCTGCGGCGGGCGCGCCCGCTACGCCCAGGCCGTGATCGGGCTGCCCGAGAGGGACCCCTCACTCGCGCGCGAAATCCTGTTCCAGGCTTTGTCGGGCATCCGATCGGTCCTCGACGCGGAGGGTGTCTCGCTGCTCGGCGGCCATACGACGATCGGCGAGGCCCTGACGATCGGACTCGCCGTGAGCGGCGAGGGACCCGCGGCGAGCGTCTGGCCCGCGCGGCCCGGGCACGGGCCTCTCGAAGGGAACGCGATCCTGCTGACCCGACCGCTCGGGACCGGCGTCGTGCTCGCCGCCGACATGCGCGGGCTCGCGCGCAGCGACTGGCTCGAGGCGACCTGGACCTCGATGCTGCGGGATCACGCGGTCGTGGCGCGGCTCGTCCAGGAGTCATGGGTGCGGGCCGCCACCGACGTCACGGGCTTCGGCCTCGCGGGCCATCTGTTGTCCCTGCTGCGCGGCACGCGCCTCAGGGCACGGCTCGCGAGCGACGCGATCCCGCTGCTGCCGGGCGCGGACCTGCTCTGGCGGGACGGCCTCCGCAGCACCGCCCATCCCACCAATCGCGCCGCCTTCGGCGCCCGGGTCTCGGGTGAGTCGGAGTTCGACCGTGCCTGGCTCTTCGATCCGCAGACCGCCGGCGGAGCCCTGCTGCTGGTCTCGCGGGATCGGTTGCCGGCCTGCAACGAGGCCTTCGAGGCGGCCGGTGAGCCCCGCCCCGCGCGCATCGGTCGACTGATCGCAGACTCGGACGATGGGCCCCGGATCGAAATCGAGGCCGCTACACTGCCCCGAACATGAAGACTGCCCCAACCATGAAGAACGCGCCGACCATGAAGCACACGTCGACCGCCGATCCGACCACCGACCCGACGGTCAAGGGCATCCGATCCGACCGGCTCGAGCGCTACTTCGAAGCGCACGTCGCGGGCACGAAGCCACCACTGCACTTTTCGTTGATCACCGGCGGTCACTCGAACCTGACGTACCTCGTCGAAGACGCCGCGGGCCGCCGGACCGTGCTGCGGCGGCCACCGACGGGCGCGGTACTCGCCACCGCCCACGACATGGCCCGGGAGCATCGCATCCTCTCGGCCCTCGGCGGCTCGGCGGTGCCCGTCCCGCAGACCCTCGCCCTGTGCGAGGATGAATCGGTGAACGACGCGCCCTTCTACGTGATGGACTACGTCGAGGGGGCCGTGCTCACGACCCCCGAGATCACCGCCGAGCAGGTGCCCGAATCGAAGCGGGAAGCTCTGGGCCTGCACGTGATCGACGTGCTGGCGGAGCTGCATCGAATCGAGCCCGCCGACGTGGGCCTCGGCGATCTCGGCCGGCGCGAGGCCTATCTCGCGCGACAGCTCGGGCGCTGGAAGAAACAATGGGAGAAGAGCAAGACCCGGGAGCTGGCGCTGATGGACGAGGCCCATGCAGCGCTCGAGGCGAAGATGCCCGAGCAGCTGGGCTCGGCGATCGTGCACGGCGACTATCGTCTGGGCAACATGCTCTGCGACGGATCGCAGGGCCGCGTGGCCGCCGTGCTCGACTGGGAGCTCTGCACCCTGGGCGATCCGCTGGCCGACGTCGGCTACCTGATGAACGACTGGGCCGAGCCCGGAGAGGTGCGACCGACCGCCAGCGGCACCGGTGTCTCCTCGACCTCCTGCGGCGGCTTCCCGACGCGCCGGGTCCTGCTCGATCGCTACGAAGAGCGAACGGGACGCTCGACCGCGAAGGTCGACTACTACCGCGCCTTCCAGTACTGGCGGCTCGCGGCCATCGTCGAGGGCGTGCTCTCGCGCTACAAGCAGGGCGTGATGGGCGCCGACGCCGACCTCAGCGCCTTCCAGAGCCAGGTCGACAATCTCGCCCACGCGGCCGTCGAACTGCTCCACGCGAGCGACGGATCCTGAAGGCCGTGCGGGTCGGCCCGATCCACGCGACACGGAGGTCGAAGCGGGCGCGACCGAGCTGGAGTGCGACCGCGTCGCCGCTGCTGGTCGCCATCTGTCTGGCGCTCGGACTCGGCGTGAGCTGCGAGCGCAGTCCCTCGAAGTCCGACTACGTGAGCGCCCGGGTGAGCGAACGATGTCGGGACCTCGAAACGACCGAGGCCCTCCAGGCCTGTCGGCTCGCCGTGATCACCGAGTTCCAGGACGTCCCCTTCGAGGAGTTGAAGCGCCGCTATCCCCCGCCCGAGCCGCGACCCCGTCCCTCCTGCACGCTGTAGCCGAGGGGTCAGACGGATCGGGGGTCGGTCGTCAGCTCGGCGGCGGGCCTTCGTATCGCGGCAGCTCATCGTGGATGCCGCTCCAGGCCGGAACGTCGGCGGTCCAGATATGCTCGCCGGGCCGCAGCGGGGGCGGATCGTCGAGGCCGCCGAGCGGCACGATTGCGATCCGTCGGCCCGCGTCGACCGTCGGTACCTTGCTGCCGCAGCGTCCGCAGAAGCTCTGCGTGAAGAATCGCGCCTCGGGGATCCGGTAGCGTCGCACGAGGTCCTGGCCGGCGGTGAAGCGGAGGCCCTTCTCGGGCATCACCAGATTGCTCGCGTGGGCGGCGGCGCGCGCCTTGCGGCAGCGGCCGCAATGACAGTAGCGGGCAGCGAGAACCGGTCCCTCGGCGACATGGCGCACCGCGCCGCAGAGGCAGCTGCCGCGCGCGCCCGTCTTCGGGTCGGGGTTCTCGCGGGTCGGCTGCGACCCGGACTCGACGCCGGGCGGGTAGGCGTCGAAGGCGGGCAGGCCGTCGGCGATCTCGTACCAAGGGGCCTTCGAGGCGACGAAGATATGGAATTCCATCGCCGCCTCGAGATCGTCCAGACAGCCGGCGGGAACGAACACCGCCAGCCCCTCGATGTGTTGCGGAAGCGCCGTGCCGCAGCGAGCACACGACTCCCGGGCCACTGCGGGCGAGGCGTGGTAGCGGATCGTCTCGCCCCGCTCATGATAGAGTCGCTCCGGCGCCACGCCGACCAGGCTCGCGAACGCGCTGCCGTGATGCTTGCGGCAGAAGCCGCAATGGCAGTGGTGGTTGAGCTCGAGGGGCCCTTCGAGCTCGAAGCGATGGTCGCCACACAGACAGCTTCCCCGGATCATGACGGCATCCTCCTCTCGGCTCGGCCATGAGGTCAGCAGGCACTCTGCTAGTCCAAGGCCGACGGATCGGGCGGCTGCCCCGCGGGACGGGTGCGACGGGGCTCGGGGAGACCGTTACCGTCGCCGGTGATCACGTTCTTCGCCAGCGCGAGCATCGAGGCCACGTCGCTCAGGTTCGCGGGCACGACCAGGCTGTTCGCCTGCTTGGCGAGCTCGCCGAACTGCTCCACGTACTGCTCGGCGATCCGCAGCTGCATCGCATCGAGGCCGCCCGGGCCGCTCACCGCCACCGCGACCTGCCGGATCCCTTCGGCGGTGGCGATCGCCACCGCCTGGATCGCCGACGCCTCGCCCTCGGCCTCGTTGATCTGCTGCTCGCGCTTCGCCTCGGATTCCTTGATCACCTTCTGCTTCTGGCCCTCGGCGCGGTTGATCTCGGCATCGCGGACGCCCTCGGATTCGAGAATCACGGCGCGCTTCTCCCGCTCCGCGCGCATCTGCTTCTCCATCGCCTCGATCACGTCCTGCGGCGGATTGATGTTCCGGATCTCGTAGCGCAGGACCTTCACGCCCCATGGATTGCTCGCGAGGTCGACCTCTCGGACGATGTTCGAGTTGATCGCGGCGCGCTCCTCGAAAGTCCGATCGAGGTCGATCTTGCCGATCTCGCTGCGCAGCGTCGTCTGGGCCAGCTGTGAGATCGCGAAGACGTGGTCCTGGATTCCGTAGGAGGCTCCGCGCGGATCCAGGATCTGCATGTAGAGGACGCCGTCGACACCGACCTGGACGTTGTCCTTCGTGATGCAGATCTGCTCCGGGATGTCGATCGCCGCCTCCTTGAGCGAGTGCTTGTAGGCGATCTTCTGCACGAAGGGAATCAGGATGTGGAAGCCCGCATCGAGGGTCTTGCTGTACTTGCCGAGGCTTTCGACGACGTAGGCATGTTGCTGTGGGACGATGGTCGCGGTCTTCGCGACTACGACGATCGCGAGGACCACGAGGCCGATGACGGCAATCGGAAAGATCTCCATGGGTCGGGCACTCCTCTCTCGGAATCGGGTTCAAACTCGCAATCGGATTTTCAGCTCGAGCCCCTCCGACTGCTCGACGCGACAGCTCGCGCCGGCCGGGATCGGATCCGGGTCGAGGTTGCGCGCAGTCCAGGTCGTGCCGCGCAGCCGCACGGTCCCGGTCGCCCCCGGCGCGATCCGCTCCACGGCAATCGCTTCGTCGCCCACGACACCCTGCTGGATCGCCTGGTCGGGTGGCGGGCGCAGCCAGTGCTGGAAGCGGCGCCGGAACAGGACGAGGGAAACGAGAGAGAGGACACCGAAGAGCAGCCATTGGAGCCAGTAGGCGAGTTCGAGACCCGAAAGCCCCACCAATCCCACCGCCAGCGCGGAGGCCCCCAGGAAGACGAGAAAGAACTCGAGATCGACGATCGTCATCTCGGCGACGAGCAGCATCGTCCCGATCGTGACCCAGGCCCACCACGGCATGTCGCCTACCCCCACCACGCAGCACCCGACCGCCACACATCCTACCTCACGCGGATCGATCGCGTGGGCTCGGGACGGGTGGCCCCACCCTCGTCGGCCAGACGATCCGGGCCAAGAGCCTGTCCCAACACCCCCGACCGAGTGAGGTGCGCGCATTCGGTCCTAGATCAAGGCGCGGAATCGCAGGCCCAGCCGTAGCTACTTCAAGATTTCGCAACGCAGAGATCGGGCCGAAGACGCGTGCCTCACGACCGAGGGGGTATTGGGTTAGGCTCTAAGCCAGACGGGACCGACCGGGTCCGTTCCCGCCCCAGCGCCGGGCGCGCCCCGGGCCCCAGGCCCCGCGCCCACGGCCCCGCGCTCGAGACAGGACTCCCGCAGATCGAGGACTCGTGGCATGACGACCCGTCGACTCATCCTGATGCGCCATGCAAGCGCCGGCCCCACTGGCGCTGCGGGCGACGGTCCCGGTGGCGATCCTGATGGCGGTGGCGGTGGCGGTGGCGATGGCGATGGCGACCGGACGCGCCCGCTCACCCAGCTCG
>CAYWGW010000155.1:0-9820 GCA_964457385.1 uncultured Spirochaetaceae bacterium
ATCAGACCCGAGAGCGGGACGGATGGGCTGCGTGCCCACTCGAGGGCGATCAGCGCGCCCATGCCATGGCCGACGAGCAGCGGGCGCTCGATCCGGCACCATTCCACGACCCAACGCGCCAGCTCCGCCATCGCTTCGATCGTCGGCAGCGAATCGAGCCCGCCCGAGCGCCCGTGTCCCGGCAGATCGAAGGCGAGGGCGAGCCCCGCGTCATCGACGCGATCGTCGAGAGCGGCCAGCAGATCGCTGAAGAAGGAGCTCTGCAGGCCGGCATCGTGCAGGCAGACGATCGCCGGACCCTCGCCCTGGCGCGGCGGGGCCTCGGGCAGCGTCGTCGGGCCGCTGTGTCGCAGCAGCAGCGGCAGCCCGTCTCGACGTACGTACTTCTCGGGCAACCCGGCCCTCCTCGTCCCCGCGGCCGACGCCGCGTTCCACCACGTCCGCGCCACTGCGCCACTGCGCCACTGCGCCACCGCGCCGGCCCGGCCGCCCCGGCTGCGGCCGCGCTGCGCCCGCGCTGCGCCCGCGCCGTGCTCAGGCGTTCGGCGGGCCGCTCGGGATGTCCTTGAAGGGGATGCCCTTGTCGGCGCGGGCGTCCGGCGGCAGTCCCAGCACGCGCTCCGCGATGATGTTGCGGAGCACCTCGTCGGTGCCGCCCGCGATGCGCAGGCCGGGAATCGAGAGGTAGCGCTGCTGCCAGGCCGCGTCGCCGATCGTCGCCCCTTCGTCGAGCAGCGCGCCGCCCGCCCCGGCGAGCTCCATCGCGAACGACGAGGCCTCCTGCTGCAGGAAGGCGCCCACGAGCTTGCCCATGCTCGCCTCGGGTCCGGGCGGACGTCCCTGGGAGAGCGCGGTCAGCGTACGCAGCGAGGTGTACTTGAGGCCGCGCGCCTTCACGACGAAGTCGGCAATGCGTTCCCGGACCGCGCGATCCTCGAGAGCCGACCCGCCGTCGATCTGAAGCTCGCAAGCGAAGCCGACGAGGTCTTCGACGGCGCCGATGCCCATGCCCGAGCCGATCGACTGGCGCTCGTTCATGAGCGTCGTGATGGATACGGCCCAGCCGTTGCCGACGGCGCCGATGCGCTGGTCGTCGGGGATGCGCACGTCGCTGAAGAAGACTTCGTTGAAGCCCTGGCCACCGTTGATCTGGGTGATCGGACGGATCTCGATGCCCGGGGAGTGCATGTCGACGACGAAGAAGGAGAGGCCTGCGTGCTTGGCGACCGTCGGATCGGTGCGCACGACGAGGATGCCCCAGTCGCAGAAGTGGGCGCCCGTCGTCCAGATCTTCTGTCCGTTCACGATCCACTCGCCGCCGTCGCGCACCGCCGAGCTGCGCAGGCCCGCGAGATCCGAGCCGGCCGAGGGCTCCGAGAAGAGCTGGCACCAGATCTCCTCGCCCGAGAGCAGCTTGGGGATCCAGCGCTCCTTCTGCTCGTCGGTGCCGTGGGCGAGGATCGTCGGACCGCACATGCCGATGCCGATCGAGAAGATGTCGGCGGGCGTCCTGAATCTCGCCTGCTCCTCGTTCCAGATCACGTTCTGCATGGGCGTGGCGTCGCGACCGCCGTATTGCTTGGGCCAGGTGATGCAGGCCCAGCCCGCCTCCGCCTTCTTCTTCTGCCAGGCCTGGGCCTCCTTCACCTCTTCGGGTGTGGTGCGCTCCGAGCTCGGACCAGCGGTCTCGCCGGGGGCCAGGCGTTCGGCGTTCGCTTCGAGCCAGCTGCGCGCCTCGGCGCGAAAGGCGGCCTCTTCGGGGGTGTCGTTGAAATCCATCGTGTTCTCCTCGGGAGCGCCGCGCGGGCGGAGCTCAGGCCGCCTGCTGAGCGGCCAGGCGGTCGATCAGCAGGCTCTTCCAGTACTTCGGGGTGCCGAGAGCGGCGGAGAGCAGCTTGGCCCGGCGGTAGAAGAGGTGGCAGTCGTATTCCCAGGTGTATCCGACGCCGCCGTGGAACTCGATCATCTCGACTGTCGTATGTTCGAAGGCCTGGGAGGCCGAGACGCGCGCGAGGCAGGCGGCCACGGCGAGCTCGGGGTCGTCGTTCTCGAGGGCCCAGGCCGCGTAGTAGGCGTTCGAGCGGGCGAGCTCGATCTCGCACCAGAGATCGGCCATGCGATGCTTGATGCCCTGGAAGGCCGCGATCGGCTTGCCGAAGGCATAACGTCCGAGGATGAACTCGCGGGTGATCTCGAAGGCGCGCTCCGCGGCCCCGACCTGCTCGAAGGCCATCAGCACGGCGGCGCGATCGAGCAGCGTGGAGAGCGCCGTCGCGTCACCCCCTGGACCGACCTTCCCGAGCTTCTCCGCCGGCGCGCCCTCGAAGTGCAGCCGGGCCTGGGAGCGACTCGGATCGAAGGACTCGAGGGTCTCGCGGCGGATGCCGGGGCCGTCGAGGTCGACCAGATGGAGCGCCGTGCCGTCGCCATCCCGGGCCGCCACGAGGGCGAGGTGCGCGATGTCGCCGTCGGAGACGGGGCATTTCGTGCCGGTCAGCTTGCCGCCTTCGACGCGCGCCTCGATGCCCTCGGCGGCGTTCTGGCCGGGTCGCTCGACGAGGGCGAAGGTGCCGATCACCTCGCCGCTGGCGAGCCGCGGCAGCCAGGCGTTCTGCTGCGCGTCGGAGCCGAAACGCAGCAGTGCCTCGGTCGCCACGTACACGCTCGGTCCGAAGGGAATCGGCGCCAACGCGCGACCGACCTCGTAGGCGATCATCGCGAGCTCGAGATGGCCAAAACCGGCACCGCCGAAGGACTCGGGGATCACGGCGCCCTGCCAGCCCATCTCCGCCGCGCCCTTCCAGAGGCTCGCGGCGTAGGGCTGGTCGCTCTCGAGGATCTCGCGGCAGGTGGCCAGCGGCGAGTGCGCTGCGAGATAATCGCGGGCGGTCTGCTGGAGCAGCTTCTGCTCCTCGGAAAAGTCGAAGTTCATGGCTGGATCTCCGCGAAAGGCCTTCCGGCGGCAACGAGCCGGAAGCTCGCGGGCTGGAAGCGGTACGGGAATACGCAAGTATGGAGCGAGACCGGGTGGTCGTGGCGCCGTGCCGTCTTCCCGCACACGACCCCGCACACGACGGATCTCCACCTGCAGCGCGATCATGGCGGAATTGATCCCCATGTCAACTTTTGCCCAGGCTCCATTGCGGCAACGGCCGACTCAACTTCGAGGCGGCTTTCGCCGCTGGACACGAAGGTGGGATCGGTGGGCGGGGAGCCCTCGAGCGCGGGAGGCGGCGGGTATGCGACGATCGGGCGGGCGCGGACTCCGCTGCAAGCTCCGCCACGGACTGCTGTTGAGCCTGGGGCTTCCGTGGGTGCTGGCGGCCGCGACCGTCTCGGCCCAGACCCCCGTGCAGACCCTGGACGTCGAGGAGTCCGAGCGGCTCGTCCGGACCCAGTGGTTCGAGGGGCTTCCCGAGGAGGAGGCGGAGCGCATCGGCTCCGAGGGTGCCGCTCGCCTGATGGAGATGCTCGCGGATCCGGCGGAGCGCGCGCACCATGCGAACATCCTGGTCGCCCTGGGGCACTGCGCCCAGCCGGGCGGCTTCGAAGCGATCGCCGACTGGGCCGATCGCCCGCGCGTCGGCGAGATCGACCGCAGCACCTTCCGGGCCTGGCAGGCCCTGCCCTACGCCCTAGGTCATCTCGCGCGTCACGACCCGCGCGCCCTCGAGCGTCTCGAAGCCCGGCTTCTGACCGATCCCGCACCCACCTGGCATTTCCGGCATCATCGAGGTGCCCGCCTCGACCGCCAGTCCCGTCGCGCTGCTGCCTCCGCTCTCGCCTTCACAGGCCTTCCGGCGGCCCGCCGGGCCCTCGACCGCGCCGGAGGAGACGCTTCGGACGCGGAGCTCGAGACGCATCTCGAGTCGATGCGGGCGCTGCACGCGCAGCGCGCGCTGGAGCGGGAGCCGGAGCCCGGGCGATGAATTCCGCCGGCTGCACCATCCGGATCCTGTGGGTGGCACTGCTCTTCGGAGCCGCCGCTGGGCTTCCGGTCCGGACCGCCGCCGCGGCGCCGGAGGTGGATCTCCACGACCTCACCTGGCACGTCCACGTCGATCTCGTCGATCCGGGTATCGGTCGCGGTCTCGCCTTCTGGCAGAACGTGATCGATACGGCCGTCACGAGTGCCAACCAGCTTCTCGAAGGCGGACAGGGTCCCTCCGACACGCCCTGCTGCACGCGACTCGCGAGCTCCGCCCAGGTCGTCTCCTTCGGATCCCCGGGCGATGGCCTCGATGTGCTCGACTCCGAATCCGAGCAGGTCCTGCTCAACAATCTCGCCAATGATGGCTCCCACGCCTATCTGATCGACAGCATCACCTTCTGTGGCGGCTCCGCGCCGACCGCGCTCGGCTGCGCCGAGCTGCCCGGCTGCAGTGGCAACGGGAACGACGATCCGAACCTGTGGATGGCCGTGACCGTCGACTCCCTCGACTCGGGGGTCCTCTCCTCGGTGGTCGCCCACGAGCGTGGGCATAACAGCTGCCTTCCCCACGTCACCGCCGCAGCCTGCCAGATCATGCAGCCGAGCGTCTTCACGCCGGGCAACGGCGGCTGTCTGGCGGCCTCCGAGTGCACGAACTACCGGGCCGGGCGGACACAGGCCTCGAGCGGGCTCGCCTGTGGCTGCCACGCCGATTCGGGCGGAGCGGTGGGCGACGACAGCTTCTGCAGCGAGGTGGCGGGCGGCGTCTGCTCGGGCGGGCTCTGCGGATCGTTCTCCGGAGACGCGGGCGTTCGTTTGATGGCGGCTGCCGATCCGGGCTCTTCGCTGGGCGGACCACCGGAGGAGGCCCTCGCGATCTCCGGCCTGAAGGGAGACTGGAAGACGGTCGGCGCCTTCTCTTCGACCTCGGAAGACGTCCACGGTCTCGCCTTCGCCCGCGACTCGGGCGTGCTCTACGGCGTCGTGCCGAGCTTCGGCGACGACCGGATCGTGACGATCGATCCCGAGACGGGCGGAATCCTCCAGACCGTCGGCCTGATCGCCAACGGCAGCGACGAAATCCTCTCGATGGCCTACGACCCGGGTGCCACGTCCTCGCCCACCGATGATCGTCTGATCGTGCTCGAGCTGAGCAGCTCCGACGGGCAGTTCCGTGCGATCGATCCGGCATCGCCGTCGCAGGCGGCGCTGCTCGGGTCGCTCCCCTTCTCACCCGCGAGCGAGTTTCGCAGCCTCGCCTACGACAGCCTCCACCAACGGCTCTACTCGGCGACGGCCTTCGCGAGCGCGCTCTTCCGGACCGATCTCTCGACCTGTCCACCGTCGCCCTGTTCGACGGAGAATCTGTCGACGGCAGGTCTCTCCCGCACCAACGCCAGCCTCTCCTTCTCGCCCGCGACCGGCATGCTCTATCTCGTCGGGACGGCGTTCGACGGCCAGCGCACCTTCTACGACGTCATCGACCCGACGACCGGGACGAGCGTCGAGACAGTGAGCCTCGACGTCTTCGCACCGGCCGCATTGGCGGTCGTTCCCGAGCCCGGCCTGGGGCTCGGGATGGTCGTCGGAAGCGGTGTGTTGGCAGGGCTCGGAGCAGTGCGGCGCCGGCGGGCTGATGGCAAGACCCCAGTGCCGGCTCGTTCCGGGGCGAGCGCGCACGACGCTCGCTGACCAGGGACGGGGTCGGATCCCGGCCTTTTCAATTGGGCTCTTCGTCGGTGGTAAAGGGCGGTTGGACCGGGATCTCGGTGATCGCGATGCGGCCGCCCATGCAGACGTCGATGTCGTGGTCGGGAAGGCGCGGGCGGGAATGGAAGTCGCTGACCCAATGCAGCTCGCCGTCGCGGTGGTCGTACTCGAAGGCGTGGGGGCTCGGGTCCATCGGGCAGAAGACCAGCTCCCGGGTCGGGGACTCGTCGGCCGGATGCGGAAGGTTGACGTTCCAGAAGGTGCCGGGACGGGGAGGGCGGTCGAGCAGGCGCTCGAGCACGTGCCGGACCCGCCGGGCGGTCGCGCTCCAGTCGGGCTTGCGATGGCGCCCGACATACTGCGAGACGGCGATGGCCGGGAAACCGAGGATGGCGGCCTCGCGAGCGGCCGCGGCGGTGCCGGAGATGTAGGTGTCGACGCCGAGATTGGCGCCGTGATTGATGCCGGAGACGAGCCAGAGGGCCTCCCGCGTGGTCCGCGCGCCGATGGCCTCCAGCTCGGCCAGAGCGAAGGCCCCCTGGCGGCCGAGAGCGACCCGGGCGCAGTCGGCGGGCGTGCCGGTCAGGCCGAAGCGGCCGGGTCCGACCTTTTCGAGTCGCATCGGCGTCTTCGTGGTCACGGCGTGTCCGACGCCGCTCTGGGGGCCACTCGGCGCGACGACCAGGCAATTACTCCGCTCACGCAGTACGCTGAGGAGCGTAGCGAGTCCCTCTGCATGGACTCCGTCGTCATTGGAGAGGATCAGGGTCATCGGGCTGCGGGCTCCAGGTCGCTCCGCGGCCTTTGGGGCTGCGGCGCCGCTGCGAGGGGGCTGCGGTCCGTTTGCGACACTCGGTTGCCGCGTCCGAGAAACCGCGAGCCCAGGCTCTGAAAACGCTTCTCCGAAGCGCGCGATGGACGATAGCTTGAGGGCTCGTCGCGACGAGCCGCGTGGAGACCAGCCCCCTGATGCTTTCGACGGAACAGATGATCACCCTGCACGGCTTCTTCGCGGAGGCAGCGGCGGTCGGCGAATCGACGATCACGGAGCGGAGCGGCTGCGAAACCGAGGTCGAGCTGAACGAGATCCGCTGCAGCCCGCTCGCCTGCTTCGGTGAGGAGGGTCTGCGCCTCTCGGAGGATCTCGTCGCGGGCGTGATGGGGCGGATGGAGGGCGCGATCCCCGGCTCCTTCGCGCTCGTGCTCGAGCCCGAGGAGGCGCTCCTCTGGGCGCGGAGCGTGACGGGTGTGGATCCGCTCGAAAGCTTCGTTCGGCTGGGGCAGGAGCTGCTCGGCGGCATCACCGCCGCGCTCGCCGAGCTCCTCGGGACGCCGGCGACGCTTCGGGACGCCCGGCTCGTGGAGCTGCCGGAGCTGGCGATGCTGATCCGGACCCATGCGCCCCTGGATACGCTGGTGTTCTCGCTCCGGCTCCGGATCCTGTGGCGGGACGAGATCGTCTCGGCCCACGCCCATGCGCTCTTCGAGCCGAAGCACCTCGCCCGACTGCTCTCAGCGCTCTCCGCGGCGGCGCACTGAGTCGCGTCGCGTCGGCGTCGCGTCGACTCATCCCCTCGCCACCCTGCCCACCGCCCATACCGCCCACCCCGGATACCGCCACCAGGCAACCAAACCGCCGCGCCACAACGCTACCGAGCCGAGCCGTCACGCCACCTCGCGATTGAGGCCTGCGTCCCGATTCGCGACTCGGGCGCTACCCTGCTCGGCATGGCGATTCTTCTCATTCGACATGGCGAGACCGAGGGCAACCGCACACGCGTGATCCAGCGCCCGGAGATCCCGCTCTCCGAGCGCGGTCTCGAGCAGGCGGGACGCCTGGCCGAGCGGCTGCGGCCCAGCCCGATCGACGAGATCTGGTCGAGTCCCCTCGCGCGGGCCCGCATGACGGCGGAGGTGCTCTCCCGCACGACGGGCGTCGACGTGAAGGAGCACGACGAGCTCGAGGAACGCAATCTCGGGGATCTGCGCGGTACGGCCTACGTCGACCTCGGCTTCGATCCCTTCGAGCCCGACTACGTCCCGCCCGGCGGCGAGAGCTGGTCCGTCTTCTACGACCGGGTCGATCGCGTCTGGGAGCGGGTCGAGCGTCACTGGTACGACCACTTCGCGAAGGGCGCCCCGGATCGGCATCTGGCGGTCGTCAGCCACGGTCTCTTCCTGCGCTCGTTGATCGAGCGCCGGCTGCTCACACGCGAGGCCCTGGCAGCCCATGAGGCGCGCCACGGCGATTTCCGCCTGGGCAACACGGCCCTCACGATCGTAGCGCCGCAGGCCTCCGAGCCGGGCGCGCTCCCCCATCGCATCGAGCTGCTGGCCTGCACGGCCCATCTCGACGAGGAGCCCCTGGGCGACGTGGGAACGCTGGGGATCGCCTGATCGGACGCTTCAGGCGGCTCCGCTCCGCCGGACCGTGCGGATGCGGGTGGGACGCCGGGCGCGGGTAGGGGCGAGTTAGGCGCGGGAGGCCGGGCGCGTGTGCGGGCGCCGGAGACGAGAGACGAGATGCATACGAGCGATCCCGAGGCATGGACCCACAGCCACGATTTCCTGCCCAACAGTCATCACCGCAACGAGCGCCGCACGCGCTTCGTGATCGCGCTGACGGCGGTGATGATGACCGTCGAGATCGCGGCCGGGATCCGTTTCCATTCGATGGCGCTGCTGGCCGACGGCTGGCACATGGCGAGTCATGCCTCGGCGCTCTCGATCACGGCCTTCGCCTACTGGTTCGCGCGGCGGCATCGGGGAAACGAGCGCTACTCCTTCGGGACCTGGAAGGTCGGCGTGCTCGGGGGCTTCGCGAGCGCCGTCGTGCTCGCGGTGATCGCGATCCTGGTGGCCGCCGAGTCCCTCGGCCGCTTCTTCGAGCCGCTTTCGATCAGCTTCGACGAGGCGATCGCCGTCGCCTGCGTGGGGTTGGTCGTGAACCTCGTCTCCGCCTGGCTGCTGCGCGAGGAGCACGATCACGGTCATGGCCACGACGATCACCCCGGCCCTGGCGACTCGCTGGTCGGGTCGGCGGGCGGAGACGGGTCGATGGCGGCGCATCACCACGACCACAATCTGCGAGCCGCCTACCTGCACGTGCTGGCCGATGCGCTCACCTCCGTGACGGCGATCGTGGCGCTCGCGACCGGCAAGCTCCTCGGTTGGATCTGGATGGATCCCCTGATGGGACTCGTCGGCTCCGCGGTCATCGCTCGCTGGTCCTACGGGCTGCTGCGCGAGACCTCGGTCGTGCTCCTCGACGGCGCTGTGCCCGATGCGCTGCGCGCGCGGCTGCGGGGGGCGCTCGAGGCTGACACCACGGATCTCGTGGCGGATCTCCACGTCTGGATGGTCGGACCGGGGCGACTGGCGGCGATGGCGACGATCGTCGCCGACGATCCGCAGCCGCCGGAATACTACCGGAAGCGCCTGCGCGAGGTCGTCGAGCTGGCGCATCTGACGGTGGAGGTCGAGCCCTGCGCCGCCCGATCGCGCCCGGCGAGGCGTTCGCCCGCAGCGCGTTAGTCAGATCGAGCCTCGCTATGGGCTCCGACCGGACGCCGCGGTGGAGGCGTCAGTCGTGGCTGCGGGCGGAGCTCGCGCCGCCGTCGAGGCTTGGCTTCGAAGCCGGTGTCGAGAGCGCGGTCGCGGCGACGGCCGGGGCGGAGCTCGCGCCGCTGCGCGAGGCCGAGGCCAGTGCCCACCAGGCGATCACCGGCGAGACGACCGCCGCGAAGAGTCCCGCCCAGACGGCCTTGAAGCCCACGAAGGAGTAGAGCGGGATCGGCTGGGCGCGGCCGAGCTCGAGCAGCGTCACGAGGGGTGCAGCCGCGAGGACGACGCCCACCAGCCCCAGGAAGAGCCCGCGCTGGAGGATCGAGCGATGGTGCCAGCCGCGGGAGGCGATCTGGTGGGGCTCGAGAGGCGGAAGCCGCCCGCCACGAACCTGCCCGGCGATCAGACGCGAGACGATCAGACAGGTGAAGAACGGCAGCATGAAGCCCGTTGCGAGCAGATCCACGCCGACCGAGGCCTCGCCCCAGAGCGGGATCTCGGGATGGGCGTGTAGGACGAGCCAGGCGATGGCTGCGTTGAGCGCGAGATTGAAGAGCCCGGGGATCAGGCTCTGTTCGATGCGAAGGAAACGATGGTGACGATCAGAGATCTCCA
>CAYWGW010000156.1:0-9776 GCA_964457385.1 uncultured Spirochaetaceae bacterium
GGGCGGGGCGATCGCCGGGCTCGTGATCACGCTCCACGGCAGCAGCTCCGCATCGGCGATGAGGGTCTCGCCCGCGAAGGGCATGCCCTCGACGACGTGGTCGGAAAAGCCCTCTCGTCGCACGACGAGCTGGATCTCGCCGGGCTCGACCGTGAGGGCGAAGCGACCGTCGGAGCCCGTCGGCACGACGAGCTCACGTCCCGCGACGAAGGCCGAGACGAGCGCGCCCTCGAGCGGGGCTCCGGTCTGAATGTCGCGGACCGTCCCGACGACCGTCGCCGTGTTCGTCGCCCGTGACTCGAGCTCGAAGGAGAGAACCTCCTGCTCTCCTGTCGCGGTGCGTCGGTAGACGAGGCGGATCTCCTGGACGCCGGGGATCAGTGGCAGCCCCTGGAGCGTGACGAGAGCCGGGGGCTGTGCCCCAGCCGAGAGCCGGAGACCGTCGAAGTCCGGGATGCGACGGCCGCCGGCACTGACGGATTCGAGCTCGACGTCTGCGAAGGCCCGTAGCGTGAGATCCGTCCGGAGTCCCGCGAGCGCGCTCCCCTCGGTCGGACTCTCGAGGACGAGGGCACGGTCGGCGCGCGTGAGGACGACGGTCTCGCGGGTCTCGTTGCCCGCCCGATCCGTGAGCCGCAGCTCGACCTCGTTCATGCCTTCGATCAGCGGCAGCGCGGGCAGCGCGAAGATCACCTCGACCAGCGGGTCCTGGCCGAGCAGCGGGTTTCCGGGAGCGAGGATCCGGGTCTGCGTCTCGACCTCGATCCGTCCGCCCGGCCCGCTCGCCGAGACCGATCCCCCCTCGCTCAGGAAGCCCGAGAGCGCGACCGACGTTTCCGTCGTGTGCGTGCCGTCGATCGGGAAGACCGCCTCCAGCGTGGGCGGCAGGGTATCCAGCATGACGTCGATGCGATCCCGTTGACCGAAGGGCAGGGCCCGGGCCTCGATCTCGTTGCGGCCTTCGCGCAGCGGGATCCGGGCGCTGAAGCGCACGCCGTCCGCCAGCAGGGTCGCAGGCTGGCCGTCGACCTCGGCGAAGGGCGTCCCTCGTGGCATGGTGCCGACGACTTCGATCTCAGGCTCTCGGATCAGCGCGCCGTCGGTCGGAGAGAGGATCCGGATCGGCTCCCGCGACTCCACCCGAAAGAGGATGAACGAGAAGCTGAAGGGCCCCGTTTCGCCCTCGAACTCGAGGGTGAACCGATTCGGTCCGAGCTCGAGAGGGAGCCGCAGGACATCCTGGTGCAATCCGCTCGCGAAGCTTCTGCCATCGGGGGCTCCCGAGACCGAGACCAGCGTCGTCGGCGCAGCGAAGTTGAGGTCGATCGAAGCGGACGAGCTGAGCAGAGCCTCGCCATCCCCGATCCCGATCATTCGGACCGGCGGGGCCTCTGGATCCGAGGTGAGAGAGATCAGGTCCCGGCCCACGTTGCCCGCGGCGTCCACCGCCGTGACCTCGACCCGATGCGATCCCGAGCCGAGCACCAGATCGGGGATGGTGAAGCGACCCTCGACGATCGGGATGGACCCGGAGCCCAGCACGATGAAGTGCTCATCGCGAAGGCGCCAGCGCGCCTCGCCAAACAGAGGGGTCCGACGGATCGCGGGATCGGAGTCGCTGTCGCTCGCGATTCCACTCACGCTGATCGTGGTCCCGGCGACGATGGAACCGTCGGCTGGGGACAGGATTTCGATCTTCGGAGGGACGGGATCCACCCGCATCCGGAGCGAGTCGCTCGAGTCGGCGTGGCTCGCGACGATCTCGACGAGACCCTGCTGCGCGATCGCCACGCCGGGGGCGAGCCCGGGCGTCAGGCCGGCGAATACGGCCGCGCACGCGAAGAGGGTCGTTGCGGGACCGGCCGCGCCCGTCCGAATGAAACGTCCAGCTCCGATCCGTCGTCGCGCCGTCATTGCGTCGGTCCTCCAAAGAGACTGAATCGCGCGAACCCGTCGGCCTCGAAGTCCGAGGGCAGCAGTCGATCCTGCAGGTCGTCGTCGAAGAGGCCGGCTTCTTCGAGCTCGTCCTCGAGCTGAGAAATCGGCCGCAGGGGCCGGGCATCCGGGAAGTTGAAGAAGAACGACGAGATCGCGGGCACGCGCACGGGCTCGCCCAGCACGCCCAGCTCGGCGAAGACGAAGAGGTGGAAGCTTCCGCGGCTGTGGGCGGGCTCCGAGACCGGCGGCTCGAATTGCTCGGGCGGGAATCCCGCCGCGCGCAGCGCCTCCGCGAACCCGTCCCCGTCCTCTACGACGAGGTACCGGAGCGTCTCGGGCTCCTCATCGAGTCCTGGCTGCTGGTCTTCCCTCTCCGGCAGGGCCGAGACCAGCACGACGCGGAGACGACCTGCGCCAGCCTCCTCGCGGCGGACGCCGACCTCGTCCCTTCCGAGGGCGCCGAAGGGATCGATCGCCCGCGCGACCAGACGGTTGGGACCGGGCTCCAGGGGCACCGCGAGCGCCAGGAAGCGGCCACCCGAATCCACCCTCGCCGAGACGCCGTTCACGTCGGTGAGCGCTGCGGGATCGTCCACATGGCCTTCGACGTCGACGACCTCGCTTCGGAGTCGATCTTCGTCCCGCGGAGACGTGATCATGATCCGGGGTGGGGCGTTGAATCGCACGTGGCTCGAGTCGCTCGCGGTCTCCGACGCCCGGGTCGCCGTCGCCTGCAGAAGATTCCCGCCCTCGACGAGCGCGACTGCCGACACGGTCCAGCGGTTCGCGTCCACCGTAGCGGCGACGCCGTCGAGTGTTACCGCGGCCGTCGGTTCGCTCACGCTGCCCGTCACGTCGATGCGGGCCGAGGAGACGATCGCGCCGTCTGGTGGCGTGAGGATGCGCAGCGCAAGTGGCTCGGTTTCGGGCATCTCGCCCGGCGTCTCCCCCGGATCGTCGTCCGACGGATCTTCTGGCTCTTCCTCCCCGGGATCTTCACCCGGATCATCGGCGACGCCTCCCTCGATCGAGATCCGGTCGTGACCCGTCCAGCCCAGTAAATCCGTCGCCCGGGCCTCGAGATCGAGCCGTCCCTCGGCCAGCTCGAGGATCGTTTCGAAACGACTGCGTACGAGGTTCGTCGGCCCCTCGTCCGGCTCCCCGGACGTCGGCCCCTCCGTGTCGGGTGTGAGCGACAGCAGCGTCCCGTTCAGGGTGAACTGCTCGATCGGACTGGCGTCTTCGACCCAGCCGGCCACCCGCACCGGGCCTACCTCGAGCTGCGCCCCGTCCGCTGGCAGGGCGATGTGCACGATCGGCGGCCGGCTATCGAGCACGACTCCGATCGAGTCCTGTGCCGAGGTCGCCGGGTCGTCCGGCGCCTCGGCAATCGCCGTGAGGCGGCTCGGACCCTCGACGACGGGAACCCCGACGGCCACGAAGTCCCCGTCGCCGACGCTCGCTTCGATCCCGTTCAGCGTGATTCGCGGCGGCGGCGCGTCGGGTGCGGCGAGGGCGGGGCCGGCGGCGGCCAGGCCGGCGATCTCGCCCGGGGCGAGCGCGCGATCGTCGATCCGGATCCCGTCGATGCGACCGTCCCAGGTCCTGCCTTTCGGTCCCCGTCCGACGATCAACGTCTCGACTCCCGTGATCGTGCCACCGATCGGACCCTGGCTGTAGCTCGTCGCGTCGCGTCGGCCGTCGAGGTAGAGCTCGATCTCACCGCCGCTCTCCCAACGCAGTGCCACGTGTTGCCAGCCTTTCGTCTGGGTGTACGAACTCGACTCGATCTGGCTGCTTCCAGCCGTCGTCCGCAGGCCGGCCTTCAGCACACTGGTGCCACCGCCTCCCCAGCCCGCCGCGTCGTAGCGGAGTGACAGGTGGTCGTCGTGGCCGGTGGCACGGCGACGCGTATCGAGCAGGCCGCGGTCGACGCCGACCTGGTCCGACTGCAGCCAGAGCGAGACCGTGAGTGCCGAGAGGCCTTCCAGCTCGTGGCCCCCCGCCGTGAGCGTCAACCGATCGTCGCGGCCGTCGAAGTCGAGGGTGCTGCCGGCCGGACCGTCGACCCAGGTCGGACTCGGCTCGAGCAGGCCGTCTCTTCCTCGTCCCGTCGCGTCGTGCGCGACGATCCCCTCGCCTTCGTCGAGGGGAAGGAGCAGGAAGCTGGGCTCGGGCGGCGGGGCGACCGGCGGCCGAGGGCGGCCGTCCGACCAGGTGCCCCGCACCTCGATCGGGCTCGCGCGGAGCGTCGCCCCGTCGCTCGGATTCGTGATTCCGACGCGCAGATCGCGGCTCGAAGACGCGATCTCGAAGAGCCAGTCCGAGTCGGGTACGTGTGCGGGGGCGCCGCTGTGCTTCAGCCAGCCCCATCCCGAGAAGACGTCGGCGGGCGTGCGATGACCGGATCCGATCACGAAGCTCGGCGGGCCGCCGAAGTCCTCGAGGGTGAAGACCCGGCCGTCGGATCGTCGCCGGAGGGTTCCGGTATTCGAGCCGGGCGACCCGACCGATTCGAGGCGTCCCGTGGCGCCGGACGGGTCGGCGAGCGCATAGCGCATCTCGAGATCCCAGAGCTCGGGACTCTCGAATCGATCGCCGACATCCTTTCCTCCGTAAACCGTTCCGAAGAGATGCGCGCTCGTCGGCGCGAGCTCCAGGAAGACGGCCGCCCCCGGAGCGTCGAAGTCGAAGCTGAAGACATCGTCGGCATCGCCCGTCTGCAGGCCGTCCAGGCGCAACCCGTAGCGCGGGGGCGCGGCGCGCCCATCGCGATGGTCGTGAAGGCGGTACAGACCGGGCGATAGACTCTCCGACGACGTCCGAGCCGGCATCAGCCACGCAAGGCCGACGAGCAGCACGAGCAGCGGAATCCGAAGCGAGGGCAGCGGGCAGTTCAGGGGGCGGGTGACGATCATGGCAATGGGGGCGACGCGCAAGTCGCACGACCTCTGGATCAGCGGTCGGGTCGTCCGTCGGGCGCCTTCGCGCCTGGCCATCGACCCGCCTCGGATGCGTTCGAGATCTGATTAGCCGACCGAATAACAATGAACGACGCCGGAACTCCCGGTCACGGAAGACCCGTGAACACCGGTTCTCGGGGGTCGCATCGAAGGGTCCCTGCGCGCGGCTCGTCCAGCGCGCTCGCGCTCGGCGACCGGGCTCCGCGACGAGACACCGCGACAAATTGCCGCTTTCGATCCGCCCCCGGCTTCCGGATCCTGCCGCGGATGGAATTGCCGATTCGTGCCGTCCGCCCGGCCCCCGCCGCGCCCTTCCGCCTCGTCTTCCTTCTCGTCGCGCTCGTCGGACTCGGAATGCCCCGAGTCGTCGTCGCCGACGGCCTCGGGCAACGTCCGCCGAGCGCGGAAGGCGGGGATCCGGCGAAGGTCGAGGAGATGGTCGTGGTCGGGTCCCGCGGTGCCCCGACGGCGCCGAGCCTCGACGAGGCCCGGCGTCGCATGGATCGCATCCCGGGTGCGATCGGGGTGGTCGACGACGCCTCCTTCGAGGATCTCTACGTCCAGAGCCTCGGCGACGCGCTGATCTTCACCCCGGGCGTCTTCGCGGATACCTCGGCCCAGCGTGAGAGCCGCATTTCGATCCGGGGTTCCGGGGTGAACTCGTCCTTCGAGCGGCGGGGGATCACCGTGCTTCGGGACGGGGTCCCCATCTCGCGGGCCAGCGGCCTGACGGAGTTCCAGGAGGTGGATCCGATCTCGGTCGACTACATCGAGATCTACAAGGGCGCAAATGGGCTTCGCTACGGCGGGGCCTCCCTCGGCGGTGCGATCAACATCGTCTCGCCGACCGGCCGCACGCAGCCCGAGGGCATCACCCTGCGCGCCGAGGGCGGGAGCTTCGCGACCACCCGCGCCCACGCCAGCGTCGCGCTGGCGAACGAGGACGTGGACTTCTACGCCGGCGTGACCGGGCTGCGCTCCGACGGCTTCCGGCAGCACAGCGACGTCGAGAGCGTGTACGGCCACGCGAACCTCGGCATCCGACTCGGCGAGCTCGGCGAGACCCGCTTCTACGCGACGGCCCTGAGCGACAACTTCGAGCTCGCGGGCTCCCTCGCCCTCGAGGACGCCCTCGATAACCCCGAGGATGCGGGACGCCCGGTGACGGTCGGCCCCTTCTTTCCGGGCGGCCCGGTGACGGTGCTCGATCCCGGCCCGGAAGCCGACGACTGGGATCGCAACCTCGACGTCTACCGGCTGTCGAACGCGACCGCGCTTCGGTTCGATCACGTGTCGGTCGAGACGGGCGCCTGGTTCGCCTATCGCGATCTCGATCATGCGATCACGCGCTTCGCCGGCATCATCGACCAGGAGGAGTGGGAGGTCGGGGGCCAGCTGCGTCTGGAAGGCGACTTCCGGATCGGCGGGCGGGCCGTGGACTGGGTGGCCGGCGCGAGCGCGGCCTTCTCGAGGAACGATGCCCAGATCTTCGAGAACGACTTCGGCGGGCGGGGCGCGCTCTCCCAGCGCAGCGACCAGGAGGCCCGCAACCTGCTCGCCTACGTCCAGGCGGACATCGAGATCGTCGACTCCTGGACCGCGATCCTCGGGCTCCAGTTTCTCGACACCGAGCGCGAGAACCAGGCCGAGTTCCAGGATACCTCGGGACAGGTCTCCGAGTCGCAGCTGAACCCGCGCTTCGGGCTGTTGTGGGACGCCGCGGAGGAGGTCCAGGTCTTCGCCAACGTCAGCCGCAGCTTCGAGCCGGCGACGATGGCGGATCTGACCTCGGGCGGCGCCCTCGACTTCACGCCGCTGCGGGCGCAGGACGCCTGGACGGTGGAGTTCGGCAGCCGGGGCCAACGCTCTCTCGCGGCTCAGGGCATCGTCCCGGACGACGCCCTGGATGTCGCCTGGGACGTCGCCTGGTTCCGGAGCTGGATCGAGGACGAGTTCGTCGATCTGCCGGTCGCGGGCAGCAACGGCTTCCTCTCGAATACCTTCAACGCCTCCCGGACGATCCATCAGGGTGTGGAGATCGGTCTCACCTTCTACGTCGCGCCCCCGCCGCTCGAGGCGCTCGGCCTGAAGCTCACCCTGCGCAACGTCTACACCTACAGCGACTTCGTCTTCGACGACGACCCGGACGATCTGGTCGGGGCGGCCTCGGTTTCGGGCAACCAGCTGCCCGCGATTCCCGAGCACGTCTACGTCTTCGACGCCCGACTCGACTACCAGGATCGCGCCTCGCTCTCGTTCAACGTACGCTACGTCCCGGACGGGCCCTTCGCCGACTTCGCCAACACGACCCGGATCCCCAGCTATACGCTGCTTGGGCTCTCGGCGTCGGTGAACGTGGTCGAGCGCCTGCGATTCTTCTTCTCGGCGGAGAACCTGACGGACGACGTCTACATCTCGAACCTGACGACGGTCGGCGATCAATCCCTCGAGAACGCCCGCGTCTTCACGCCCGGCCAGGGCCGCGCCTTCTACGGAGGCTTCGAATGGCGCTATTGACGCGCGAGGGTCGGATGGCACGCGAGGCGCGGGTGGCACGAGAGTCACGGGAGGGCGCGCGGGATGAACCGGGGAAGACCACGCCGGGCGGGCCGTGGAAGGCATCGCCGGGCGGCCAGGGTGTCGCCGCGTGGGTTCGCCTGCGGGTCCGCCGGGCGCTGCCCTTCGCGCTTCGGATCCATCGGCTGCTGGCGGTGACCGGCGCCCTCGGGCTCCTGCTCTGGGGTGGCTCGGGACTGCTCCACCTGGTGATGACGAACTTCGGGCCGCAGCCGACGGTCTTCGCGCCGCCCGCCGCTGCCCTCGACCTGTCGACCGCGCGGCCCCTGGCCGAGACCCTCGTCGCGGCCGGGATCGAGCGCGCGGCGGCCGTTCGGGTGGTCGCGTCGAAGGACGGCAGCCTGCTGCAGGTGACGGAGTCGGCGGATCGGCCCAGACGTTATTTCCAGCTCGAGAGCGGCGAGGAGCGGCCCGGCTACGACGCGGTGCAGGCGGAGTTCCTGGCTCGTCACTACCTGGGGGCCGACGAGCCCCTGCGCTCGATCGAGTGGATCGACGAGTTCAGCGACGACTATCCCTGGGTGAACCGCCTGCTGCCGGTCTACCGGGTCGAGTTCGAACATCCCGATCGTCTCTCGGCCTACGTCTACACGGAGACCGGCGTGCTGGCCGCCGTGACGAACGATCTGAAGCAGATCCTGCAGACGGGATTCTCCTGGCTGCATACCTGGAGCTGGCTGCCGCGGCAGGCCGAGTGGCTGCGGGTGACCCTGATTGCCCTGATGATCGGCTCGCTCTTCAGTCTCTCCATCAGCGGCAGCGTTCTGCTCGTCGGCCTGCGCGGACGGGCGGGCGGCAGCCTGGTCCGCCGCATCCATCGTCGGAGTGGCTGGCTGCTGGCGCTGCCGCTCCTCATGCTCTCGGGCAGCGCGCTCTACCATCTCTTCAGCTTCGCCGGCGTCACGCCGGGGCGAAGCCTGACCCTGGCGCCGCCGATCGCGGTCGGCGGCGCCTCCTTCCCGATCCACGAACAATGGCGCGAGATCAGCGCGGGGCTCGACGTCTCGTCGGTGTCGATCGTCGAGGACGGGCAGGGGCGGATCCTCTACCGACTGGGACTCGCGCGTGGGCGGGGACCGGCGCCGGCGACGGCCGTCGAGATCCGCAACGCCCGCTTCGACGGCATCCCGAGGACGGGCCCGGCCGTCTACGTCGACGCGGCGACGGGACAGGCCGTCGAGCAGGGGGACCGCGAGCTGGCCCTGCAGCTCGGCGAGCGGTTCACGGGACTCGGACCCGAGAAGCTCGAGGGCGTCCAGCTCGTGACGCGATTCGGCCCGCTCTACGACTTCCGCAACAAACGTCTGCCCGTCTGGCAGCTCGACTACGGCGATCCGCTGAATGCCTCGATCTTCGTGGATACGACGACGGGGGTGCTGGCGGATCGCCTGGACGCTCGGGACGTGCCGGAGCGGTTGGTCTTCAGCTTCCTGCACAAGTGGAACTTCCTCTTCCCCTTCGGCCGCCGCGTCCAGAGCGCGGTCGTCGCCTCGGTGGTCGCAGCGAGCATGGTCCTGATGGCGGGGCTCGGCTGGAGGCTGCGTCGCCCGCGGCGGTGAGCCCCCGAACGGTACGCTCGAGCGCGATCAGTCCGGGGTCCGGCCAGCACGGGGAAAGAGCTTCGGGTTGGCGTCGATGAACCGGCGGATCCAGCGGCGGACGACGGACGGTCGTCCGTCACGGATGGAGCGATAGCCGTAGGCGGTGACGAGGAGGGCACCGACGGCGTCCACGATCAGATCCCACATGGTATCCGTCAGCCCGGAATCGTCACTAAACATCGGCTTCTGCATGGTGCTGCCGAAGAAACCGTCCATCCCGAACTCGAAGATCTCCCAGAGCGTGCCGATCGTGACGGAGAAGCAGAAGGCGAAGGCCGCGACGAAGCCCGGCCGCATCTGCAGGTGGATCCGGGGATTCGCGTTCAGCACGAAGACGAGCATGAATCCGAACAGGCCGAGCAGCCCACCCGATGTCATGTGCAGCAGCAGATCCCACCACCAGAAGCGACCGTAGTAGTCGCGGATCTCGCCGAGGAAGAGCGAAGCGACGACGAAGGCGAGGGTGAGCCAGGCGAGCTCGGAGGGGATGAACACCTCGAGCTCTCGCGCGAGCAGGGAAGGCAGAATGGTGAGAAACAAGATCCCGAAGACGAGGAGCGCTTGGAGCCACTGAGCCTCGTAGATCTCGAGCGCAACTCCGAGAAGCAGGACGGCCTGCAGGATGATCTTGAGGTTCCGCTGGAACATCCCGGATGAGACCCCGCTGATGGCTCGATGTCCAGGGTCGCTGAGCCTG
>CAYWGW010000157.1:0-9742 GCA_964457385.1 uncultured Spirochaetaceae bacterium
CCCGCGGTGCCCATGAGGAAGACCCGACCGGCCAAGACGAAGTCCGCTTCACTCTCCGCCGACAGGAAGAGCAGCTCTCCCGTTGCCCAGAGGCCCCCGGTGAGACCCAGCGCAGACAGGGCGAGCTCACTGCGGCCCGTGCTGCGGCCGAGCAGGGGACCGAGCACGAGCCAACCGGCGACGGCGATCGTGGAGTAGAAGCCGAGCTCCAGAGCCATGTCCCGCCTCATCGGCGAATCGAAGGCCTCCGGCAAGCGAGATCAGAAGTCGCTCCGGGAGCGCGTTCATTGGCCCCGGGGGTGGGGTCGACGGGGGCGGATGGGCGATCGTGAGAAAAGTCGGACAGCGAGCCGAGCAGAGAACGGGTCGATCACGGTAAGATGTCGGGGATGCGCGATGCCACGCAAACTCGAGCACGGAGCCAGGACCCAGGCGCGGAGCCGAGCCGGCAAACGAGCGCGGCCCGTTCCGAACGCGGTGTCGAAATCGACCCCGAGCAACTGTCCCCCGGTGCCCTGCGGAGCCTGATCGAAGAATTCGTGACCCGAGAGGGAACGGATTATGGATCAGGAGACGAGGCCACCGAGGCGGACGAAAAGCAAGCCGCTCACGACGATCCGGAGTGGTCGCTCGAGGACAAGGTCGCGCAGGTCTACCGTCAGCTCTCCTCCGGCGAAGCCCGGATCGTCTTCGACCTCGAGAGCGAGAGCGCGAGCATTCTATGCAATCAGATGTGGGTTGCTCGCGGCGGGGATTCCTCGCCGGCCTGAAGCGGTCCTACCCGAGGCTCGAGCCCGTCCGATAGCCGAGTTCACCCTGCGATGCGCGACCCGACGAGACACCGGCCGCCGAGATACCCGCGGACCGGGCGGACTCCTCCTCTTCGAGCCTCCGGATCCGCCGCCAGAGCACGAAGACGAGCGTCCCGATCACGATCAGCGGTAGCAGCGACATGAAGATCGTGGAGAGCAGGAAGGCGAGCTGATTCTCCTCCTCCCGGCCCGCCGTGCAGACACTGCAGGCCGAGGCCACGCCCGGCGAGAAAACCGCCGTCGAGAGCGTCGCCAGGGTCAGCACGGCCCAGGTCCGCAGGCAGCTGACCTTCTCGCTCGTCATCGTCCTCTTCGTCCTCTTGACCCCGATTGCCATCACAGTCTCCATCACAGATAGACCCGCCAGTAGATGACCGGCCAGACACCGACGACGAAGTACCAGAGCACTGCCGCCGTCCCGAGCTGGCTCGGCTGGAGCCAGCCCGTCTCCAGGCGCCGCCAGGCCTGGACGAGCAAGCCGATCGCGACGATCGCATGCAGCGCATGGGTTCCGACGATCAGGTAGAAGAAGCTGCCCAGGGTCGACGAGGTGAGCGTCAAACCCTGCCCCAGCATCGAGGCCCACTCCCAGCCCTGGAAGAGGACGAAGAAGCAACCCAGCAGGGTAGCCGTGATCAGCGGCAGGCGCGCGCTCGAGCGATCCCGCTGGAATCGACGCTGGGCCAGCACGAGCATCACACCCGAGAGCAGCAGCGCTGCCGTATTGATCGCCGTCTCTTCGAAGGGCAGCCTCGGCTGGCCGGGCGGCGGCCAGACCGGCGATGAGGCGCGCACGATGCTGAAGGCGCTGATCATGCCCGCCATCAGCATGATCTCGGTGAGCACGAAGAGGGTCATCCCCAGGACGCCGTTCGAGATCACGCGAGGCGAGCGCTCCTGCGCGACCAGCCTGACCGGCGTCGGATACGAACTCACGCTCATGCTCTTCTCCTGGCTTATGCCCTACCTGCGGCTCCGCTCCGGGTCTCGCCTCCGAACCCGGTCGGCTCCAACCCGGATTGGCCCACTCGCTGTTCGGACTGCCGCTCGGACTCTAGTTGCGTCGCGGAGCCTGTCGACGCGCCGGGCCGGCTGGGCCCGGAGGCCACGTCTAGTGTTCGGCTTCGCCGCCGTGATCCTCGCCATGACCGTCGCCCGCGGCGCCCCCATGAGCCGCGTAGTCCGCCTCGGCCTGGATCCAGGCCGGCTTCTCCCAGTTGTGGCCGCTGGACTTCATTACGTCCGGTGCCGTGCCGGCGAAGAAGAGCAGCATGAACACGAGAGCGGTCGTCACCGCGTAGATCACGTAGCGCGGCGTCAGGTTGATGTGCATGAAGTTCACGACGACCAGATAGGCCTTCACGATCGCGATCCCGAAGGCCGTCAGCAGGGTCACCCACTTGATCCCAAGCTCGGGACCGAGCACCGAGATGACCAGCAGGACGAGCAGGATGGCCCAGATCTTGACGTAGAAGCTCGTCCCGTGCTCTGCGTGTTCTTCGTGCTCTGCATGTGCGGACATGATGGCTTGCCTCGAGTCGATTGGGATCCGGGCTGGGCCCGGTCGGAAAAGAGCGCTGGGCGACAGCTGCGGCGAGCCCGCCGCTCGACGCCGGCCTGTCGACGCCTACTTCGCGATGTAGAGAAGCGGGAAGAGGAAGATCCAGACGACGTCGACGAAATGCCAGTAGATACCGATGATCTCCACCCGGTGGAGCTCCTGGTTCTTTTTCGCGGTCTGCGCAACGAAGAGCATGATGATCATGCCGGCGATGACGTGCAGGGCGTGGATCCCGGCGGCCGTATAGTAGAAGGACCAGAAGGTATTCGCCGTGATCGTCATGCCGTGGGAGATCTCGTAGCTCCACTCGTAGGCCTTGATGCAGAGGAAGACGAGTCCGCCGGCGGTGGTCAGGTAGAGGAGGTTGGCGGCCTTCTTCCCCTCGCCCTTCTCCGCCGCTTGATGCGCCAGCACCGCGAACAGGCTCGAGGTCAGCAGCACGAAGGTATTCGTCGCCCCGATCATCGTGTTCGTGTTCGCGGCGTAGTCCGCCCAGATGCCGTGGGCGAGTCGATGCATGATGTACGAGCCCAGCAGGCCGCCGAAGATCACGATCTCCGAGGCGATGATCCACCACACCGCCAGCAGCGGTGTCGGCATTCCCGCGGCGCTGCGCGTCGTTGCAATCGGTCTCGCGGACATCTTCTACTCCACTGCGGCCGAGCGCGGGAAGCTCGGGGTCGGGGTCGATTGAGGAGTCGGTCGAGGCGCCGAACGGGCGCTCCCCCTAGGCCGGCTCGTTCTGGGGCCAGTAGTCCTTGTCACGGCCCGGCACGCTGTACTCGTAGGGGCCGCGGTAGCAGTTGGGCAGACCTTCGGGCCAGTTGCCATGGGGCGGCGGCGACGTCGCGGTCCACTCCAGGGTCGCCGCGTTCCAGGGGTTCTTTCCCGCCTCTGGACCCGAGATCCAGCTCTTGATCACATTGTAGAAGAAGATCAGCTGGGCCCCCATCATCACGCAGAGCGAGACCGTCGCCAACACCCGCAGATCCTGCTGCCAGGGCTGCGAGAGTTCCGGGTAGTTCGTGAAGTCGTAGATGCGACGATGCTGGCCCGCGGCGCCGAGCACGAAGAGCGGCAGGAAGATCAGGTTGAAGGGGATGATCGTCAGCCAGAAATGCAGCTTCCCGAGGGTCTCGTCCATCATCCTGCCGAACATCTTCGGAAACCAGTAGGTGAAGCCCGCGAATGTGCCGATGATCGCGATCGGATAGAAGGTGTAGTGGAAGTGGGCCAGCACGAAGTAGGTATCGTGCATGTAGATGTCCTCGCCCGAAGCGCCGAGGAAGATGCCCGTGATGCCGCCGATCAAAAACTCGAAGAGGAAGGCCAACGCCCAGAGCATGGGCGTCGAGAGCGTGATCGAGCCACCGTAGAGCGTCGCGATGTAGACGAACAGCATCTCCGCGATCGGCACCGAGATCAGCAGGGTCGTGACCGTGAAGATGTTGGCCATCCGCGGATCGATGCCCGCGATGAACTGATGATGGGCCCAGACGGTGAAGGAGAGGACGCCGGTGCCGATCGCCGTATAGAGGACCGTTTTGTAGGCGAAGAGCTTCTTGCGCGAGAAGACCGTGATCACCTCGGCCACGATACCCACCGCCGGCAGCAGCACCACGTAGACCTCCGGATGGCCGAAGAACCAGAAGAGATGCTGCCAGAGGATCGGGTCGCCACCGCGTTCGGGATCGAAGAAGGCCGTCCCGAGCTGCTGGTCGAAGAAAAGCATCACGCCGCCCGCGAGCAGCGGGCCGACCGAGGCCATGAACAGGATGCTCGCGATCACGATCATCCAGACGACCATCGGGATGTCCCAGAGCTTCATCCCGGGCGCGCGGCTGTTCATCGCCGTCGTAATGAAGTTGATGCCACCGAGCAGGAAGGCCACGAACTCGAGCGCGACGGCGCCGATCCACATCGACGCGCCGATGGGCGTGAGGTTGTACTCGGCCTTGGCCGAGAGCGGGGGATAGGAGGTCCAGGCGCCGCCGAAGGCGCCCCCCTCGACGAAGAAGGAGGCCAGGATGATGATCGCGCTGACGAGGAAGATCTGGTAGCTGAGCCGGTTGATCTTCGGGAAGACCATGTCGTCCGCACCGATCATCAAGGGGATCAGGTAGTTGCCGAAGGCCGCGATCAGCACCGGCATGGCGACCCAGAAGATCATGATCGAGCCATGGCTCGTGACCAGGGCGTTGTAGTCGTTGGGCGACACGACGCCCCAGCCGGGCACGTTCATGCCGGGAAAGGCGAGCTGCATCCGGAACACGTAGGCGAAGAGGCCGCCAATCACGCCCATGGCCATGCCCGTGAACAGGTACTGCATCGCGATCATCTTGTGATCGAGCGGAAAGACGTACTTCTCGAGAAAACTCATCTCGTGATGTGCGTGATCATCACCGTGATCGTGGGCATGCTCGACGGGAATCGACTCGGCCATCTTCTATCTCTCTCCTCGGTCCCCGAGAGACGCTCGGGGCGCCCCTCGGCCGGGTGCGGTATCCAATCCCGGGCCTCGCCTGGACGGGCGCGACTAGCGTGCCGCGATCGACGAGGTCCGGTCCTCGGAGGCCTGCGCCGCCAGGGACAGCGGCGAGTTCGCCGCCACCCAGGCCGCGTGCTGCTCCTTCGACTCGATCACGATCCGGGCCGGCATCAGGCCATGCCCGATCCCACAGATCTCCGCGCATTGGACGTCGAACTCGCCTTCCAGGGTCGGCTCGAACCAGCCCGTGATCACGCGTCCGGGAATCGCGTCCTGCTTGAGGCGGAAGACGGGCACCGAGAAGTTGTGCAGTACGTCCAGGCTCTCGAGCTTGAAGTGGTAGAGTGTGTCCTTCGCGACGCGCAGCTCGTTCACGGTGGGGATGTCGTCGGCCGTCCCGAGCACGTTGTCGGGACCCGGATGCTCGAAGGTCCAGGCCCATTGCTGGGCGATCACCCGGATGGTCGTCTCCTGCTCCGGCAGATCCTGCTTGATCGTGTACCAGACGTTCACGGCAATCACGACGATGATCACGTCGAAAACCAGGATCGGCACGTGGGCCCGATGGATCCACTTCTTGTAGTCGTGCTCCTCGCCCGTGATGTACTGCCCCGGCGTGCCTTCGCGCTTCTTGAACTTCACGATGAAGTAGAAGAGCAGCCCGACCGCGATCAGGAAGGGAATGCCGACGAGCACGAAGATCACGTCGAAGAGGAAGTCGATCCGCCCCGCGTAGGTCGACGCCGACGGGAGGAGGGAGTTCAGGATCATGGGTTCAACCTCTCCAGGGGACTCGGGAAACGATCACGGGATCACAGAATGAAGACGAAGACCACCGCGATGAAGGTCAGGACGCCCACCATCGTGATGACGAAGAGACGATCGGTCATGTCCTCCGGCGACGGGTAGTTCTCTTCGGACATCTCTGTCGTGTTCCTCTCTGGTCTGGTCCGCGCTTCAGTTCGCGTTCTTCTGTTGCAACGATTCGAGATGTGCGATGACGTCCAGGATCGCCTGATCGTCGGGCAGCGTCGACGCCATGCCAATCATCGCCGAGCCGAGCGCGTCTCCGGGACCGCTGCCGCGGATCCCGGCCTTGAATTTCTGCAGCGAGCTCCGGATGTACCAGTCGTTCAGCCCGACCAGCGGCGGCGCGCCCATCGGCTGATTGCCCTTGCCGTTCGCACCGTGGCAGGCGCTGCAGACCGCGTAGTAGCCCTGGCCGCGAGCGGCATCTCCGGGGCTGGCGATCTCGTCGTCGGGATGAACCGCCGGCAGAGTGGCGACGTACGCGGCCACCGAGACCAGGTCGGCGTCCTCACGCAGCCACTGGGACATGGGATACATGCGAAGGCCGCCCGTATCCTTCGGATGGAGCCCGCGGACGCCGTCCCTGAATTTGTTCAGCTGCGTCTCGAGATACCACTGCGGCAGGTTCGCGATGGCGGGCGCGAGCGCCTCGCTGTTGCCTCCGCCGGCCACCCCATGACATTGAGCGCAGAGAGCGTAGAGCTGCTCGCCCCGAGCGAGATCGGGCTCTTCGGCATGGGCCGCCGTCGGCACGGAAACGATCGCCCAGAGCGCGACCAGAAGGGCCCCCACGGCCGTCTTTCCGAACAGGGTGGTCCCGAGCATGGTGATCCTCAGCAAGGTCTTCCCTCATTCCACGGATTCGTAGGGCGGGAAGGTCGAATTTCGGAAGGGCTCTTCCGGAAGGACCCGACTCCGATCCGGCTCCCGAGGTCGGCCGCGAGGTAGCCCAGCGATCTTCGATTCGTCAAGCCCGACGGGCGCTTTCGCGGCTGTCGGTGGCCGACGCCCGGCCCCGCTTCGAATCCTTCCGCGGTTTTCCGTCGACCCTTGCAAGATAGCGCCGCCCGATGGGATTGGGCCTCGCCGCAACGATTCGACTCCCGGATCCGCCGCAGCTATTCGCTGCACGCACGGCGCGAGCCGGGCGATCCGCGCGGGGCGCCGCCCCCTGAGACAGCTAAGAAGACGCCAACGGAGACGCCACCGGAGCCGGGTTGAAGGGGTAGAGCAGCAGGTAGATCAGCACCCCCGTGATCGACACGTAGATCCAGATCGGCCAGCCGATCCGCGCAAGGCGCCGGTGTCGCTCGCGATCGTCCCGCATGCCCAGCACGATCAGCCGGATCGCGAAGACCGGCACGGTCATCGCCAGCAGGACGTGGGAGCCGAGCAGGACGAGGTAGGCCAGCTTGGCCCAGCCCTCGGCGTTGAAGGTGGTGTTCTCGAAGCTGCGTGAGACCTTATGACTCACGTATAGAAGAAGGAAGAGGCTCGAGACCGCGAAGGCGGCGATCATCGCGATCCGGTGGCGTTCGATCTCGCCCCGTCGGGCCAGTGCACGTCCGATCACGAGCAGGATCGTCGCGGTCGCGTTCAGGGCGGCGTTGATCGGCGGCAGGACGGAAAGATCCACGTTGAGGGAACGCTAGCAGCCCGCCGATCGGCCCGGACGCAGCTGGGCGCTGCGCCCTGCCCCGGCCGCCGCGGCCGCCGCATCTCCTCGGCCGCCGTGCCTCCGCGGTCGCCACGCCCTGCAGCGGGCGCCACGCCCTGCAGCGGGCGCCACGCCCTGCAGCGGGCGCCGCGCCCCTCGGCGGCCTCCTCAGACGAGCGTCAGCGCCCGCTCGAAGAGGCCGACGGTCGTCGCGTGCAGCAGATCCCCGACGGCGCGATCGGCCTGGCCCGCGCAGGCCCGGGCGTGGGTGCCCTCGAGGATGATCCCCAGGCGGTAGCAGGCCAGCACCGTGTACCAGTCGATCGCATCGAGCGAACGCGTCGACCGCTCCCGATAGCGCTCCACCAGCGCCTCCGGCGGGGCGACGCCCGAGAACATGCCCTGCCCGACTCCCAGCGGCGAACGCCCCTCGGCATCCGGCCAGCTCGCGAGCAGCGCCCCCAGATCCAGCAGCGGATCACCGAGGGTCGCCAGCTCCCAGTCGATGATGGCCGCCAGCCCGGGCCCATCGAATCGGAACAGCACGTTCGCGATATGGAAATCGCCGTGCAGGATGCCGGCCCCGCTGTCGGCGGGCCGGTTGCGATCGAGCCACTCCGCCACCCGATCGACCCCCGGAATCTGCGGGCCCGGATAGCTCTCGAACTCGCGATAGCCCTCGAGCTGACTGCGCCAGCGCGCCACCTGCCGCTCGAGATAGCCCTCCGGCCGGCCGAAGCCCTCGAGCCCGACTGCGACGGGATCGATCGCCGCCAGCGCAGCGATGCCGTCGACCATCGCAAGGCCCATCTCATGGCGGATCCACGCATCGCCCTGATGCAGGGCGGGCAGACCCTGGGCGGCGTTGAAGCCCTCGATCGGCTCCATCAGATAGAAGGCCGCCCCGAGAATCGCCTCGTCCGGACAGGCCGCGATCAGCCCCGGATGGGGCACGTCGGAGTCCGCCAGCGCCGCCAGCACGCGCGCCTCCCGGCGCATCGTCTCGTCGCTGTTCGCCCGTTTGTGCAGCGGCGGCCGACGCAGCACGAACGCCCGGCCGCCCCGCTCGAAGCGGACGAGGATGTTCTGCGTTCCTCCGACGAGGCGATCGACGCATCGGATCGGACCGTGTGGCAGATCCTGCTCGTCCATCCAGGCCGCGAGCAGCTCGAGATCGACGCCCTCGATCGGCTCGCTCGGGTCGTCCGTCGCGCCGCCGGCTCGCTCGCTCGCCCGCGCGTTCGTCGATTCGTCCGCCCCGCCGTCGGCGCGCTCGTCCGTCGGCTCGTCCTCGTCGTCCCTGGATGCCACGACCCCAGCATGACGCACTCGAGACGGGACGACGAGTCGCGCCCGTCGCGCCTCCGCGAGGCGCTACGCTGGCGCGCCCATGAGCTTCCGCATTCCGCCGCCGATCGAGGTCGAGGCGCCCGACCCCGTGGCCCCCTGGCGTCAGCGACTGCTCGATCGCCTCGAGGCCGGCGGGCACTACCGCGGTTGGGTGCTCTTCGCCGCCCTCGCCGGCATGTTCTCGACGACCTTCCCGATCACGATCCTGGCGGTCTCGCTGGCACCGATCGCCGAGGAGTTCGGAGCCAGCGAGACGACCATCGCCTGGGTGATCTCGGCGCCGATGCTGCTGTCGGCGGTCGCGCTTCCGCTGGTGGGCAAGCTCGGCGATCTGCGCGGTCATCGCCGGATCTTCCTGCTGGGCTTCGCCGGCTCGACGGTCGTCGCCGTGGCCACCGCCTTCGCCTGGGACGCGGCGTCGCTGATCGGATTCCGCACCCTCGCCGCGATTCTCGGGGGCGCGACCCAACCGACGGCGATGGCCCTGATCTTCGCGGTCTACCCGCCGCGGGAGCGCGTGCGCGCCATGGGCTGGTGGTCGATGACGACCGCCGCCGCGCCGGCCCTCGGCCTGATCGCCGGCGGTCCGCTGGTGGACCTGCTCGGCTGGCGCATCGTCTTCCTCTTCCAGGCCGTCCTGAGCGCGCTGGCCCTGGCGCTGGCCACCGCCGTGCTGCGCGAGACGCCGCGCCGCGCCGTGGCCTTCGACGTCGGCGGCGCGCTGACCCTGGCACTCGGCGTCGGCAGCCTGATGTTCGCCCTCGGCAGCGTGCGCGAGCTCGGTCTCGATTCGCCGTGGATCCCCGCGAGCCTCGCGATCGGGGTGCTCGCGCTCTTTGCCTTCGTCCGGGTCGAGCGGCGGGTGCGCGAGCCGCTGCTGCCGCTGGAGTTCTTTCGCACGCGACACTTCTCGGCGACGCTGCTCACGAACGGCTTCGCCAACGCCGCCTACATGGGCGCCTTCGTGATCGCGCCGCTCTTCCTGGTCCAGATCTTTGGCTACTCGACGACGGTCGTGGCCTTCATCATGCTGATCCGCACCGCGTCGCTCACGCTGAGCTCCC
>CAYWGW010000158.1:0-5283 GCA_964457385.1 uncultured Spirochaetaceae bacterium
TAGTCGATGATGTGACGGGTATGGGCGCCCGGCGTGGCGCCCGGCATGGTCTCGGGCGCGAAGGCGTAGTGCTCGTCGCCGAGGGCTTCGATCAATGCGCGTCCGTCTTCGAGCAGGGCGCCACAGTCGAGTGCGGCCCATCGAGCCGGAGCACCGGCATCGACCCGCCTCTCGTCGTCTTCGACGTCTTCGAGGGTGGTCGGGAGAAAGGATTTCCGGATGGATTCAGCGGCGGCTCGACACAAGGCTTTGCGGTCCTCTTCGGGTTGGATGGGACTCGAGAATCGGATTCGGGCATCGAAGGTCGGGATGTGCAGCAGCTCGAAGACGTGGGGCGCGAAGGTCATGCCGCCCCACCAGCAGACGCTCTGATCGGCCGAGGCAGCGGGCGGGACGGTTTCGAATTGAAGGCTGGCCGTCACGATCGGTACGCCGCAGCGTACGGCGGGCTCGAACAGGGAGCTCTTCAAGGGCAGGATCTCGCAGCCCTTCGAGCTCGTGCCCTCCGGAAAGAAGATCACCGTGCGACCCGCGGCGAGTGGCCGCTCCATCTCCGGGATCACGCGCAGCAGATCGCGTTTGCGGGTGCGATCGATGAAGATCGTTCCGATCAGGCGTCCCGCCTGTCCGATCAGCGGCCAGCCCGCCACGTCCGCCCGGGCCACGAAGACCCCCGGCGTGACGCTCCAGAGCGCGACGATGTCCACGTAGCTCAGGTGGTTCGCGACGATGGCGACGGGTCCCGACGGCAGCTCGCCATCGACCCGGACGCGCATGCCGATCAGGCGCCGGGTGGCCCGGGCCCAGCTCGTGACGAAGCGATCGGTGATCCGTGCCGACCGCTCCGGGCTGCCGAAGGCCAGCAGGCGAGCGAGGATCAGCGCGCCGCTCGCGCAGAGCGTCATCCCGATCAACGTCACGACCCGTAAAAGAGCGAGGGGACGATTCATCGCGGTTGGCAATACCTCGCGTAGGTCCGCGGCTCGACCCGTTCGAGGTCGAGCAGCACGAAGAAGTCGAGCGTCCGGAAGTCGGGATCCCAGGCCGGGTCGGGCGCGAGTCGTGCACCGATCAAACAGTAGGCGGACAGCAGCGAGGGGATCTTCGGCGGCGCCAGGATTCCTTCCATCTGGGCCATTTCCATCTCGGCAAGGTCGTTTACGAAGGCTGCCGGGGCATGGGCTGCCTGCGGTTTCACGCAGAGCGAGGGATCGATCCAGTCCTGGGCCGAGATCGCGCGCCGCGTCCACTCGACCTGGGAGATGCTCTCGAGCGGCACCGAGCCGCAGCCGAAGAGGAACCGCTTCTGGGCCAGGACGAGATAGCTCCCGATGCCTCGCAGCAGCAGGCCGAACACGCCGCGCGTGCGATGGCCGGCGGCGACGCAGGCCCTTCCGAGCTCGACCCCCTCGTGGCCGATCTTCGGATCGAGCGCATCGAGATCGAAGAGTCCGCGGCTGTAGAAGCCGGGATCGGTGCCGACGTGCTCGAAGGTCGCGAGTCGATAGGTGCCCACGCATTGGTCGGTCTCGCGCTCGACCACCAACAGGTGGTCGATCCACTCGTCGAGGGGGTCGATGTCGAGCGCGCGCTCCCGCCCTTCGAGCGTCGCGCCGAGCTCCCCCGCGAAGACCTCGAAGCGGAGTCGCTGGGCCGCCTCACGATCCGCCTGCGTGCGAGCGAAGCGGATGCGATACGGGCCGCGGTCCTCCTGCCAGTCTTCGATGGCCGTGTGGGGCCTGTCGTTCGAGCTGATTCGGTTCATCGATCCACTTCCGTGCGCGCCCGAGACCATGTTAGAACCGCTCCAGAGTGGACCCTCGGCGTGGGCAACGGCGTGCGACGTAGGTTACCCAAAGGTTCTTCGTCGGGGGCATCCGGAGATCGTTCCCCACCGATCTGCTCAGCATTTCCGGAGGCTTCGTGCCGCGCACTTCCGAACAGAAAGGTCCGATATCGAACAGTCTCCTCGTTGGCCCCCGGATCGCATGAACGATCCGGTGCGTGTCCACGATCGAGATTGCTCCGTATCGCCCGTGACGCTCATGGAACGGTCAGGGTTAAGAGAGAGTGTCGTGTCTGTCATCGACGGACCGGTGTCGGCTTCGTCGAAGGAGGGTTACGTGTCGAGTGGGGATCTGGTTGCGTTTCCGCGCGGATTTCCAGCGGATCGGGGCATGCGAGCGGTACCGTTTCGAGATGGGTCTGAAGTCGGGCGATAAACCCCACTTTCTGGCGGGCTGGTTGGCGGATGCCCGAGAGACCGCTGGCGAGCCCCGGTCGGTTGGAGATCGGGCGGGGTCCGATCCCTGGTTCGAATCCGGAAGCAGGGCGTGAGAGCGCGTTCATGACGAAGCCGCGTGCGGGCCAAAAGATCCTGCTGGGATATCTGATCGCCTTGATCGCCTCCTGGGCCTGGGTGGGGCATTTCTCGGTCAGCTCATCCAGGTCGGCGGTGGAGACATCGAGCCTGGTGGCCAGCTCTGCGAGCGAGGACCGGGCGACGGGGCTGTCCCGGATCGCCCGTCTCCGCGTGGTCGATCCGAGCACGGGGGATGAGCGGGTCGTTCCAGTCGATCGTCGGGTCGATCTCGCCTATCGGATCTATGCTCCCGAGGGAGGCGAATCGGCCGGAGTGCCGGTCGTACTGCTGCACGGGAGCCCGGGCTCGCTCCAGAACTTCAGCTCCCTGGCCGCCCGGGTGGCCGGAGACCGGCGGATCATCGTGCCCGACATGGTGGGCTTCGGCGATTCGACCCGCCGCGCGCCCGACTACTCCTTCGATTCCCAGGCGGCCTATCTCGTCCAGCTGCTCGACGAGCTTGGCCTGCAGCGGGCCCACGTCGTCGGCTTCAGCTGGGGTGGCGCGGTGGCGATCGAGCTCGGCGCGCGCTGGCCCGAACGGGTCGCCTCGATCGTGTTGGTCTCGGCGATCGGGGTCCAGGAGCTCGAGCTGCTCGGGCGCTACGACCTGAACCATCTCGTGCACGTCTTCCAGCACGCGCTCTTCCGAGGCGTCGACTGGTTGGTGCCCCACTTCGGGCTGCTCGGCCCGAGCCCTCTCGCCGTGGGCTTCACCCGCAGCTTCCTCGACTCGGATCAGCGTCCGCTGCGCGCGGCCCTCCAGTCCTGGGACGGCCCGTTGCTCATCGTCCATGGAAACGAGGACTCGCTGGTGCCCCCGGCTGCCGCCCGCGAGCATCATCGACTGGTGCCCCAGAGTCGCCTCGTCTGGATCGAGGGCGGGCATCTGGTGCTCTGGACGGATGCGGATCGGGTGACGGAGACGATCGCCCGCTGGATCGACGATTTCGATCGGGGGCGACTGCCTCGTCGCGCCGATGCGACGGCCGAGCGGCGCTTGGCAGCTGTAGAGCCCTTCGACCGCGCGCAGGCGGGACCCCAGGATGGCCTGGGTTGGCTCGTCTTCGTGGTGCTGGTCTTCGCGGCGTCGATGGTGAGCGAGGATCTGACCTGCGCGGGGGTGGGCCTGCTGGTCGCGATGGGACAGGTCGGCTTCGGCGGCGGGGTCGCGGCCTGCCTCATCGCGCTGGTCGCCGGAGACATCGTCCTCTACCTGGCGGGGCGGCTGATCGGCGCCCGGCTGCTCGAGCGTTTCGGGCGGGACGAGCGCGAGGTCGGCCGGATCGAGGCGCGGTTGCGTCGGTCGGGCGCGGCGGTCGTGCTGCTCGGCCGCTTCGTGCCGGGGGCGCGGCTGCCGACCTATGTCGCGGCGGGCGTGATCCGCTACCCGCTGCTGCCCTTCACGCTCTATCTGACGCTGGCGGCGGCGCTCTGGGCACCGTTGCTCGTCGGGCTGACGGCGCTCGGGGGTCGGGCCCTCGACATGCAGGATCCCTCCTCTCCCCGCACCGGACTCTGGTTGGCGCTCACCCTGATCGGGCTGATTGCGATCGCCGCGCGGCTGCTGCCGCGGCTGGCGAGTCATCGCGGCCGGCAATTGCTCTCGTCGCGCTGGCGACGGCTGCGGCGCTGGGAGTTCTGGCCCGTCTGGGCGATCTACCTGCCCCTCGTCCCGTCGATCCTCGCATCGGCCTGGCGGCACCGATCGCTGCGGGTGGTGACCCTGGTGAATCCCGCGATCGCGGGGGGCGGGCTGGCGGGCGAGTCGAAGGCGGCGATCCAGAAGGCGCTCGACGTCGCGCCGGCGCATGCGATTCCGACCTGCGTCGTCTCGGGGGGCGACCCGGAACCCGGACTCGCGAGCGTGCGCGGCTTCATGCGGGCCCACGCGCTCGACTACCCGATCGTCCTGAAGCCCGACGTGGGCGAGCGGGGTCGGGGTGTGCGGATCGTCGGCGACGACGCGGAGGCCCGTGCCTATCTCGAGCAGGCAGTCGGCCCGATTCTGGCGCAGGAGTACATCGGGGGTGAGGAGTTCGGCATCTTCTATCTTCGGCGTCCCGGGGAACCACGGGGTTCGATCTTCTCCCTGGCCCGCAAGACGCCCCGCTTCGTCGTTGGCAACGGGCGCGATCCGCTCGAGCGGTTGATCCTGGACGATCCGATCTGCCTGCCCATGGCCGAGAAGCTCCTCGCCGGGAACGCGGAGGCGCTCGAGTCGATTCCCGCGGCCGGGGAGTCGCGGCAGGTCTCCACGATCGGCACTCACTCCCTGGGCTGTCGCTTTCTCGAGGGACGCGATCTCTGGAGCGAGGCGCTCGAGCAGGCGATCGACGCTCTCGGCCGAGCAGCGGATCTCGACTTCGGACGCTTCGACGTCCGGGCACCGAGCGAGCAGGCGCTATGCGAGGGCGTCTTCCGGGTGATCGAGTTCAACGGCCTCACGGCGGAGGCCGCCCATGTCTACGATCCCGCGAACGATCTGTGGGCGGGACTGCGCATCCTGAGGGAGCAGTGGCGCCATGCCTTCGAGATCGGTGCGGCCCACCGGGCGGCGGGGCGGCGGCCGCTGTCGTGGAGGGCCTTGCTGTCCCTCGTCCGCGCCTCGCGCGCCTGACGTAGCCGCCGGGACCGAGGGACGTGGTGCCCTCGCAGCCCCCACTCTCGCCGATGCCCTCTCCGACGCCAAGAGGCCGGGCTCGTCCCGGTTGCCGTGGAGGATTGCGGCCTCGAGCCCCTCTCGCGCTCAGAGCCGCTGGATCGACTTGCCGATCAGGCGATCCCGAACCTTCCAGAACAGGGAGACGGGATTGATCACGACGATGAAAACCCGCCGCAGACGATCGGCCGGATGGCGCATGGGCAGGACCGCATGCCAGCCATGATCCCGACCCTGGAAGAGCAGGCTCGCGTTGCCGA
>CAYWGW010000158.1:5383-9683 GCA_964457385.1 uncultured Spirochaetaceae bacterium
AGGACCGCATGCCAGCCATGATCCCGACCCTGGAAGAGCAGGCTCGCGTTGCCGAGGGAATTCGTCCGGATCACGCGGTCGAACTGGTCGATGCCAGGCGCCGAGCGCCGCGGGAAACGTCCGCCGTCGTCGAGGATCAGGGTTTCGCCGCCCCAGGCCGGATCCCAGTCCGGCTGGTTGAAGTAGAAGAGATGCGAGCCGCATTCGCGAACGGCGTCCATATGGGGCGAGACGGAGCAGCCGGTCGGCGTGTAATGCCAGTGGAAGCGGAACTCCACCTTCGGGACCTCGAAGAGATCGCAGATTGCATCGCGGTAGTCGGGGCTCCGAAGCTCGCCGATGAAGGTCTGCCAGGACTCGGCGACGCCCAGACCTTCCCGGTACTCGAGGGAGTAGCGATCGTGGGGGTCCTGCCCGGCGCGCCGTGGCTCGTCGAATCGGCGATCGAACAGGTCCTGCCCAGGAAGATCGCGCTCCAGGATCTTCCAGGCTTCGGGTCGGATCAGGTCCTGTGGGTTCACCCACGGAAAGGGCTTGGCGTTTCGGAACTCTCTCGCATCGATCGCTTCGAGTGCGTTCAGGTCGAGGTATTCCATTGGATCGAATCCCGGGCGGCATTCTGTTCGGGGTCGTCGCCGGACATCGGCGGGCGACGAATCAGCTCGAGGGAGTCCGGACGAATGTGTTTGCGGGCGATCTCGTCCCGGATCATCGCCTCGTCGACCCTGCCGAGCTCCACGCATTCGCGCAGCAGGTCGTAGAAGAAGCGCTCCTGGGCCGGATCGGGATGGGCGTGGTAGCGGCCGAGGAAGGCGTACTCGCCGAAGAGCGAGGCCCGCAAACGGTTCAATCGGAAGAGCAGGGGGCGTTTTCGCAGCTTGTCTGCCGGCACGAAGTCGACCGGCAGGCCCGTCTTCCAGGGCTGGGTCCGGCGCTTCGTGTTGTGGAGCATGCGCGTTCGTTCGGTCAGGCGATCGAAGTCGTTCCACTCGGGCTCGAGCCAGCCCAGGTTCTCGCGCGGCTCGTGATGCAGGGCGATCCACTCCTTGTAGTCGCGCTTGAACGCGAAGAGCTCCGCGAACTCCTCTTCGGGCCGCCAATGCCGAAGCCGGGCGCAGTCCATCAGCATCACGCTCGTGGCGACGGAATCCTTCTCGTCCCGGGCCGATCGGCGCCGCCCCATCACGGCGGCGCCCTGCATGTCGCGCTCGAAGAGCTCCATGATGTCCCCGACCGCGAAGACGTCGGGATCGATCAGGACGGCTCGGCCCTGATGGCCCATCAATCGCGGAGGCAGGAACCGCAGGGGCGTGAAGGATTGCAGGTCGTCCATCCGCCAGATCCGCTCGACGCCGCCACGCAGGAAGGGCTGCCCCTCCCGTTCGGCCAGATAGTCGTGGTCTCGTGTGTGGAGGAAGCGGACGTCGAAGGCCTCGGGTCGGGCCGACGCCCGTCGCAGCGCATGCTCCGCCACCAGCGCGCCCAGCCATTGGCGCTCGTTCGTATGGATGAAGACGCAGGGCTTCATGTGGGCACGTCTCCGTAGCCGAGGCTCGGATCCAGCTTCTCGCGCACCATTCCGTCGAGGACCGCGAGCTGCTCGTCGTCGAAATAGTCGCGATACCCCCCGACCTTCGCCCGCCGGACCTTGTAGGACTCGGGTTTGCTCTTGTCCCGGGGCGCGAGCCGGCTGCCGCTCGCCCAGAAATGGTTTCGCAGCTCCATCGATCTCATGTTGTCGACCGAGCCATACCGCACGGCCTCCTCGATCCATTCCGGTTTCGTCGCTTCGCCCAGCGCCCGGATCACCTCGGCAAAATGGGGCTCCGGATCCGCACGCAGGTCTTCGTAGCGGACGACGTGGCCATGTCGGATCGACGACCAGGCCGCCTGCCAGCCGTTCATCCATTCGATGATCGCGGGCAGGCCGACGTTGGGATCGAGCACGAAGTCGTAGATCGACAGGTCGGAGTCCCGCGGCGGGTAGTAGTTCAAGGCGACCTTGCGCGGTCGCATGCGGTACTTCCACTGGAAGAACTGGGAGACCGCTACGTCCTGGGGTCGGCGGATCAGCCAGATCACGTTCTTGTCCGCGTAGTCGATCTTCGAGTCGAGATGGCCGGTGAAGCGACGGACGTAGCTGTCGTGGGTGAAGAAGACCCGGGGTACTTCGGAATTGCGGCGGTGGAGGTTGTCGAAGTTGAGGAAGGCGCTCTCCGGAAGATCGTACGCCAGCTGGTAGTAACGCGAGATCATGGTCCGCAGCCAGGTCCGTCCGGACTTCGGATAGGAGACCACGACATGGTCGGCCAGCTGCAGGCGCCGGTACTCCTCCTCGCCGCGAAAGCGGTACTCGATCTCTCTCGCCTTCTCCATCGGCATCACCCAGCGCGATCGCCGGACGAAGAAGCGCACGAATTTCTTTCGGATCACCTGCATCGGATCGGGCCTCGTCTGTCTTCGAGGGCGGACTCGCGTCAAGAATACAGACCCTTGCTCGCGGGGGCGAGGGGCCGTGTGAGCGGGAGTCGCGGATCGCGTCGACATAGGGCGCGCCGGGAGGCTCGCTGCGACGGGATGCTTGCGCCGGCGACGGCGAGGGCCGAACATCGACCCGATGAGCGCGCCCTTCGACTACTGCTGCAGCCCGGATCCGATTCGTCCCGATCTGGTCGAGGCTCATCGCCGCGCCTGGGAGCGGATCGCGCGTCCCGGCGCCTGGCTCGATGGGAGCGAGCGGGTCGCGGTGGCGGCCGAGGTGCGGGCCGCGCTCGACTGCGCGCTATGCCGGGACCGCAAGTCGGCGCTCTCTCCCTACGCCGTCTCGGGCGTCCACGACTCCGTGACGACCCTCGCGCCATCGCAGGTCGACGCCGTCCATCGCATCACGACCGACGCCGGACGCATCACGGGCCGGCTGCTGGCCGAGCTGCAGGACGTAGGCATCGAAGACGGTGCCTACGTCGAGATGGTCGGGATCGTGACCCAGGTGTTCAGCATCGACGCGTTTCACCGGGCGCTCGGACTGCCGCTCGAGCCGCTTCCGGAGCCGCAGACCGGCGCGCCCTCGCGCAGGCGACCGACGGGCGCCGCGGAAGAAGGGGCCTTCGTCCCGATGGTGAAGCCCGCTCGACTCGACCCCGAGGATCGGGATCTCTACGGCGGTCGCTTCACGGGCAACGTGATCCGGGCGTTGAGTCTGGTGCCTGCGGAGGTCCGGGCGCTGCGTGATCTCTCCGCCGCGCAGTACGTCGCCGAGCCGGAGATGGTGCGGCTCGGATCCTCGCGCGCGCTGGATCGCTCCCAGATCGAGCTGGTCGCGGGGCGCGTCTCGGCCCTGCGAGAGTGCTTCTACTGAACCACCTCCCATGCAGTGCTGCTCCGTGCGAGCGGCACGATCTCCGGTCGGGAGCACGACCTGCGCGCGATCGTGGATCCCGAGGCCGCGCCCGCGAGTGGCATCGAGCATGCCGGAGAGCTGCTGCGCTTCGTGGACGCGGCGATCGAGGCGGGATCGGTGTCGAAATCGAAGTCAGAGGCGGAGACAGAGGCGGAGCTGGCAGAGCTCGAGGCGGCCCGCGAGGTCCTGCGCGCGGCGGTCGGGCCGGCCGGGCTGGTGGACGCGGCGGCGGTGCTCGGGAACTTCGAACGCATGACGCGGATCGCGGATGCGACCGGGATCCCCCTCGACGCGCCTACCGACATGATGTCGACGGACTTTCGCGGGTCGCTGGGTCTGAACCGCTTTGCTTCCGCGGCCCAGACGCCGCGCGCGGGTCGCATCCGAAGCCTGCTCGCCGATCTGCTACGCCCGATCGGCTCTGCGCTGCTACGTATCGTCAGCCGCCGCCGCCGTCGCTCACGCTCGGCGCGCTGAGCTGAGGCTGAGATCGAGGCTGCCCTGCTCTCCTCGGCCGCGGGTTGCGGGCCTCGGGTTGGGTTGCGGCCGGGCCGCTCTGTTGGAGCTTCGGCCGAGTCCCGATCGACTAACGTCCTTCGGATCGACGTCCCGCCAGCGCGAGCAGCCCCAGGCCCAGCAGCATCGCCGTGCCCGGCTCCGGAACCGGAATGCTCACGAAGCTCTCGCTGCCGCCGCCGGCAAAGCCCTGGACGAAGATCCCGATCCGCAGGGTCTCATCCGTCAGCTCGGCGATCACGTCCTGCAGCGTGCCTCCGGCCTGGAGGTCGAAGACGACGCCGAGGGTCTCCAGTGGATTGACTCCGTTCGGCTGGACGGGCGGGTCCGAGTCGGCCAGGAAGCCGACCGTCGTCGAGAAGCCGACGTTGTTTCCCGCCGGCA
>CAYWGW010000159.1:0-9602 GCA_964457385.1 uncultured Spirochaetaceae bacterium
CGTGCTCTACGGCCTCGGGCTGGTTACATGACGTCCCGCGCACCAGCCGGACGCCTTCGGCGAGATTGTTCACGCCGTGGAGATAGGCCTCGGAGAGCAGGCCGCCGTGGGTGTTGTTGGGCAGTGCGCCGCCGAGGGTGAGCGAGTCCTCGGTCACGAAGTCCTTCGCCTCGCCCTTGCCGCAGAAACCAAAGGCCTCGAGCTGCATCAGGACCTCCGGCGTGAAGGCATCGTAGAGGCAGGCGGCGTCCATGTCCTTCGGTCCGAGTCCGCTCATCTCGTAGACCCGCTTCGCCGCCAGCTCCATCTCGGGAAGCGACGCCAGATCGTCGCGATAGAAGCTCGTCATCTGCTCCTGCCCCTCGAAGGAGGCCTGGGTGACCGCGCGGATCCTCACCGGCGGCTGCCTCAGGTCCCGTGCCCGCTCGGGGCTGGTGATCAGCAGTGCACAGCCGCCATCGTCCTCCTGACAGCAGTCGAAGAGCCGCAGCGGCTCGCAGATCATGCGCGAGGCCATGTAGTCGTCCATCGTCATCGGCCGGCCGCGCATCGCCGCGTTCGGATTGTTCTGGGCGTGCTTTCGCTGGGTGATGGCGACGTGGGCGAGATGCTCCGAGGTGGCGCCGTACTTCTCCATGTAGAGCTTCGCCTGGAGCGCGATCCAGGAGGCCGGGGTGAGCAGGCCGAAGGGCATGTACCAGGACCAGTGGATCAGGTCGCTCGAGATGATCTGCCCCGAAACGCCCTGCCCCATCCGCTGCCCGGAGCGGCCGTTCAGCGCGCGGTAGACGACGACATTCTTCGCCGCCCCGGTCGCGACGGCCATCGCCGCATGGGCCACGAGACCGACCGCCGCGCCGCCGCCGTAGTTCACCTTGCTCCAGAAGGTCATGTCGCCGATGCCCACCGTGCGGGCGACCTCGACCTCGTCGCTCGAGTCCATCGTGTAGCTGACCAGACCGTCGACCTCGGAGGGCTCGAGCCCGGCATCGTCGATCGCGCCCCGCACGGCCTCACAGGCGAGGCTCAGCTCGGAGACGCCCGAGTTCTTGGTGTAGGCGGTCTGGCCGATGCCGGCGATGGCCGCTTGGTCGTGGAGTGTCGTGGGCATGATGGATTCGTCTCTCTCGTGGTCCGTCGCGTACGATGCCGCTCGGGGTCGATCGTCTCAGGGGAACTCGAGGGTGAAGGTGGCGGTCACGTGATTGCCCCAGGCGTTCTGGCCCGAGACCTCGACGTCCACGAGCCGGCCCTCGGTCGATACCACCTTGCCCCGGAGCTTCAGCACGTCCCCAGGCATGTTCGGGCCGCCGAGCTTCGTCTTCACACGTCGCACGAGGGCGTCCGGCCCGGCCCAATCCGTCACATAACGACTGCAGAGACCCTGGGTCGTGAGAATGTTCATGAAGACGTCCGGCAGCCCCTGGGACTGCGCCGCCGCGCGATCGTGATGCACCGGCGTGTAGTCGCGCGAGGCGAGCGCGCCCCCCACGACGAGCGTCGCCGTCACGGGGAGGTCGAGCTCCGGTAGCGCCTGCCCGGCTTCGAGATTCTCGATCGAAATCGTCTCTTGCATCGTCATTCTCATGCCTCTCTCTCGTGCCTCTCTCGAATCCCGATGGGCGATCCGCGCTTGTCAGCTCGCCGGCCTGAAGAAGGGGATCTTGAAGCCGTCCTCGTCCCGATGGATCACGACCTCGACCGGCATCCCGATCCGGCAGTCCTCGGGATTGCAGTCGACCAGCGTCGAGGCCATTCGCTCGCCCTCCTCGAGATCGACGATGATCGCGACGATCGGATACTCGTAGCCCGGGAACTGGGGATGGTGGATCACGGTGAAGGTGTGGATCCGGCCCTTTCCGCTCGCCTGGATGGCGTCCCAGTCCCGGGAGCCGCAGGCATCGCACATCGGGCGCGGCGGATGACGCAGCTTGCCGCAGCCCTTGCAGCGCTGGATCGGCAGGCAGTCGTCGGCGGCGACCTTCTCCCACCACCAGCCGTTGTCGTGCCCCATCGGCGGCTTCAGGCGCGCGGGCTTCTGCGCGACGGCGGCGCCTGCTCCTGCGTCCGCCACCGGCTTCTGCTCCTGGGCCGGCTTGAAGCGCAGCACCCGGAAGCTCATCGAGCCCAGGTCCTCGCCGTCCTCGTTGCGAAAGCTCGTCTTCGTCGTGATGAAGTAGCCGATACCGGCGCCGGTAGCCTTCTCCTCGGAGATCTCGTCGATCACGGTGAGGGCGCGGACGCGTTCGCCGGGCCGCAGATAACGCGTGTAGCTCTCCTCGGTATTCGTCCCGAGCACGCCCGTATAGCCGTGATCCGCCAGCAGCTTGTGGAGACGCTGCTGCTCGTTGCGGGGCTCGTCGTAGCCCTCGTGCATCGCCCAGCCCTCCATCACCCAGGCCTGGAGCATCGTCGGCGGCGCCACGATCGCGCCGTGTACGGTCTGCTTCGCTGCCTCCGGATCGAGATAGGCCGGATGACTCTCGCCCATCGCGTCGCACCACTGCCGGATCATCGGCTCGTTGACCGGATCGCGGCCGATGACTTCCGGTCCGATCGGCTTCCCGACATAGCTGCGGATCTCGGCCTCCAGGGCCGCCTTCTTCGCGTCTTCCATCTTGCGTCTTGCGTCCTTGCCTCGCCTTGCAGGCCTCGCATTACGGGTCTACCGGGATCCGGTCGCCGAGCCACCCGCCCCGAGCGATAGAATCTCGATCGCCGGGCTCGGTATGCGATGCTCCGCGCGCAGAGCGCTCGCGGCGCAGGGCAAGAGGGCCGACCAGAGCCCGGCATCGGGCTGTCGAGTCTAGCGAGTCTGGAGATCGGGGGTGAGGCTCTTCGAGGGGCCTCGGGTTCGCGTTCGGGGCGCGTCGGTCCGATCGCGGGGCGGAACTCGAGCCGGGCGCGGTGCGGGCTCCATTCGTGTTCGTACCGAGCTCGGCGAGCGCCCCGGAGCCGCGGTTTGGCTAGCATGGGCCTCCGGTCGTTCGGACCGCCCCGACCGCGCTCTCGAAGCGGGGCTCTCAGGAGACCAGCCTGCACGGTCGAAGGTCCACGCACAGCCCACCGGCCCACGAGGCCGATTTGAGCCCACGAGGCCGAAGGCAGGCGAAGATCGATGTTCTCGAGAATGCGCGTGCCCGACCGATCGACGCCCGGACTCCTGGCCTGCCTGCTCTTTGCAGGCGCCCTGGTCGTACCGGCCGCGCCCCGCCTCGCCCTGGCCCAGGTCACGACCGCCGAGGACGCGGCCGTCAATCCCCCGCCCCAATCCCTGCGCGCGGAGATCGCCGCCGCGGCCCCCGATGCCGTCATCCCCATCCAGATCCCGACTGGCGGCGACGGCAGCTCGATCGACCTGGCGGATGGCCTCGTCTTCTCGCGCCCGCTCACGATCGACAACGCCGACCCCGCCTTCGAACTCTTCCCGATCCAGGCACCCGAAGCCGGTGCATTCCTCGAGATCGGAAGCGACGTCACGCTGACGCTGCAGGACGTGGGCCTGCTCTCGAATCCCGCCAATCCCGGCGCTGCGATCGATCTCCAGAGCGCGACGAGCGTGCTCGTGATCGCCCCCAGCCGCGAGGATCAGACGATCGACGCCGATCTCGTGGGACTGGGCTCACTCGTGAAGCGGGGCTCGGCCACACTCGACCTACGCGGCGTGAATAGCTTCAGTGGCGGGATCACGGTCGAGGAAGGCGATCTCGTCGGCGACGTCGTCAGCCTCGCCACCGTCGGCATGGGCAACATCACCCTCGCCCCGAATGCCGCCGCGACCACCGCCCGCATCGTCTTCGACATCGGCGCCGCCGGCGACGCCCTCGCCGCAGCCGGACCGTCCTTTCTGGCCGACGAGACGAGCGGCGGAAGCGCCGTCTTCGTAAAGCGTGGGGCGGGAGAGCTCGACGTCCGAGCCGCCCCGATGATCGATTTCGACATCGATTTCGACATTGAGAGCGGAACGCTGGTGGTGGACGACGGGACGTTGATGAACATGACGGACGACATGATGGGCGGAATGACGATCGAAACTCGAGACTTCCAGGTCCGCTCGGGCGGCTCCCTCTCCATCCGGGGTCTCATCCCGGACCTCGCGGGCTCGCTACAGGGCGATGGTATCGTGGATTTCACGCCTGGTTCCTCATTCGGAGGCGTTCTGAACCTTTCGGGCGATCTATCCGCATTCACAGGAGATCTCCGGGTTCGTCGGGCACCAGGCGGCGGACCAATCTCCGGAGCAGTCCTGAGTCCCAACACATCACCCGCCGCACCGTTGGAATTCTCAGTGGATCTCGATTCGAACACCTCCCTACTGGTAGACAACGGCACCGTAAACCTCACCTTGGCGGGGGACATCTCGGGCGCGGGGCAGCTGAACAAGACCGGCACTGGAACCACGCGACTCACCGGCACCGCGACCCACACGGGCGGCACCTTGGTCGGCCAAGGCACACTGATCGGAGACACGAGAAACCTTCAGCGCGCGATCGTCGTCTCCAACGGCGCCGAGCTCCATTTCGATCAGCCGAGTGACGGGACCTTCATGGGCTCGATCACCGAGCAAACTTCGGGCGGGATGATCCTCGTTCGCAAGGTCGGGGCCGGCACCCTCACCCTCGGAACGAGTCAGCCCTTCGCCGGACGCTTCGAGGTCGATGACGGCGGGCTCGTCTTCGGCAACGGCGTCGATCTCACGAGCCCGAACGCCGATCTCGTGATCGGAAACAGCGACGCCAACCGCGCCACGCTCTCGACCCCCTTCCTGTCCGGCGGCTCCCAGGGAGCGAATACCGTCAACGTCGGAGGCGACCTGACCCTGAACGACGACGCGCGCGTCCTGGTGACCCTCAGCGATCGGGACGAGAACGACAATCCGGCGGCGCGCAGCACCCGTTTCGCGGCCGGCGGAACCGTTACGATCGGGGACGGTGCCTCGACCGGGGCCCCGGAGCTCGTCGTCACCCTCGCGCCCGGCGGATTCGCAGATCCCGCACAGCGCACGTTCACGGTCTTCACGGGCGCAACGGGCGTCAATGTCGTCGACGACTTCGTCGTCGAGGACGATCTTTTCTTCTTCGATCTGACCCCACTCGGTGCGGCCAGCGCGCCCGGAACCTACCAGATCGACCTCCAGGACAGCGGCGCCACTCTCGCGAATGCCGGGACCACTCCGAATCGACGCGCGGTCGGGACCGCGCTCGACGAGCTGCGGACGAACGGACCGGGCGGCGACCCGCAGCTCGAGGATTTGCTGGACAACCTGAACGTCCTGACCAACGACGACGTCGACGGCGCTCTGGATGGCGCGTCCGCGGACAGCCTCGCGGCAGCCACCAACATCCGCCTGGCCGCCGCCACCCGCACCTGGCGGAGCATCTCGAACCGCCTGGCCCTCGCGCGTGGACGCGCGATCGGACACCACGACCGGCGTGCGAAGCGGCAGGCGACGACGCGACGCAACCTGCGCGCGCGCCGAAGCGGACAGCTCCCGGATCCTGCGGACCGCCCTGGCGTGGAGCGGCCCGGCGAGTCGAAGGTCGAATCGAACGTCGGGCCGAATATCGTCGCGGACGAGGCAGCAGGCAACGCCGCCGATGACGCCGCCGGCCCCTGGGTGGCCTGGCTGGAGGGCAGCGGCCTGATCGGCGAGCTCGATTCCGACGAGGCCGCGGCCTACGACTACCGGCTCGTGGGGCCGATCCTCGGGGCCGACCGGGCGCTGGGCGAGAAGGTCCGATTCGGCTTCGCGACCAGCGCCACGCATGCCACCTACGACGCCGATGACTCGGTTGGCGAGGGCGACCTCACGTCGGTCGAGGGTGCCGTCTACGCCGCCTGGGTCGGCGCTCCGATCGAGATCCTGCTGGGCGGACGCTACGGGCATAGCTGGGTGGAGACCGAGCGTCGCACCCGGATCGAGCAGTTCAGCGGCCGCGCGGACGGCGACTTCGAGGGCGACGAGTTCGGCGCCTACGCCGAGCTCACCCGGGCCTTCGGAGCGCCTTCGAAGATCGAGATCGCCCCCTTCGCTCGCGCCGCCTACAGCCGCATCGACTTCGACGACTTCAACGAGGACGGCAGCAATCCCCTTCGCATGGAGGTCGACGGTGACGAGATCGACTCGCTCGTGAGCTCCGTCGGGATGCGGATCGCTCTCGAGCGGGAAATGGACGAGGGATTCGTCTTTCGCCCTCGGCTCGAGGCTTCCTGGGGACGGGAGTGGGGCGACCAGGATCGGCCGATCCGCGGTCGCTTCGCGACCGGGACGACTCCGATCGAGCTCGAGGGCGCCGAGCTGCCGCGGGATCGCGCCCAGATCTCCGTCGGCTGGGAGATCGGCTACAACGCCAACGCGAACCTCTTCATCGGCTGGGACGGACGCTTCGGCGAGGATCTCGTCGAGAACGCGCTCTCCCTCGGCGTTCGCGCGGCCTGGTGACCCAGGCCGGACCCGGCCCAGCCCCCATCCGGCCTCCGGTCGCGCGACTCACTCCCGAACTACGGTTCGTTCTCAGGAGTCGCGACGCGCCCCGGGAATCCCGACGGTCTCGGTATCGCGACCGCTTCGGAGGATCGTGCCGGGACGCTGCCCCGTATCCTGGCCCTCGCGCACGATCTCGACTCCGTTCGTGAGGACGTGGCTCACGCCCCGGGCCTCGGCGTAGAGCCGCCCCGCCCCGGCCGGCAGATCGAACTTCGTATAGGTCGCGCCCAATCCGATCCGGTCGGGATCGAAGACCACTACGTCGGCCCAGGCGCCCTCCACCAGCCGACCGCGCGCCTTCAGACCGTAGAGTCGCGCTGGCACGTCCGTCAGCTGCCGAACCGCCTCCTCCAGCCCGATCAGCTTGCGCTCCCGCACTCCGGTCCCGAGGACCTGGGTCGAGAACGCGAATGTGTCGATCATGTCGAGATGGGCACCGGCATCCGAGGCCCCGATCACCGTCCGATCGTCCTGCCACAGGCGGCCACGAATCGCCCAGCTCGCATCGTCGGTGCCGTAGGTCGGCGGCATGAAGTAGGTCTGGAGATCGTCCTCGAGGGCAATGTCGACGAGCGTGTCGAAAGGGCTCTTTCCAAGCTCCTTCGCAATCTCGCCGATCGTTCGTCCGCACAGAGGCTCGAGGGACTTCGACTGCACCTGATCGACGGTGAAGTTCTCCCAGACCGCCAGACCGCGCATCAGGCCGGACTTCTCGGAGGTGGCGTCCCCGTCGAGCTGAGCCCGCTTCGCCGGATCACGCAGCAGGGCCTTGCGCTCCTCGATCGGCGTCTGGAACAGCGACGCCCAGCCGTAGAGGGCGTCGAAGACGAAGCCCGACCGGAGGTTGATCCGGATGGTCATCGGCTGCGGCACCGTCAGGGCGATCACCTCCGCTCCCTGGCTGCGCGCGAGGTCCGTGGCGGAGAGCTGCTGCTCCACCATCGCCTCGTTCATCGACGAAGGCGCGAGCACGTTCCAGTTGACCGGCCGCTCCGCCGCCAGCGAGAGGTCGACCATGTACTGGGCCTCCTCCTGGCCCCAGCCAACCCCGGGCAGGAACTCGATCGTCGTGCCCGGATAGTCGCGTACCTGACGGGCCAGCGTCAGCATCTCCTCCCGCGTCGCATGGCGCGAGGGAACGGGATTGCCTTCGCCGTCGTTATGCGTCGACGAGATCGTCGACGAAAATCCCATCCCACCCTCGGCCAACGAGGTCCTGAGCAGATCGACCATCCGCTGCAGCTCGTCTTCGCTCGCCGCCTCGCCCACCGCCCGCTCGCCCATCACGACCCGGCGGAGCGCCGAGTGCCCGACCATGAAGCCGGCGTTCAGCGAGAGCCTGCCCTCGAGCCGCTCCAGATACTCACCGAATGAGGTCCAATCCCAGGGCACCCCGGCCTGCAGGCTCTCGAGGGGCATCCCCTCGACCCGGGCGAGCATCCGCATCAGATAGTCGCCTGCATCCCGGGCGAGCGGCGCGATGCTGAAGCCGCAGTTGCCCGCCATCACCGTCGTCACACCATGATAGGGCGAGGGACTCAGCGTGCCGTCCCAGAAGGCCTGGGCATCGTAGTGGGTGTGGACGTCGATGAAGCCCGGGGCCACCACCTGTCCCGAGGCGTCGATCGTCTCGGCGGCCGCCTCCGCCACCTCGCCGAGAACGGCGATGCGTCCATCCCGGATGCCGACATCCCCGGGCCGACCCGGCGAGCCGGTCCCATCGACGATCGTCCCGCCTCGGATCACACAGTCCAGCATCGCTCTTCCTCCTTCGGTTCCCACTCCCGCTCTCCCGGATTCATGCGTCCTCTTCCGAGCTCATTCGAAGCGCCAGGTGCGAGCGGGCTCCGCGTCCTTCTCGAACTCCTGGCATTGGACATCGAACCAGATCGGCAGCAGATGCTTCACGTAGAAGGCGTGGGTCGTGACACCGCCGATCACCAGGTCCTCGTACTCCTTGATCTGGATCCGCTCGTCCCGATTCTGATGTCGCCTCGCCTTCTCGAGCAGCGCATCGACCTCCTCGCGCGTTTCGAAGAGCAGGCCGAGATGATCGTAGCCGGGCGAGTCCATGTGCCGCTCCTGCTCCGTGACGAGGATGAACTGGCTCGTCTCCGGATCCGTGCGCAGCAGCAGGCCGAGCTGGCCGAGGATCGGCACGTCGATCGCGTCCCAGCCGAAGAGATCGCCGTAGAAGGTGGCGATCTCCTTCCGCTGGGTTTGGAGCCCTCTCGGCGGGAGGGTCAGCTCCATGTGGTTGAAACGGGCAGGCATGATTCGGGATCTCCTCTATCCGAGTTCCTCCGGATTGCTCCGGGTCTCTTCGGGGCCGGAATCGTCTGACGGGCCGACACTCCTCAGGATCAGTCCAGGCGATCGCGACCGGCCGCGTCACGCGTCTCGGTGTCGCGCCGCTCCACGAAGTAGCTCGACTGGCTCACCATCACCTCCTGGCCGGCGCCGTTCACCATCACTACCCGGCTCTTCACGATCCCATACTCGGGGCGGGAACGCGAGAGCCGTTTGTCGAGGCAGATCTGGTGCAGTGTCAGCTCGTCATCAGGCCGGACGGGGTTGGGAAAGCGCATCTTGAGCCCGAGCATCGCAGCGGTCTTCAACTTCTCCGAATGGCGAGAGAAGATCAACGACGCGATCGACCAGGTATGGCAGGACGAGGCGGTGAGCCCGCCGAAGATCGAGGCTCGGGCCGCTTCCTCGTCGAGGTGGAAGGGCTGGGGATCCCACTGCTCGGCGAAGCGGACGATCTCGTCGCGGGAGACGACGTGACGGCCGATCTCCTCCAGCTCTCCGACGGCAAGGTCCTCGAAGTAACGCATGGGAATCGTGTAGCGCGCCCGCGGCCCGCTCGCCGCTACGCCGCGTGCGCGCCGCTACTCCGCGCGCAGGGCGTCGACGGGCTCCAGCGCCGCCGCGCGACGTGCCGGTCCCACGCCCGAGAGCAGGCCCGCGAGCGCACTCATGGCCAGCGCCGCGATCACGTACTCGAAGGGCGCCCGGGCCGGTAGCGCCGGCAGCAGCCAACGGACCCCCATCGCGAGCAGCAGGCCGAGCAGCAGACCCGCGACACCGCCGGTCGTCGTCAGCAGGATCGCCT
>CAYWGW010000160.1:0-9246 GCA_964457385.1 uncultured Spirochaetaceae bacterium
TCGACACCGCCGGGCGTCCCGAAGGCATGATCCAGTACCGCTTCGTCTGGACGAAGACGCGCCCGCTGCCGCAGGTGAAGATCGTGCCCTTCGACGCACTGCGCGACGCCCTGCCCCCGGAGACGCCCGACTTCCGGCCCGAGCAACGACAGCGTGCCCTGGCCATCCGACACCGCCATCTGGCGCGGCGCGAGCCCGTCACATGAGGAGTCCGTAAGATGCGCGCCTGGCAGACTTTTCGTACGGGCCGCCCTGCGGAGGCCCTCCGCCTGGCCTGCGATCTGGCCCCGCCCGAGCCGGGTCCGGGAACCCTGCGGCTGCAGGTCCAGGCGGCGGGCATCGGACTTCCCGACGCACTCATGTGTCTTGGCAGCTATGCCCTCACCCCTGCCCTCCCCTTCACCCAGGGCCAGGAGGTCGTGGGGCGCATCCTCGCGCCCGGCCCGGAGGTCCGCGGACGACGCGAGGGAGATCGGGTCATGGCCGTCACGAGCTTCTTCACGGGACACGGTGCCTTCGCCGAACAATGCCTGGCCCTCGACGACTTCTGTCTCGAGGTGCCCGAGGAGATGACCGACGCCGAGGCGGCCGGCTTCGTGATTCCGCTGCATACGGCCTACATCGGTCTGGTGCAGCGAGCCCGACTCGCGGCGGGCGAGACACTGCTCGTGCTCGGTGGCGCCGGCGGAACCGGGTCCGCCGCGATCCAGCTGGGTCGGCTGCTCGGCGCGCGCGTCCTCGCGACCGCCAGCGGCCCCGAGAAGGCCGACCTCTGCCGAAACCTCGGCGCCGACGCGGTCATCGATCGGAGCCGCGAGGAGATCGCCGATTCGGTCCGGACTCTCACCGGCGGCGTCGGCGCCCAGGTCGTCTACGATCCGGTCGGCGGCGAGGCCTTCCGTGCGGCCACGCGCTGCATCGCTCATGAGGGGCGTCTGCTCGTCGTCGGATTCGCGAGCGGTCAATGGGGACAGGTGGACACGGCGCATCTGGTGAGTCAGGGCTACTCCGTGCTCGGCGTGATCCCGACGCGCTACGACCGGGCCTTCAAGGAGGCCGCCCAGGAGCGTCTCGTCGAGTGGTGGCGCGCCGGATGGCTCCGGGTACCGATCGAAGCGCTCGTTCGATTCGAGGCGTTACCCGAGGCGCTCGAGCGGGTGCTGGATGGCCGCGTCCACGGCAAGCTCGCCCTGGGCGTCGACCCGAAGGCCACCGCGCCAGCGCAGACGCGACGCGGGCTCTAATGTCCCGCCCCGAACGGCCACCCGCGCTCGACCGCGTGCAGCGGGGGCAATCGGCGGATCAGCGAATCAGACGGAGTGAATCGGATGAGCCAGGACCTCTCGCCTTCAACCGCCCGCCCGGACTCTCCGGCGACGACGACCGTGACGGGGCCGGCGACCAGGACCGAGCCTCCGACGGAGACCGCCCTGCCCGGCGAGCCGGGCTTCGTCTTCGATCCGATGAGCCCGGAGTACGATCGCGATCCCTATCCACTGCTGGCGCGGATGAGACGCCATGCGCCCGTCTTCGAGTGGAGCCCCCTCGGAGCGCTCTTCCTCTCCCGTCATCGGGACGTGGTCGCGGTCCTCGCCGACGAGGCGCGCTTCTCTCCGGACCGACGCCGCTGGGAGCATTTCGTGCCGCCGCCGCCGGAGCATGCCGATCATCCGATCGTGCGGCTGCAGAGCTCGAACATCCTGGCCTACGACGGTGCCGAGCACTCCCGGCTGCGGAAGCTCGCCTCGGTCGCGCTGACGCGCCGCGCGGTTCGCAGCCTCGAGCCTTTGATGATCGAGCTCGCCGACGAGCTGATCGATCGCTTCATCGCGTCGGGCCGCTGCGACTTCGTGCGCGACTTCGCCTCGCTCTTTCCCGTCACGATCGTGAGTCGGCTGCTGGGGATCTCCGCCAACAGCGAGCGGGAACGACGATTCAAGGCGCTCGCCGACGCCGCCGTCGTCGCCTTCAACCCCATGTGCAGCGAGGCCGAGCAGCTGCGCTCCCTCCACAGCATGACGATCCAGATCGAGGAGGTCCGCGCGCTGATGGACGAGAAGCGCGAGCGGCCCGGGGCGGATCTGATGACGGACATGATCCAGGCCGAGTCCGAGGGCGATCGTTTCAGCGCGGACGAGATCCTCTCGACCGTGATGGCGATCCTGGTCGCAGGGTCCGAGACCACCGCGAACTCCCTGTCCTTCGGATTGATCGAGCTGCTGAGACATCCCGACCAGCTCGTCCGCTTTCGCGACGACCCCGGCGTGAGGGCGAACGGGGGCTACGAGATCATCCGATACCAACATCCCGGTCGCTTCCTGCCCCGTTATGCCAGGGCGACGACGGAGGTCGACGGCGTCCCCGTCCGGGCGGGGCAGATGCTCCTCTGCTCGGTCCCGAGCGCGCAGCGCGATCCGGAGGCGATCCCCGATCCCGACCGCTTCGACATCAGCCGCAGCCCCGCCGACCTCAGCGCCTTCGGCGTCGGCCGGCATTTCTGCATCGGCGCCCAGCTGGCCCGGCTCGAACTCGAGGTGGCGCTCGGCCGAGTGCTCGAGCGACTGACGGACCCCTCCCTGGAAGGCGATTTCGAGTCGATCCCCTACCGCGCGAACCCGGCCGTGCGGGGTCCCGCGAGCCTGCCGATCCGCTTCGCGGCACGGTCGACGCGAGCGATCTCGTCTTCGCGCCGGGCGTCGCAATGAGTGCGGCCCGGAAGGAGGGGCCCTGCAGCGGAATCCGGGTGCTCGACTTCACGTCGGTGATCTCCGGACCCTTGTGCACGCAGATCCTGGGTGATCTCGGCGCGGACGTTTTCAAGATCGAGCCGCCCCACGGCGATCCGGCCCGCTACAGCGGCGCCCCGTTCCGCGAGCCGGGATTCTCGGGCATGCTCGCCCAGCTCAATCGCAACAAGCGCAGCCTGGTCGTCGACCTGAAGAGCGAGGGCGGGCGCGAGCTCATCCTCGAGCTGGTCACGAAGGTGGACGTGGTGGCTGAGAACTACCGTCCGCGGGTGATGGAGCGGCTCGGGCTGGGCTGGGAGACGCTGCGAGCGCGCAATCCGGGCCTGATCCAGCTCTCGATCAACGGCTTCGGCAGCGACGGTCCCTACGCGGAGCTCCCCGCCTACGACATGGTGATGCAGGGCCTCGTCGGCCTGATGCCCGAGCAGGGTGGAGACGGCCCGCCGCGACTCGTACAGGGCAGCGTGGCCGACAAATCGACCTCGCTGACGGCGGCCAACGCGGTCCTGGCCGCACTCCTGGCGCGCGAGCGAGACCCCGAGCGGCGGGGTCAGCGGATCGAGGTCGCGATGATCGACGCCTACGCCGCCTTCGCGCTGCCCGAGGCCATGATGTCCCGCGCCTTCCCGCCGCTCGAGGGCAACGCGGGCTCGAGCGCCGACTTCTTCCGCTGCTGGCAGACGGCCGACGGCCACGTGGTCGGCGTGATCATCCAGGACGATCAGTTCGCCGGTCTCTGCCGCGCCCTCGAGCGCCCGGACCTCGCCCGGGATCCCCGATTCGAGCGGATGGCGGCGCGATTCGAGCATTATTCCGAGCTCGTTCCGCTCCTGGCCGAGGAGATCCTGCGATGGGCGAGCGACGACTTCCTCGCCCGCGCGCGCACGGAAGGCGCCCCCTTCGCCCCGGTGCACGACGTCGAGGGCTTCCTGGCGGATCCCCACGTCCGGCACCGGGGCAGCGTGCGGGAGATGCAGGATCCGCGCTTCGGTGCCGTCCGCTATCTGGCGCCGCCGATCCGCTTCGAGAGCACGCCCGCCCGGATCGAACGACATGCCCCCCGCCTGGGCGAGCAAGGCGACGAGATCCTGGGAGAGCTCGGATGGTCCGCAGAAGAGATCGCCCGTCTGCGCGAGAAGGGCACGTTCGGCTGAGCGGGCCGGCGGATCGGTGCTCGTAGCCCGATGCTATTCAAAGCTCGCGCGCGTGCGCGGCCGGCCGCCGGGACCGCTGTAGGCCATTCCGTATCCGGGCGCCTCGCCATCCCTCCATTCCGGGAGCGGGATGCTCCGGATCGCCTTCTGATAGCTCTCGATCAAGCGATCCTCCGCCCCGTAGTCGAAGGGATCCTGGAGCACCCACTCCTCGAGTCCCCCCGGCGCCGGCCGATGCTCCGCGAGCCAACGCGCCGTGCGCGCCAACGCCTCGCGCGGGGGCACGACGTCGCGATAGCCGAGCTCGGACTCGATCCGGGCCAGACTCACCACCCGATGGGTCGTCCAGGGCTGGGCCACCAACGGGCGCGCCGGAATCGCCAGCTCCCAGGGCATCGAGACGATTTCCCACGAATGGTCGTCCATCGCCTTCGCGATCGTCTCGACCACCTGCCGCAGGCTGAGCACCTCCTGATCCCCGCAGTTGTAGACCTGCCCCTTCGACTTCTCCGGCTGATCCACCGCGAGCAGCACGGCGTGGGCGAGATTCTCGACGTAGCCGGCATGCGAGAGGCTCAGCCCACCATCGGGCAGGATGATCTGTGATCGCCGATCGAGGATCCGTCGCACGATCGACCACTCCCGGGGCGCCGGCTGGCGCGGCCCGTAGACCCAGGGATAGCGGAGATGCGTCGCCTCGGGCTGGGCCTCGAAGACCCGCTCCTCGGTCCGCGCGACGCGATGGCCCTTCTCGTCCTGGCTGGAATCACTCACCCGGGCGCCGTCCTCGCGCGTCGGCACCGGCATGCCCGGCGGCTCGCAGGCCAGCGCATTCATATAGCCGCGGTAGACCGGAAAGCCGCCCACCGAGAGGAAATGTCCCACCCGACCCGCGAGCAGCTCGGCGTTGCGACGCAGCCGTCCGTAGGTCGCGATCGCCACGTCGAAGCAACGCCCCTCGAGCGCCCCTCGGACCTTTTCGGGATCGAAGGCGTCGGTGTGGACGTGCTCCACGGCGTCGGGGATGCCGCCCGGCTCGTGCCGCCCGCTATGCAGAATCGTCGTCCGGAATCCGCGTTCGACGAGCCCCCGCACCACATGGGGCCCGGTCGGCCCCGTCCCCCCGATCACCAACGCGTTCACGCTGTCGTCTCCCGCTTCTGCCGATCCGTTTCGGCGCTCCCACTCGGCCCTGCGGCACGGCGCACCGATCCGGCGCTCAGGCAAGGCGTCCCGCCCGCCCTCCAAATTCACGCACGAGTTGGTACCGTCTTCCTTCCGGATCGACACGAAGCAGCCAGAGGAACAGACGCACATGCCCCGCAAAGACGATATCAGAATGAACCGGGACGAGATCCGCAGCTACCTGCTCGAGGGCCATACGATGACCCTCGTGACCAACGGCCCCCGCGGCTATCCGCATGCGGTCGCCATGTTCTACGCCCTCGACGACGATCTCGGCGTCCGTATCGCCACCTACGCCAGTAGCCAGAAGGTCCGCAACATCGAGCGCGATCCCCGGGTGACGCTGCTCGTCGAGAGCGGCCACGCCTACAGCGAGCTGCAGGGCGTCATGATCGAGGGCCAGGCCGAGATCGTGAAGGACCTCGAGCTGACCGTCGCCACGATGATCGAGGCGAACGCACGCACGGGCAGCCCGCTGCCCGACATCGAGCTGATCCCCGACGACGTGAAGCGGAAGATGGCGGGCAAGCGCGTCCTCCTCCGCATCCAGCCGGAGCGATTCGTCTCCTGGGACCACGGCAAGCTCCCGAGCAGCAAGACCCCCGACGCCATCAAGAAGGCGCTTTGACCGCCGCAACCCGTCCCCTCGCCGCTCTGCCTACCCGCCTCCCCGCCCCCGTCCCGGGAAGAGCCAGCCCATGACCGACCTCGAGAAGCTCCTCGCCCATCAGGAGATTCGTCAGCTCGTATCCCGCTATGCGATCTGCGTCGATGCCCGGGATCTGGACGGGCTGGTCCGACTCTTCGTTCCGGACGTCCGCGTGGGAGGCGGCCGCCAGGGAAGGGAGGCGTTACGGGCCGACTTCGACCAGAGCCTGCGATCCGTCGGTATCACCTTCCTGAATGTCGGCAGCCACGTGATCGAACTCGCCGCCTCGGCAGAAGAGGATCCGGACCAGGCGACGGGAATCGTCTACTGCCGCGGCGAGATCCAGGACGGCGGCCTCTCGAGCGAGCGCTGGATCGTGCAGGCCATCCAGTACCACGACCGCTACGCCCGCCGCGACGGCGAGTGGCTCTTCGTCCGCCGCCGGCATTTCCTGGTCTACGGCAGCGAGGCCGGTGCGAATCCGCTGGGGCTGCCGCGCGCCGACTGGCCCGCTCGCCAGACGGGACTCGGAAGCCATCCGCATGAGCTGCCCAGCTGGAAGCGCTTCTGGGGCCTGGAGGACTGAGTTGCCCATCCGGTCGACGCCGCCCCGCCTCCCGACCTCGCGCCCACGCCTGAGCCCGAGCCGGGTCGGGCTGGCGTGGGCGTGGGCGTGGGCGTGGGCGTGGAACATGAACATCTTCAGGGCGATGGCGATGGCGACGGCAATGGCGATGGCGATGGCGATGGCTGTGGCGATCCCGCTGTCGCTGGCGCTCGCAATCGCGCTGGGACTGACACTCGGCGTTGCGTCGCCGGTCGCGGCTCATCCCCTGGCGCCGGCGCTGCTCGAGCTCGTGGAGCAGGACTCGGGACGCGTCGCGGTGCTCTGGAAGCAATCGGCGCTCGCCCGTCCTGGTACGCGGGTCGAGCCGATCCTGCCCGCGGCGTGTCCTGCTCTTGGCCGCCCCGAGGTCGAGGAGCGGGAAGGCGCGCTGCGGTATCGCTGGACGATCGATTGTGGCGAGCAGGGCCTCGTCGGCCAGCCTCTTCGCATCGACGGACTGGACGCCGCCCGGATCGACGGCCTCGTGCGCATCGAGCTCGCCGACGGCCGGCGGATCCAACGCGTGCTGCGCGGGGGCGCCCCGAAGATGACGGTGCCGGCGCGGGCGAGCCGGATTCGGGTCTTCGCCGACTACGCCCGGATCGGCTTTGCCCATATCCTCTCGGGTGCGGACCATCTGCTCTTCGTCTTCGGCCTCTTCCTGCTCTGCTCCGGTCTGAAGCTGCTGGTACAGACGGTCACCGCGTTCACCCTCGGCCACTCCGTCACTCTGAGTCTCGCCGCGCTCGGTCATGCGAATCTGCCCCCCGGCCCGATCGAGCTGCTGATCGCCGGCAGCGTGCTCGCCCTCGCCGTCGAGCTCGCCCGCGGCGCGGCGCAGCCGCAGCAGTCGCAGACGCCGCAGCCGCAGCGAACCTGGATGCGTCGACGACCCTGGGCGATGGCCCTGGTCTTCGGGCTGCTCCACGGCATGGGCTTCGCCGGCGCGTTGCGCGAGGTCGGGCTGCCTGCCGGCGAGATCCCGACGGCGCTCTTCTCCTTCAATCTCGGCATCGAGATCGGACAGCTGGCCTTCGTGCTCGTACTGCTCGCCCTGGCGCCTTGGATGCAGCGCCTGCCCGTGCGGCTGCCGCGCAGGAGCAGCGTCTACGTGATGGGCTCGCTCGCGGCCTTCTGGGTCTTCCAACGCGCGGCGGCCGTCCTCTGAGTGAGGCCGGAGTGGCCGCAGTGGTGGTGCTCCTGGCGGTAGCGTTCAAGGCGGTCGCGGCGGCGATTCCGGTGACGGTGCCAGCGGTCAACGGGGCCCGGCGCGGACGCTACCGTCTGCGTTCCCTGTTCCGGAGTGACCCCTGAGCGACATGGTCGATAAATCCGCCCGCGAGGTCGGGAGCCGGTCCGTAGACGGCGGCTGGAGAAGCGGGCGGGTCTGGCCCTATGCGGTCGGCCTGCTGGCCCTGCTGGCCTACGCCCCGCTCTATCTTCCCGCGGATCTGGGGGCGGCCACTCCGATCCCCGATGCGCAGGACGCGGAGCGCTTCTTCTTCGAGCCCCATCAATCGTCGCCACTGCTCGTCCTGATGATCTCGGGCTGGCTCGCCTGGCGCCGCCGCGAGCGGCTTCGCGCCCTCGAGAGTCCGCCGGCGCCGCTGGCCTCTGCGGCCTTCTGGACATTGTCCCTGGCCTTCGGCGTCTGGGCGCATCTGAACGAGGCGCCCGATCTGCTCGTCTTCTCGTTGATCGCCGCCGGGCTGGCCTTCGCGCTCTCGGCCCGGGGCTGGCCGGGCTGTCGCGTTCTCGCCGTCCCGCTGATCGCGCTGCTCTTCGCTCTGCCGGTCCCCGGGCGGCTCCAGAACGAGATCATCTGGCATCTCCAGGGCTTGAGCGCAACGAGCGCCCACTGGATCCTCACCGCCGCGGGGCTCGACGTCGTTCGCGAGGGCCTGCTGATGACCCGGGGCAGCTCGGGCTTTCTCGTGATCGAGACGTGTAGCGGATTCCGGAGCATCCATATCCTCCTGCTGATCGCGATCGTGCTCCGGGATCTGGTCGAGCTGCGGCGCTTCTCCTTCGTGCTATTCCTCGCGACTCCGCTCGTCGCGATGGCGCTGAATGCACTGCGCATCGCCTGGATCGTCTGGGCCGCAGAGAACGACGCCACGGCCGAGGAGCATGTCGGCCAGGGTCTGACGGTGCTGGTCACGGGCTCCTTCCTGCTCTTCGGGCTGGCGCTCGCGATCGCCCGGCTGGAGCGGGGTCGGGCGCTTCCGTCGCCTACCGACGACTCCGAGCGCTCGATCCCGCTGACCTCCCGAGCGATTCCGACTGCCGCATGGCGACGACTAGCGGGACTCTTCGCGCTGCTCTTCGTGCTGTCCTGGACGATCGAGCCCTGGCCCCTGCCTCGGAACCGCCCCTCGCCGCCGCTCGACGCCCTCTTCCGCGACCGCGAGCCCTGGCAGGGCGAGGACATCGTGACCGACCGGATCTTCATCGGCAGCGTGGGCCTCGGTCGGATCCTGCATCGACGACTGGACCATCCCGCCGTGCGCGCGCGTCCCCGCGCTGGTGTGAAAGCGCAGCCCCCGACCGCGGTCGAGGTCTTCGTCGGCCTCGAATCGCGCAACCATCCGCGTTGGAGCCCCTTCTCCGACCTGCTGCTGCTGCCCGCTCGGGACTGGGGATTGCGCTCGCGGGAGCGCCGTCAGGACTGGCGTCTGTTCCGGACGATCGACGAAGCGATCGTGGGTCGAGGTGAGCAGCGTGCTCTCGTCCGACTCTGGCGGGTGGGCGACGCCGGCCTGGTGCGGGAATCCCTTCGCTCGCTGCTGGCGCTCGAACGGGGTCCCTTCGCGCGGTCCCGCGACCGCGCGGTCGTCCGGCTGGTGACGACCTTCGACGCCCGGGATCCGCAGGGCCTGGTCTTCGCCCGCCAGAGGCTCGATC
>CAYWGW010000160.1:9256-9579 GCA_964457385.1 uncultured Spirochaetaceae bacterium
CGATCAGCTCGTGATCGAGTTCGGCGGAGACTTCGACCGGATCGATTCCTGAAGCGGCGGCCGTCGGTCACTGCCGCCGCGTGCGGGCCGGAGGCCGAAGGAAGCCTGCGAGCGCCCGCGAGGCATCGGCGGGCGTGAGAAACGGCTGAGTGGCCAGGCGCGCCGCTCGCTCCTCCGGATCGAGGCGATCCCAGGCTCGGGCGAGCGCCGCAATCTCATCGAGCAGCCGATCCGTGGTCCGAGCTTCGGCGAGCCGCGCCCGCGGCGCGGCCACCACCACCGCCACCGAGAGAGCATCTGCGGCGCGCCCCTCGTGCAGCAGA
>CAYWGW010000161.1:0-9551 GCA_964457385.1 uncultured Spirochaetaceae bacterium
CTGCTCGCCGGGCCGGGTCATTCCACCGGGCTTCTTCGCTGGCTTCTTCCGGGACGTCTTGCCGGACTTCTTTCCCGCCTTTGTCCGGCTCTCGTGTGACGCCAAGGACCGACGTGAGGACGGACCGCCACCTCCAGCGCGCCGCTCCTCTTCGATTCGCTTGCGAGTGGCCGCCCAGCTGCAGATCGGACAGTGCGTGAGGTCATGTCCGCGGGCGGGGCAGTGCTCGCGGCCGAAGTAGATGATCGCCAGGTGCAGACGCGTCCAGCTCTCCTTCGGAAAGACCGCCTTCAGGTCCCGCTCGGTCTTCTCGACGCTGTGTCCATCGGAGAGACCCCAACGCGCCGCCAGGCGGTGGATATGCGTGTCCACTGGGAAAGCCGGCACACCGAAGGCCTGCGCCAGGACGACGCTCGCCGTCTTGTGTCCGACCCCGGGCAACGCCTCGAGCGCCGCCAGGTCGCAGGGCACCACGCCGCCGTGATCCCGGACCAGGATCTCCGAGAGCGCCTTCAGGTTGCGGGCCTTGCCCGGCGCGAGGCCGCAGGATCGGATCTCCACCAGGATCTCCGAGACCGCCAGCGCGGCCATGGCGGCGGGTGTCCGGGCCTTCGCGAAGAGCCCGGGCGTGACCCGATTCACGCGCTCGTCGGTCGTCTGGGCCGACAGCATCACCGCCACGAGCAAAGTGAAGGGATCCGAGTGGGCCAACGGAATCGGGGGGGCCGGGTACAGCTCGTCGAGGATCCGCAGGATGCGTTCTGCCTTCTCGGCGCGGGTCACGGACGCAGCTCCTCTCCCCGGGCCAGGGCCGCGGGCGGGCATGAGTCGGGCTGTACTGGCACCTCGTCGGGGCGGGGACCAGCATATCGGAAGCCGATCCAGCCTGCGCCCGGAGCCGAGAGCCCCTAGTCTTTCCACTTCCGAAAGAAGCGCGGACGACCCTCGAAGATGTACGGCGAAGAAGAACAAGAAGAACAAGAAGAGCGAGAGCACGACGGCGTCGAGGGGGTCGACGTGGACGACCAGCGACGCGAGCCGCTGGGGGCCCTCGAGGTCGCGATCGGCGGGATGACCCACGTCGGCCGGACCCGTCGCATCAACCAGGACGCCTTCGACCGCTTCGACGATCCCGAGCGTGGAGAGATCCTGCTGGTGGTGGCCGACGGCCTGGGCGGACATCGCGGCGGCGAGATCGCGAGCAAGATGGCCGTCGGGACACTCGGCAAGCTGGTCCGCGAGATCGAGGGCGATCCCGAAATGCGCCTGCGTCAGGCGGTCGAGCGCGCCAACCGATTCATCTTCGACGCGGCCGCCAAGGATCGGACCCTCAAAGGCATGGGGACGACCGTGGTCGCCCAGCTGCTCTGCGCGGACGGACGCGCCTGGGTCGCGCACGCCGGAGACAGCCGGCTCTACCGGATTCGCGACGGTCGACTCGAGGCGTTGACCGAGGATCATTCGGTCGTGGCCCTGATGGTGCGAGAGGGTCTGATCCAGCCAGACGAGGCGCGAGATCACCCCAAGAAGAACCAGATCATGCGCGCCCTGGGCGTGACCGACGAGATCGACATCGACGTCGCTCCGATCGAGGTCCAGCCGAAGGACGGCTATCTGCTCTGCTCCGACGGACTCTACGGCATGCTCCCGGACGAGGATCTGCGACGCATCGCAGAGGCGGCCCCGGATCCGCAGACGGCTGTCGCCTGGCTGATCGACGCCGCCAACCAGGCCGGCGGCACCGACAACATCACCGCGATGCTGGTCCGCGTCTTCGAGCCCCGGCGACCTACCAGGCCGGCGGGCGCGACCTCGAGGATCGTCGAGACCGCTCAGGCGCTGCTCAAGAACCTCCGATCCCGATGACCGCGGTGGGCAGGCCGCTGGTCGACTGGGTGCCCGAGGGCGGCCTTTCGAGCCCCGACGCCATTCTCGATCGCTTCACCCGATGGTGTGGCGAAGCGGAGCTCGAGCTCTACGACGCCCAGGAGGAGGCGCTGCTCGAGCTGATGACGAATCGACACGTCGTCCTCAGCACGCCGACTGGCTCCGGCAAATCCCTGGTCGCCCTCGGCCTCCACTTCAAGGCGCTCTGCGAAGGCCGGCGCTCGTTCTACACGGCGCCGATCAAGGCGCTCGTGAGCGAGAAGTTCTTCGCGCTCTGTCAGGAGCTCGGGGCGGAGAACGTCGGCATGATGACGGGCGACGCCGCCATCAACCAGGCCGCACCGGTCGTCTGCTGCACGGCCGAGGTGCTGGCCCAGATGGCGCTCCGGCAGGGTCCGCGGACGGATGCACCCTACGTCGTGATGGACGAGTTCCACTACTTCGCCGACCGCGATCGGGGCTGGGCCTGGCAGCTGCCGCTGCTGGCACTGCCCTCGACCCGTTTTCTCTTGATGTCGGCCACCCTCGGCAACACGGCGGTCATCGAAGAGCGCCTGGCGCGCCTGACGGGCCGCGAGGTCGCCCACGTCCACAGCGACGAGCGACCCGTCCCCCTCGACTTCAGCTACCGCGAGACACCGATCGTCGAGACCGTGGAGTCGCTGCTCGCCACGAGTCGTCAGCCGATCTATATCGTCCACTTCACCCAGCGCGAGGCCGCCCTCCAGGCCCAGGGCCTGACCAGCGCGCGGATCACCGACAAGGACGAGAAGCGCGCGATTCGCGAGGCGATCGGTGCCTTCCGCTTCGACTCACCCTACGGCAAGGACATCCGGCGCTTCCTCGGCTTCGGCATCGGCCTGCACCACGCCGGCATCCTGCCCCGCTACCGCCTGCTGGTCGAGCAGCTCGCGCAGCGCGGCCTGCTGAAGGTCATCTGCGGCACCGATACGCTCGGGGTCGGCGTGAACATCCCGATCCGGACCGTTCTGTTCACCCGCCTCTCGAAGTTCGACGGCGAGAAGGTGGGGCTGCTCTCGGTGCGCGACTTCCAGCAGATCGCCGGCCGTGCCGGCCGGCGCGGCTTCGACGTGGCCGGTAGCGTCGTCTGCCAGGCCCCCGAGCACGTGATCGAGAACCAGCGCGCAGCGGCCCGTGCGGCCGGAGGCGGCAAGGCATCCAAGGGGGGGAAGGCCGCGCAGAAGTCCGTCCGTAAGAAGCCCCCGCCGAAGGGCTTCGTCGGCTGGAGCGAGGAGACCTTCCGGCAGCGCATCGAGAGTCCCCCGGAGACTCTGCGCTCCCAACTCGTCCTGACCCACGCGATGGTGGTCGCCTCGATCCAACGCGGCCTGGATCAGGACCTCCCCGGGTCGGGCTACCGCGAGCTGATCCGGCTCGTCGACGACAGCTTCGAGTCGGAGTCCCGCGCGCGTCGGCTGCGGCGCGATGCGGCGACCCTGTTTCGATCCCTGCGGCGCGCCGGGATCGTGCGGCTCGAGCGGGCGAAGCAACGGCGGGGCTCGGTCGCCCGGGTCGACGCCGATCTCCAGCGCGACTTCGGCCTCCATCACACGCTCTCGCTCTACCTGGTCGACGCCGTCCAGGCCCTCGACCCTGCCTCGCCCGACTATGCGCTGGACGTCCTCTCGGTGGTCGAAGCGATTCTCGAGAATCCGCGTGCGCTGCTCCAGGCGCAGGTCCGTCAGCGCAAGTCGGAGCTGATCGACCGGCTGAAGGCCGAGCGCGTTCCCTACGAAGAGCGCATGGAGAAGCTCGAAGGCGTCAGCTGGAACAAGCCCAATGCGGAGTTCCTCTACAAGACCTTCGACCTGTTCGCCCAGCACCATCCCTGGGTCGGCACGGACTCGGTGCGGCCCAAGTCGATCGCTCGCGAGATGTGGGAGGGGTTCCTCTCCTTCGACGACTACGTGCGCCGCTACGGGATCGCCCGCATGGAAGGGGTCCTGCTGCGCTACCTGAGCCAGGTCCACTCGACGCTGGCGAGGAATCTGCCCGAATCTGCCCGCAACGACGAGATCGTCGATCTGATCGCGTACCTTCGCGCCATGCTGGCGCGGGTGGACTCGAGCCTGGTCGAGGAGTGGGAGAGTCTCGTCGCGCCCGGAGCCGAGGCACCCACGCCTTCGGAGGTCACGCCGGCGCGGACGCCTCGAAGTGTCGACCGCCGGAGCTTCGACGCCCGCGTCCGAGCCGAGATGCACCAGCTCCTTCAGGCTCTCTCGCGCCGGGACTTCGAGGCGGCCCTGGCCTGTCTGGCCGAGGATCCCGAGGCGGACTGGACCGCAGAGCGCCTGGAAACCGAGCTCGCTCCGCTCTTCGAGGACGGCGGCGAGATCCGCTGCGACCCGCCCGCCCGGCTGAATCATTGGACGCGGATCGAGGCCCGGGACGAGCTCCGCTTCGACGTGACCCAGACGCTGGTCGACGCCGAAGGCGAAGGCGACCGTCGGATCGAGGCGGAGATCGTCCTCGAGGAGCCGCGGCTGCCCGCCGGGCCGATGCTGCGCTGGATGGGGCTACGCGATTGAACCCGGAACGACGGATCACGAACGAGAAGGAGTCCGCTGCCATGACGAGCTCGGCCAGACGATTCGAAGGGCGCAGGGCGCTCGTCACCGGCGGCGCCTCGGGCATCGGTCGCGCGTCGGCGCACCGACTCGCCGAGGAGGGCGCCGCCGTCTTTCTCGTCGACGTGAACGAGGCCGGCTGCCGCGAGACCGTCGAATCGATCCGGGCCGGGGGCGGTCGCGCTGACACCGCCCTTTGCGACGTACGGGAGACCGAAAGCTGCCGCGCGGCGGTGGCGGCCGCAGTGTCCTTCCTCGGCGGACTCGATGTCCTCTGCAACATCGCCGGCGTGATCCACTACGCCCTGACGAGTGAGTGCAGCGACGAGGACTGGGAGCGGGTGATCGGGGTGAACCTGGGCGGCACCTTCCGGATGACCCGGGCGGCGCTCCCGCATCTGCGCCAGCCCCACGCGGCGATCGTGAACCTGGCCTCGGCGGCGGGCTTGCAGGCGGTTCCGTATGCGGCCGCCTACTGTGCGTCGAAGGGCGGAGTCGTCATGCTGACCCGATCACTCGCGGTCGAGCACGCGAAGACGGGTCCCCGGGTGAACTGCATCTGTCCGGGCCACGTCGAGACGCCACTGGTCGCGGACTTCGCCCTGCCCGAGGGCGCCGACGGCCGCCTCTTCGCGCACATCACGCCACGCATGCCCACCTGCGCCCAGCCCGAGGACGTCGCGGCCCTCGTCGCCTATCTCGCCTCGGACGAGGCCCGCTTCGTCACCGGCTCCGCCTTCACGATCGACGGAGGTCAGGTGGCCTGACGAGAAGAGCGCGGATCGCTCTCGGGCGCTGGATCACCAGGCGGCCCACCGAAGGGAGCGAGCGCCGCGCGGTAGAGACGACCCTCCCGGATCGGATCGAGTCTCACGGCGGCTGCCAGCTCGGCGCCGAGCGCAAGCACCCCCGCGTCGATGCCCGTCGATCGCACCTCGAGGTCGCGATCCAGCGCGAGCCGTGCCAGCCGCGCGAGCACCCCCCCGAGCAGCGTCTTCAGCTCGGGGCTCGTCGATTCCGTCCCGAGCAGGCGTAGGACGAAGCGGGTCCGCCCCCCTTCGTATTCCCAGCACCCGGGACCCAGCAGCCGCTCCGCCGCATGGGCCAGGAAGTACCCCGGACCATCGACGAGTCCGCGGGCGCCTTCCGCCGATCTCGTCATCGACTCGTCTTCGAGCCAGTCGGCGGCGATCCCCCCGGCCAGCTCCACCAGCCCCGTCTCTCCACCGACCTGCTCGGCCACCAGCCCGACGAGGGACTCCGCGAGCTCGACGGGCACCCGATCGTCGCTCGTGAGTCCATGCTCGACGAGGGCACGACCATCGAGGCCGAGGGCGCGCTCGAGATCCTCGTCGGCGAGCTTGCCTTCGGCGAGCCACTCCTCGATTCGAAGCGCGAGGGGCAGGACGCAGAGGCCGCTGATCTGGAGGGCAGACATCTGGAGGGCAGACATAGGAGGAGACTCCCGCGCCGAAAACGGCGTCCCAGTTCGATTCGGCCACCATCCGAACGCACTTGAGGAGGCGAACGGAATCGGGGCGGTCAGTCCGACTCGAATCGACGCAACGCCGCGTCGTACTCGGGGAAGCCCACGAGCTGCTGGAGCTCGCCGAAGGAGAGACGATCCGAGATCGGTCGTCCATCGGCCAGGGCGGCCAGGGCATCCTGCATCGCGCGCGCCGCGGTCGAGAGCAGCGTGAGCGGATAGGCGACGATCTTGAACCCGAGCTCTTCGAGTCGCTTTGGCGGCAGGGTAGGCGTCGAGCCCTCCTCCACGAGGTTGGCCATCTTGGGAAGATCGGGCAGCTCGCGGCAGAGGCTCCCCATCTCCGCCTCGCTCTCCGGTGCCTCGAGAAAGAGGATGTCCGCCCCGAGATCGGCGAAGGCTTTGCACCGATCGATCGCTTCGGCGAGTCCGTGACTCGCACGCGCGTCGGTCCGCGCCATGACGAGGATCTCCGCCCCCGCCTCCCGTGCCTCGACCGCGGCGCGGATCCGGATGCAGGCCTCCGCGCGTGAGACGACCTCCTTGCCGCGGGTATGGCCACAGCGCTTGGGCGCCCGCTGATCCTCGATCATGACGGCGGCGAAGCCCGCCCGCGCGTAGCCTTCGACCGTTCGACGGACGTTCAACGCGTTGCCGTAGCCCGTGTCCGCATCGCCGATCACCGGCAGCTCGACCGCCTCGCAGATCGAGCGCCCCTGGTCGAGCATCTCACCGAAGGAGATCAGGCCGGTATCCGGTGCGGCCAGACGCGTCGCCGAGACGGCAAAGCCACTCATGAAGGTGAGCTCGAAGCCGGCGCGCTCGATCAGCCTGGCCGACAGTGCATCGAAGCAGCAGGGCATCACGCGGATCCCCTCGCGCGAAAGAAGCGTCTTCAGCCGCGCCGCGGGTGCGGGTGCCGATGCGGGTGCGAGCATCCCGGGTCCTCCGTTCCGAATCTCGATCGTCTCGAGACGCCGTCGCGAGACGCTATCTCTTCTCGCGCCTTCCGCCCGCCGTACGCTGCACGCGGACCCGGGGGAGCACGACCGTGACATGCGTCCCCCGTCCAGACATCGACGAGACATGGATCCCGCCCCCGTGCTCCTTCACGATGTGATAGGAGATCGGGAGCCCCAGGCCCGTTCCCTTGCCGACCGGCTTGGTCGTGAAGAAAGGGTCGAAGATCCGGTCCAGGACCTCCGGGTCGATGCCGCAGCCGTCGTCCTCGATGTGCAGCAGCGCTTCGTCGCCGCGACTCGCGACGCCGATCGCGAGATGGCCACGGCGATCGGCCCGCAGCTCGAGGGCCTGGATGGCGTTCACGATGAGATTGGTCACGACCCGCTCGATCTGGGATCGATGACACAGGATCCGGACGTCCGGGTCCAGGATCGCCTCGATCTCGAGGGAGTCGGCGGCCTGGGCCCGCGCGATCCGGATCGACTGGCGCACGATCTCGTCCAGCGCGTGGATCTGCAGATCCTTGTGGCTCTGCCCGGAAGAGAAGCCGCCCACCTCGTGCACGATCGAGGAGATGCGATCGGCGCCTTCGAGGCATTCCGCAATCAGCTCGAGCCCCTCTCGCGGATCCTCACCGAGCTCGTCGATGCCCTCGAGGCGGTCGAGGATCCTGATCAGCGCTTGCCATTCGATCGAGAGCGCGTCGAGCTCCCGGCGCGCGACCACGAGCGGCTCCTCGATCGCACGTGCAATCGCCCTCGAGAGGTCACCCACCGCGGCCAGCCGAACGGAGATCGCGAGCTGGCGTTGGAGCGAGATCATCTCCCGTCGATCCCGGAGCAGGTGGGCCCGACCGACGAAACGCCCCGATCCATGACAGGCCATCGCCGCCGACATCCAGACCGGGATGCGTTCCCCGGCCCAGGTCCGGACGTCGAGCAGCATCGACTCCGACGGATCCGTCTTCTTCGCCGGCACGAAATCAGGGATCCATCGCGTCAGCTTGCGACCCGCGACCTCGCCGTCGCGCGCACCGACGAGGCGCGCGAAGGCACGGTTGGCATCCCGAACCAGACCCTCGTCGTCGACCACGACCACGCCGTCCTCGAGGGTATCGAGGATCTCCCGAGCGAAGGCCTCGGGCGAGATCAGCGAGTAGCCGAAGCGTTGCAGGGTCAGGGTCACGGCGATGCCGACGAGCGCGATCAGCGTCGTCGTGATCCCGAGAACGGGCACGCCGAGCAGGGGCAGAATCACCGCCGTCACGGTCCCGGAGATCACCGCGCCCGAGATCCCGAAGAACACGATCCGCGAGAGCTGGAGCTGGCCCTCGGGTCCCGCGATCGACATGACGCCACGCCAGCACGCCAGGACCGAGACGACCGGCGCGATCAGCAGCAGGTAGGCGATCACGAAGCCCAGCCCGTAGCGCGCCTGCCAACCCATCTCGGTGGCCGAGACGTCTCGGATCACGAGATCCGTCCCCACCGCTATCGGCAGCATCAGGACCACCGCGGCGTAGAAGAACGGAAGCGTCCGCGCGATCGGATGGTTTTCCATCGCCGAGAGCGTGAGCGAAGCGTGCATACAGAGCACGCCGAGGGGCATCCACCCGAAGGCCATGACCCGACAGATCAGCAACGCGGTCGGCGCATCGACACCGCGGAAGAGAACGAACTCGGATCCGGCCCACCACCCGCTGCAGAAGAGAAAGGCTGCGATCAGGCGATTCGCGCGCAGCTCGTGATCCCGCGCCAGGATTGCGAAGCCGAGAGCGACCGAGACGATCGTCGTTGCGAGCTTCAGGAGGAGCGCGAAGGTCATGTCACGCCATCCTTCGCGAAGGGCAGACGGAGACCGAGCCCCACCCCTCCCTGGCCCGACTCATGGACCTCGATGCCGCCCGCCATCCGATCGATCAACTCGAAGGCGATGGCCACTTTGAGGTCCCCATGGAGCTCGGCGGGCGCTCCGGCACGGGCGCGCGCGAATCGCCCGAGGAGGCTCGCCGCGGGCTCGGCAAGACGATCGGATCGAAGCTGCAGCCCGAGTCCATCGACCTGCCGGACGAGTTCGACGTCGATCACGCCGCCAGGCGCCGATGCCATCACCAGCTCCCGCAGGAGCGTCAACAGGACCTGCTTCAGATCCTGTCCCTGCGCCACACGCTCCGTCATCGGCTCGGCGCGCAGGCGGATCTCGACTTCGTCCCCGCACTCCAGCCGGGCCAGACGGAGCGCCCCTTCGAGCAGGGCCAGGGGATCACTGCCTTCGTCGTCCGCCACGCCGACATGAGCGAAATCGCGGACGTCCGCCACGACCTCCGCGATGCGGTCGAGCCGCCCGAGCGCCCGCTCCACCCGGGCGGGGCCCCCGGCGAGGATCGTGAGGGACTGGCCAGACCCGGGCTCTTTGCCCAGAACGGTCTCGAGCTCTTCGAGTCGCCGCGCGAGCAGGTTCAGGTCGGCACGCATGAACGCGACCGGGTTGTTCACCTCGTGGGCGATGCCTGCGGCGAGTTCCCCCACCGCCGCCATCCGTCCCGACGTCAGGATCCGACGTCGCAATCGATCGAGATCGCGCAGATCGCGGAAGACGACCACGGCCCCGATCACGCTCCCGCGGCG
>CAYWGW010000162.1:0-9521 GCA_964457385.1 uncultured Spirochaetaceae bacterium
TCGCTCGCCTCCCGAAGCCGTGGGCCCGCCGGATGGCGGGAGACTCTCGCACTCGTATGGCACGGCGCTTGCTCCTCCAGGCAAGGACCAGGAGGATCTGTATGGGTACCAGCGCCGCGACGTCATTTCCGCCCGAGTTCGATGAGCAGACCGACGACGCGCATCGTCGTCATGTCGAGGGGATGATCTTTGCCACGGCTGCAGAGCTGCTCGCGGCGACAATCGAGAACCCGGGAGACGTCGAGCCCCGCACAGAGGTGACGATCGAGCTCGAGGAGCCGAGCCTGGACCTGCTCCTGCGCGCCTTTTCGAGCGAGTTCCTCTTCCTGCGAGATGCCTACGGCTGGGTGCTGCGACCCGTCGAGGTCGGGGTCGAGCCGAGCGTGGAGGGGCTCAGGCTGCGAGCCCGATTGGAGGGAGAGTGCCTCGATCCCGAGAGACATCATCGGGTCGTCGAGCGCCGGGCCCGGCTCGTCTCCAGGTGGGGCCGATCCGGGGAACCGTCAGGCGGGCCGGGGCAGCACACGGGTCGGAACGGAAAGACGAGCAGGAGACGGTACGCGGAGTGAGAGCCGGTATGGAGCGACGACTCGAAGGGCTGAAGCTTCCGATCGATGGCTGGAATGGCCATCGATGGCCTGGCCTGATGTTCATGTTCATGGGGTTGCTGTGTGCAGCTTCGATCTTGGGCTGCGGGGATCAGGATGCCGGCTGGAGGGCGACCCGGGACGCCGTCGGAGCTCGCGAGGGAGACGAGAGCGTCGAGCAACAACGATGGCGCGGCTATCGCCAGGAGGTCATCGTGAGTCTCGATGAGATGCGGACCGTCCTGGAGGGATCCCCCGGAACCCAGACGGTGGTGGATCAGCGGGAGGCCGAGTCGTTGCTGGAGCGCATTGCCGTGCTCCGAGATCGCCTGGTCCGCGAGGCTTCGATGCCTCCGGAGCGCGCTGCCGAAGAGCGTCCCGAGCTGATCGACGCCTTCGAAGCGATGCGCAGCGACGTGGACGCGTTCCTGCTACGACTCGGACACGATCCGGCGGACATGGCCTACTGGCAGGACATCGAGGGATCCGGATGAACCCGGGAGATCGGGCCGATCGGGCGATCCGCCGGCGGGGTCGGGCGCGGTTCGCCCGGAGGCGGGCTCCGGGTCCTGGATCGTGATCACAGCGTGATCACAGGAGGCATGGAGGAGGCACGATGGAGATCCATTGGCGGAATCCGGGAGCGCTCTCGACATCGGAGCAGGAGCTCGCTCGGGAACGGATCGAGAGCCTCGCCCAGGGACATCGAGACCTGATCGACGTCTGGGTCGACGTCGATCCGAGCGGCGCCCATCATCGGAAGGGCGCCGAGCGGGTGACCATCCGCGCGCAGGTGCGCGGGGCAAACCTGGTCGCGCATGCCCAGGAGGAGACTCTGCACCCCGCGCTGCGTGCAGCCCTGGATCGCTTCGAGCGGGAGCTGCTGCGTCGTCGGGACAAGCGCGGGGATCCCCGCGCCGCGCCCTCGGGCTCGTCCCCGCCCCATCTCGGCATCGTCGACCGCGTCTTCGCCGATCGCGACTACGGCTTCCTGCTGAGCGATGCCGGCGAGCAGATCTACTTCCATCGCAACGCGCTCGACGACGAGCTCGAGTGGGCCCGCCTCGCCGAGGGGCAGCGCGTGGCCTTCAACTATCATGCGGCCGACGAGGGACCACAGGCGAACATCGTGACCGCGCCACCGCCGGGCGCTTCCGCTCCCTGAATGCGGCCAGCAGCACCACCGGGAGCTCGATCCGCTTCAGACTCGCTGGGCTTCAGGCCTTCAGGGAGAGGAGCGCCTCGCGCACAACCGCGAGGCCGTGGTCGACCTCTTCCGGCGAGATGACCAATGGCGGCGCCAGGCGCAGCACGTTGCCCGCCGCGGAGATCACGAGCAGTCCGCGCTCGCGGCAGACGTCGATGAGGGGGCCCGGGGCCTCGGGAAGCGCCAGACCCCGCAGTAGTCCGCGCCCCCGGACCTCGAGGATCGTCTCGGGTCCCAGCTCGCTCGCGAGGGCGTCGAGTCCGTCGCCGAGCCGCTCGCCCATCGCCTTTGCGTGGTCGAGCACCCCTCCCTCGAGCAGCTCGTCGATCACGGCGCAGGCCACTGCGCAGGCCAGCGGGTTGCCGCCGAAGGTCGAGGCGTGGGTGCCCGGGACGAGCGCGGCGCCCAGCGCCTGCGTCGTGACCATCGCGCCGATCGGGATGCCCCCACCGAGCGCCTTCGCCAGCGTCATGACGTCGGGGAGGACACCCTCCTGCTCGTGGGCGAAGAGCGTGCCCGTGCGGCCGATTCCCGTCTGGACCTCGTCGAAGATCAGCAGGCAGCCATTCTCGTCCGCCAGCTCGCGCAGGCCGCGCAGGAATCCGGGCGGCGCCGTCCGCACGCCCCCTTCCCCCTGCATGGGCTCGATCAGGATGGCGGCGGTGCGCTCGCCGAGCAGCCTCCGCACCGCGTCGAGATCGCCCCAGGGCGCATGGTGGATACCGGGTACGAGGGGCTCGAAGCCCTGCCAGTAGGCGGGCGTGCCGGTTGCGCTGACGGTGAAGAGCGTGCGGCCGTGGAAGGCGCCCTCGAAGGCGATGATCTCGAAGCGATCGCGGCCGTGGTCGCGATGATGCCGCCGGGCGAGCTTCAGCGCGGCCTCGTTCGCCTCCGCTCCGGAGTTGCAGAAGTAGGCGCACTCGGCGAACGAGTGGGTCGTGAGGCGTTCGGCGAGCCGGATCTGCGGCTCCGTCGTGAAGACGTTCGAGACGTGCCAGAGCTTCGCTGCCTGCTCGGTCAGCGCCTGGCGGAGCTTCGGGTTCGCATGGCCCAGACAGGCGGTCGCGATCCCGCCCATCAGGTCGAGGTAGCGCTTGCCCTCGGCATCCTCGAGCCAGCAGCCCTCGCCGCGCACCAGGCTGATGGGCTGCGGGGCGTAGTTGCCGACCAGGACCTTCCGGCCGCGTTGGGCGATCTCGGCGTTGCTCGTCATGGGCTCGGTTCCAAGGCAGGAGTGGATGAACCGGCGAGTATACGCGAAAACGGCATGGCTCGGCGCTCCGGCGTCCTGGCCGCCTTGCCGGGGCGTCAACTCGCCTGGAGCGGCGCCCTCGAAGGGTCCCTGCGTCCGAGGACGCGATGGGGGCGGACTCTCTTCAGCTTGCCCTTGAGTCGCGCTTCGGGCAGCGCCTCGCAGACGAAGGCATGCCCGACGAGCTCGTGGGTTGCTTCGCCGATCACCACCTGACCGGGCTCGGCGACCGCCGACTCGAGTCGGCTGGCGACGTTCACGACGTCCCCGATCACCGTGTAGTCCTTGCGTTGGGGCGAGCCGATGTCACCGACGACGACGTTGCCGGAGTTGATCCCGACCCGCATCCGGATCGGGCGCACGTCCGCGCGGGCGGCGTTGAGTGCGTCGAGTGCCTCCTGCATCCGCAGCGCGGCCTCGACGGCGCGCTCCGCGTGATCGGCCATCGCCAGGGGAGCTCCGAAGAAGGCCATCATGCCGTCACCGCGGAACTTGTCCAGGGTGCCGTCGAGGGCGAAGACGGCGCTCGTGAGACGTTCGAAGACCTGGTTCAGGATCAGGACGACCTCGCTCGCGGGCAGCCGTTCGGCCATGTTGGTGAAGCCCTGGAGGTCGGCGAAGAGAACGGTGACCTCGCCTTCCTCGGCCACCATGCCGCTCATCTCGACGCCCGTGGCCTCGAGAATGCGCTCGACCACGGCCGGGGAGCTGTAGCGCGCCAGCCTCGTCCGACGCTCCTGCTCGCGGCGGACATCGTCCCGCAGCGAAGCCTGCTCGACGGCGATGGCGGCGAGCAGGGCCAGGATCGAGAGGGCCTCCAGCTGCGAGCGTTCGAAGGGGTGGGCGGCGGACTGGCGATCGACGTAGACGTAGCCGCTCACCTTGCCGTCGCGCAGCAGCGGCGCGCACATGGCCGAGTGGATCTGCATCATGATCACGCTCTCGGCACCGCCGAAACGCTCGTCCATCGCCGTGTCCTTGATCAGGACGGCCTGCTTTTCATCGATCGCGGCCCCGGTGATCCGGGTGCTGATCTCGATCGGCTCGTCCGGGACGCCCTCGCGGTTGCGCATCGCCATCGGCTCGATCGACTTCGATTCGGGATCGTAGAGGCAGATCACCCCGCGCTCGACCGGCAGGTTCGCGAACACCAGCGACAGGATCCTTTCGAGGGTCTCGGGCAGGGTGCTGCACGAGAGCAGGCTCTCCGCAGACTCGCTCACGAGCCGCAGTAGCATTCCCGAGGCCTCGGCGGCGCGCGAGAGCTCGTCGCCCAGGCCCGACAGCTGCGCCTGCTCCGTCCACGATCCCCCAGCACCACCGCTGCCCGAGTTTCGGAGCTCTCCGGCTCCCTGGAGCAGCTCGTCGAGCTTGCCCAGCTCGAGGACCTCGGTCTGGCCCGAAGGCCGCTGATCGTCGCCGAAGATCACGCGTGCCCGGGTGGCTGTCGTCTCGGGACCGATTTCGGTGTAGAGCCGGATCGTGCCGAGATCGATGCGGTCGCCGTGGCGTAGGACCTGCTCGGTCACGTGGAAGGTGTTCACGCGCGAGCCGTTCTTGCTGCCGAGGTCCCGCAGCGTCCAGCCTTCCTCCTCCCGAGCGATGCGGGCGTGCTGTCTCGAGATGCTCTCGTGCTGAAGCAGCAGATCGGAGTCGGGGGCACGACCCACGATGACCGGGCGATCGCGGATCGTGAAGACGCGCTCACGGCCCTCGAGCTGGAATCGCAGCCGACACACTTCCGGATTCGTCTGGGTCACGCGTCTCGTTCTTCCTGGTCGCCGACCAGTCACCCCGGTCCGTCCGATCGGTCGTCGTGGACGGAGGCTCGTCGCTGGATATCGGTGCAGCGGGCGCCGGCCTCAAGCCGGCGTTCGCTAGCATGCTGCAGGATCGCACGCCGTGCCGGTCTCCCGTGGGAGGGATGCGAGTGCCGGTCCGATCAGGGCACGAGCGGGCACGAGGGAGGCGGACTGTCATGGAGACGGCGCCGGACGCGGGCGAGCGACGAGCACTGCTCGAGGTGCTGGCCCGCGCCTTCCGGGACAACCCGATGAACCAGGCGATTCACGGCCCTTCACCCCGACATCGCTTGCGCGCGAACCGGGCCGGGCTGCGCGCTCTGGTCCTCGACAGCCATGGAGCGGAAGGCGACGGGATGGAGACCCGGGTCGCGAGGGGTCGCGATGGAGAAATCCTGGGAGGGTTCATCGCGCTCACCCCCGGGCGCTACGCGCTCCCGCCGCCCCGGCTTCGTCGCCAGGCTGGGTGCTTCTGGCATCAGGGTGTCCGGGCCATGGAGCGCTGGAGCCAGGTCCATTTCCAGTTGGGTCAGGTTCGTCCCACACAGCCCCATTGGTATCTGGCCGTTCTGGGGGTCGATCCCAACTTCTGGGGACAGGGTGTGGGAAGCCGGCTGCTGACCGAGCTCCTCCGACTGGCCGGGTTTGCCCCGGAGGGCAAAATCGGCGACCCCATGGATCGGACCGGGGGCCGGCCAACTCCGATCTACCTCGAGTCCGATCGCGCCGAGAGCATCCGCTTCTATCGGGCTCGGGGCTTCGAGCGGCAGTCGACCTGCCGTGTATTCGGGGTTCGCTGTCTGGCGCTCGGTCGGGGCTTCCCTGACGCCCGCGTGAATCCATGCGATCCTGTTCGCGTTGGATCGCGGGAACCCCCCGTGGCCTCCGCATTCTCCACTCTCCCTTCTGGGGAGCTGCTCCCGAGAGACTCCGCATGACCGTCTCGCGTCCGCTCGATCCATCCGCCGTGCTCGCCACGCCGACCCGTCCGGCGGAGCCCCTGCCGGCGCCCGAGGTCGCTGTGAAGGACCGCGGCAGGCTGCGGCCCGACGACGGGCGTCTGGCCCGGGGACGTCGCAGCCGTGCCCGAATCCGCGAGGCGGCGCGGTCGTTGTTTCGGGAGCGGGGCTTCGATGGCGCCACGCTGCGGGCGATCGCAGGCCGTGCAGGGATGGGTGCGAGCTCGATCTACCGCCACTTCCAGAGCAAGGAGGAGCTGCTGATCGACGAGCTCTCGGAGCTGCAGGAGCAGGCCTGGACGCAGTTCCGCCGCAGCGACGATCGCGGTCGCCCGACCGTCGAGCGCGTGCGGGGGTTCCTGGAGGTGCAGCACTGGCTGCTGGTCGCGGATCGGGATCTGACCACGATTGCGCTGCGCGCGACGACCCGCCCCGAGGCTCGCGTAGCCCGCCGCGTCCTGCAGCTCTACGACCGCACGATCGGATTGCTGATGGAGATCCTGCAACGGGGCCGTATGAAGAAGGATCTCGCGCGGCACGTGGACGTGCTCGAGGCAGCGCGGGTGCTCTTTCACGTGACCAACGGAGCCCGGGTGCCCTGGGCGAACGGACTCGTCTCGGACGACGAATGCCTGCGGTCGATCCATCAGGGGGTCGAGCTGCTCTTTCGCGGCCTGGCGGAGGCCGAGCCCGAGCCGGGGGGCACGGTCGCGCCGGCGTCGCCGACCCGCGATCGCCTGCCGCCCGGGGGCTGAGTCCGGCGTTTGCCCGGGGCCCCGTGCTCTCAGCGCAGCCCCTCGATGTCCTCGTCCCGCTCGATGCGCTTCAGCATCTCCACCGTCCAACGTTCGAACTCCGGGCCGGTCCAGGCGCGATGATCGCCCCTCTGGTAGGCCTGGGCGTTGCGGTGGTACTGCCAGGCGTTCATGCGATTGGCGCGGGCGCTGTCGCGCTCGGCGATCTTCCGGGCCGGTACCCCGGCGATGATCGAGCCAGGCTCGAAGACCGAGCCCTCCTTGATCATGGCGCCGCCGGCGACGATCGAGCCCCGACCGATCACTGCACCGTCCATCACGACGGCGTTGATCCCGATCAGACAGTCGTCCTCGATCAAGCAGCCGTGGATCGTCGCGTGGTGGGTGATCGAGCAGAAGTCCCCCACACGGGTCGCATGGGCATAGCCGACATGCACCATCACGAAGTCCTGCAGGTTCGAATAGCGCCCGATCTCGACCTCGTGATTCTCCGCCCGGATGACGACGTTTGGCCAGACCGAGGACCCGGCCCCGATCGAGACGCGTCCGTAGATCTGGGCGGCGGGTGCGACGAAGACGCTCGGGTCGATGGCTTGCAGCTCGCTCATGGTTGCTCCTCGGTTTGGTCGATCCGCTCGACCCGGTAGCCCGCCTTCCGCAGCAGCTCGGGCAAGCCGGGCTTTCCGACCAGATGCATCGCGCCAACGGCCACGAACACCCGGTCCCCGCGACGGGCGGGGGAGGCGAGCAGGCGTTCGAGCTTCGCCTGCCAGGCCCGGTTGCGATCGTCGATCAGGATCTCGTAGAACGTCTCGAGCTCGGGCAACGCGTCGAGGCCCTCCCGCGCGAGGCAGGCGAGCTGCTCCTCGTCGCCCACCTGCCAGGCCCGGATCAGCGCCTCGAGCGAGCGAGGCGATTCGTCGTAGTGGAGCAGTGCATCGCGCAGGATCAGATCCTGGAGCGAAGGCGAGAGCTGATCGAAGAGGTCCAGCTGCTGGCGCACGGTCTCGAGTGCGATCAGCTCGCGCCCGCCGACGGCCCTGAAGACCTGCTCGTCCATTGCGGCGGCGGGGAGGAGGCCCGTCTGCTGTGTGAGCGACTCGCCGATCCCCACCGCCAGGAACCAGGGCTTCATCAACGAGCGGATCGGAGATGGGAATCCGATGTCGGTGAGCTCGCTGCTGCGGGCCTCGAGCAGGACGCGGGTCTCGGGCTCGATCCGATCGTCGAGCTGGATCCCGGGCTCGAGCAGGGCCATGTTGGCCACGAGATTGCTCACGTGCTCTTCGTTCGCCTCGCGGGGGTCTACTTCCATCACGATCGTGTCGGCGGCAGCGAGGGCTTCGCGCGCGGGCTCCGACAGGATCCAGCCTTCGGCCGGTCCGGTATGCACCGTTCCGAAAAGATGCAGTGTGGCCCCGTCGTCGCCGTCCACGAGGTAGAAGGGCGGGCGTACCACACGCGAACCGATCTCCGGTCGCGTCGCCGCCTGGATCGTGGGGCAGCGATCGTGACGGGATTCGGCCGATTCCAGGCCTGGCGACGCCTCCGTCGAGGCGTCCCGCATCGTCGCTTCAGGCTGCTGGGTGCAGCCCGTGAACGCGACCAGCAGCCCGGTCAGCAGCGCGGCGATCGTGGAAGGGATCGCAGGTCGGGTGCTCGAGCGTTCGGACATGAGGGCCGGCCTTCCGCGGACTGGAGGTTCGGCCGAGAGTAGTGCAGGATCTGCGGGGTCGCGTCCCGTCTGCATGCCGAGAGGATCCCGATCGATGCGAGCCGTGCTGGTGGACCGCCTGATGACCCCTGAAGAGCTCGTCGTACGCGAGGTCGACCCGCCTCGGATCGCCGCGGACGAGGTTCGGATCGGGGTGCGCGCCGCGGGCTGCAACTTCTCGGACCTGCTGATGCTGAAGGGTGAGTATCAGGTGAAGCCACCGCTGCCCTTCGTGCCCGGAGGCGAGGTTGCCGGCGTCGTGATGGAGATGGGAAGCGCCGTCGAGGGGCTCGTCGTGGGGGATCGTGTGCTTTCCCGCTGTGGGCTCGGCGGCTACGCGGAGCAGGTCGCAGCGGCCGCTGCGACGACCTATCGGATGCCCGACGCGCTCTCTTTCGAGGCCGGTGCTGCGATGCCGACGGTCTATCCGACCTCCTACGCGGCGCTGGTCTGGCGAGCGCCGTTGGCGCGGGGAGAGACCCTGCTCGTGCATGCCGCTGCGGGTGGGGTCGGGCTGGCGGCGGTGCAGATCGGCAAGGCTCTGGGTGCACGCGTCCTCGCCACTGCTGGAGGTGAGGAGAAGCTCGAGGTGGCGCGGCGCGCGGGGGCGGACGTTGCGATCGACTACCGGTCGGAGGATTTCGTGGCGCGGGTGCTCGATGAAACCGGAGGGCGCGGCGCGGACGTCATCTACGACTCGGTCGGCGGGGAGACCACCGACCGCTCGCTACGATGCATCGCCTGGAACGGCCGGCTGCTCGTGATCGGATTCGCGAGCGGGACGATTCCGGAAATCGGGATGAATCGGGTGATGCTGAAGAACATCTCGTTGGTCGGCGTGCATTGGAGTGCCTATCCCGAACGCGAACCCGAGCGCGTGGACGAGTGCTTCGAAGGGCTCTTCGCCATGGCGGAGGAGGGGGGGATCGATCCGCTCGTCTCGGCCCGCCATCCGCTCGAGGAGGCGGGTGCGGCGCTGCGCGACCTGGGGTCACGTCGGACGACCGGAAAGGTCGTGCTGCTGCCCTGATGGTCGAAACCCGCCTGCACCCACCTGGTCGAGGAAAAGGAGCCGGCGCTCTCTCGAACGCCGGCTCCTGGGTTTCGCGCGGATCCCGATCGACCTGTGTCCGCGCATCGATCCCCATCCACGGACCGCCCGGACCGAGCCAGAGATCCTTCAGGTGTTGGTGACGGCCGCGTCCCCGCGTTCGCCCGTGCGGATCCGGATCGCCTCCTCGATCG
>CAYWGW010000163.1:0-9514 GCA_964457385.1 uncultured Spirochaetaceae bacterium
TCTACAGCAACGGGCCAAACACGGTGCGCGGAAAAGGGAGCGAGCTGATCATCGAAGTCGGTCGCAGGGTTCCGATCCAGTGCCAGGCTCGCTAGGGTCGACCTCGAGATGACCAGGGAGCCGAGGCCAGCCGACCGTCCGTGATGAGGCGATCCGCCATGCGGAGTCTTCCCGAAACCTTCGCCCCACACTTCGAGGCGGACCTCGCCGTCGAGTATCTCTCTGAGTTCGGCATCGCCGCGGGTGTCGTGGCGGATGATGCAGGCGGCGCGATCCCATCGGTCGAGGCGATCGGCCGCGTTCATGTAGATGTCGCCGACGGGGATCTCGTGCGGGCTACAGGGCTCATCCTCGAATGGAAGGAGTCCGATTGCGTCAGGCCTAAGCCTCTCTCCACTCGAGAGAAAGCACTGGGCTGGATTGTCGGAGGCTTCCTCGTAGGTGTCCTGGCCTGGCTTCTTGGGTCGATTCTATGGAGAGGTATGAATCGCGTCAGGCCCACCGAACGGCCCGAGTTTCCCCCGAGAGCTGAAGCCCCCTGGTGAGCCCCGCTATTGTCGTGATCAGTCCTACGCGATGACGCAGCATCCCTCGTTCCAGCTGACCGGCCTCCGTAAACGCTGAGAGAGATGAAGCCCGATCGATTTCGAGGCCGCCCGAATGACGATGAAGCCCTCCTACACGAAGCCGAACCGACTCGAGGTCTGGGGTGACTCTCTCCTGAACCAGCTTCGGTCGTTCTCTCGAAAGAGACGCAAGCGAGAGGCGAGCAAGAAGAGGCGGGCGCTCCTTCGTCGCGACGATCTCCGGTCTCGGAACGGCAGCTAGCCTGAGCGATCGACGCAGCCGGCCCGGACAGCCATTTCCTTGGCCCTGCGATGTTTAGCGGAAGGCTCGAGTTTCCCCGCGCGATCACGGTGCGAGTCATGATTCGTCTGCTTCAGACGAGGCATGAGCCAAGGCTGAAATGAGAGAGAGCGATATGAGCAAGAGTAGAAAGAGGCTTGCGGCCGCAAGGCGCGCCCCCCGGTTCCGCAACGAAGATGAAGAGCGAGATTTCTGGGCGAAGCACGACGTGGTCGACTACTTCGATTGGGATAGGTCGGTCGGGGGGTCGTTCCCGGCCTTGAAGCCGTCGACGAGAACGATCTCACTGCGTTTGCCCCAGGCCCTTCTCGAGGAGATCAAGTCGCTCGCCAACGAGCGTGATGTTCCCTATCAGAGCTTGCTGAAGATCTTTCTCGCCGAGCGCGTCGCTCGAGAGCGCCACAGGAATGAGGGCCCGAACAGCTCCGACGTCTGACATCGATCCGTTCGCCAGTCACTGAGAACCCGTGCGCCATCAGCCGATCCCGGGAGGTCCCGGAATCCCCGGCGCCCCACGAGATTGATCTCGCCATCTACGAGACCACCGCGAAGCGAATCCCGGCTTTTATCGAACGCCACGCGGGAACGCCACGCGCGCGGCCCGAAGCAGCAGAGATCGTCGCAATGGAGCGCCATGAGGCTGATCCTGGATCGAAGCTGAGCCGCGGCTCCGTGGGGCTGTCGGAACGCCTACGATGAACTGGACGTCATGACGTCATAGCGCTACTCTGGGTCCTCATGAACGCGACCTCCAAGCGAGCCACCATCTACTTGCCTGCGGAGCTGCACCGGGCCCTCAAGCTGAAGGCGGTGGCAGCAGATCGCTCGGTTTCCGATCTCGTGAGCGAGGCCGTCCGACTGAGCCTTGCCGAGGATGCCGAGGACCTTTCGGCATTCGAGAAGCGCTCTCGGGAACGAAGCTTGAAGTTCGAGAACGTCGTCAAGGCCCTTCGACGGCGTGGCAAGCTATAGCGTCCTCATCAAGACGTCCGCGGCGAAGGAGCTCGAAGCCGTCGAGCCTCGCAGCGTTCGGATCCGTATCGCGTCCCGAATCGGGAGTCTTGCAGCGAACCCGCGGCCTCGCGGTAGCCAGAAGCTGGCCGGGGGCGAGGAGCGCTATCGAATCCGACAGGGTTCCTACCGAGTCGTCTACGCGATCGACGACGAAGCCCGCACCGTGGAGGTTTTCAAGCTGGGGCACCGTCGCGACGTGTACCGCTGAAGACCGCCGCCCAGACCGCCGCGTCCGCCCCGCTTCCTTGCAGCCATCCTCGGCGCCGATTAGCCTTTGAGGTCCGGGCGGTATCCGGTCGGAACTGCATGAAAACCCTGACGGAAACCCCGTTTCCGCCCGCTTCCTTCGGACACGCGTCCGGGACCCGATCCCGTCCGCGACGCGACCGGGATCGAGCGATCTTTGGGCGGCCCCTTTCGGGGTGAGCCCCATGAGCAACGAGTACGACCGTGGCTGACTTCCTGGAACGCATCGTCGAGGCCGAGGCGCGGGTCCGCGAGCTGGAGATCCAGCTCTCGGATCCGAATGTCGGCAAGGAGCCCGGGGCGATCGAGAAGCTCGGTCGGCGGCTGGGGGCGTTGCGCCCGCTGCTCGAGGTGGGGGGGGAGTACCGGTCGGCGGTCGCCCAGCTCGAGGAATCGAAGGCGATGCTGAGCGACGACGATCCGGACGTGGTCGAGCTGGCCCGGGGCGAGATCGAGCGGCTCGAGGAGGAGATTCCGGCGCTCGAGATCCGGCTTCGGCTGCTGCTGACGCCGAAGGATCCGAACGACGAGAAGAACGCCTTGATGGAGATCCGGGCCGGGACCGGCGGCGACGAGGCGGCGCTCTTCGCGGCGGAGCTCTTCCGGATGTACACGCGTTATGCGGAGGAGCGGGGCTGGAAGCTCGAGATCCTGTCGGCCTCGGAGACCGACGGCGGCGGCTTCAAGGAGGTGATCGCGAAGGTCTCGGGCGAGGACGTCTTCAGCCGCCTCAAGTACGAGAAGGGCGTCCATCGGGTCCAGCGCGTGCCGACGACCGAGTCCCAGGGCCGCATCCACACCTCGACCGTGACGGTGGCGGTGATGCCCGAGGCCGAGGAGGTCGACGTCGAGATCAAGCAGGAGGAGCTGCGCATCGACGTGATGCGCGCTGGCGGCCCGGGCGGCCAGAGCGTGAATACGACGGACTCGGCGGTGCGCATCACGCACCTGCCGACGGGGATGGTCGTCCAATGCCAGGACGAGAAAAGCCAGCACAAGAACAAGGCGAAGGCGATGACGGTGCTGCGAACGCGGCTACTCGATCTCGAGCAGGAGCGGGCGGACGCGGCGCGGGCCAGCGAGCGGCGCTCCCAGGTCGGCACGGGCGAGCGCAGCGAGAAGATCCGCACCTACAACTTTCCCCAGAGCCGCGTGACGGACCATCGCGCCGGCGTGACGCTGCACCAGCTCGACGCCGTGATGACCGGGGAGCTGGACGAGCTGCTCGACGCCGTCCACTCGAAGATCGCGGCGGCGCGTGAGGGCGAGGTCGAGCTCCATTGAGCGAGGCCGGCTCCGGACCGGGCGCGTCCGGCAGCGGCGAGCGCCCGCGCACGTGGACGGTGCTCGAGCTGCTGCGCTGGACGACGGAGTACTTCGAGCGGCACGGGATCGAGGGGGCGCGGCTCGATGCCGAGGTGCTGCTGGCCCACGCCCTCGAGAGCGACCGGCTGCGGCTCTACATCGACTACGAGAAGCCGGTTCTCCCGGACGAGCGCGAGCGCTTCCGGGCGCTGGTCGGGCGGCGGGCGCGGGAGCGGGTGCCGGTGTCGCTGCTGCTGGGGGAGCGGGAGTTCTGGTCGCTGTCGTTCCGGGTCACGCCGGACGTGCTGACGCCTCGGCCCGAGACCGAGACGCTGGTCGAGGCGGCGCTGGCGAAGCTGCCGGATCGGGAGGATCGCTCGCGGATCCTGGATCTGGGGACGGGATCGGGGGCGATTGCCCTCTCGATCGCGTCGGAACGCCCGCAGGCAGACGTCACGGCAACCGATATTTCCGAGGCCGCGCTACAGATTGCGGCTGAAAATGCCGATCGTCTGCAAGCGAGAAAGAGGGTCCGGCTGCTGGCGGGAGACCTCTTCGAGCCGGTCGCGGGGGAGCGCTTCGACCTGATCGTCTCGAACCCGCCCTACGTGGCGAGGCGGGACGCGAAGACGCTGCCTCCCGAGCTGGGTCACGAGCCCGAGCAGGCGCTGTTCGGGGGCGTGGATGGACTCGAGGTGATCCGGCGGTTGGTGGCCGAGGCCGGGGACCATCTCTCGGCGGGCGGCTGGCTCGGGATCGAGCTGGCGCCGGAGCAGGCGGAAGAAGTCGAGCGGATGCTGGCGGAGCGGGGATTCGAGGAGCTGGAGCGGCATCTCGATCTGGCGAAGAGGCCGCGGGTCGTTGGGGCGCGTTGGCCAGCGCAATGAGCGAGACTCCACGGGAGCCGTCGCGTGGTAGGGCCCGAAGGTCGCGCCATGCGGCAGGGAGGTAGCGGATGGCTGCCAGGACCAGCAAGACCGGCGCGAACGCGAGCGGCAAGACGAGCGGGAAGACGGGGGGCAAGACGAGCGGCAAGACCCCCGCCAAGGCCGCTGCTGCCAAGGCCCAGCGAAAGGCCAGCGCAAGGGCGGCCGGGGACGGCGGTGCGAGTCCCCGCGCCCGAGCCGGGACCGGCGCAAGCGCGAAGAAGGCGGGTGGCAAGGCGGATGGAAAGCTGATGCGGGTGCTCACGAGCGATGCCAAGGGATTCGACGAGGCCTGGCGATCGCTCTGCGATCGGCGCGAGGACAGCGTTCTCGACGTCGAGAAGGATGTGGCTCGGATCATCGCCGCGGTGCGCTCGGGAGGGGACGAGGCGTTGCTGGGCTTCGTGAAGAAATTCGACGGCGCGGCCCTGGAAGAGCTCGAGGTCGGCCGGGAGGAGTGGGACGAGGCCTGCGAGCAGGTCGATCCCGCCGATCGGGCCGCCATCGGCAAGGCGGCCATGCGCGTCCGGGACTTCCATCGCAAGCGGATCCCGTCGAGCTGGGAGATGCGCGAGGAGGGCGGCGGCTACATGGGCCAGCGTGTGCGGCCTCTGGCCCGGGTCGGTCTCTACGTGCCCGGCGGCAAGGCCGTCTATCCGTCGTCGGTGGTGATGAACGCGGTGCCGGCATCGGTGGTCGAGGTCCCGGAGATCATCATGGTGACGCCGCCCGGCCGGGACGGACGGCTGCGGCCCGAGGTCCTGATGGCCGCCCGGGTGGCCGGGGTGCATCGGGTCTTCAAGATGGGCGGCGCCCACGCGGTGGCCGCCCTTGCCTACGGAACCGAGAGCGTGCCCCGGGTCGACAAGATCACCGGCCCCGGCAGCGTCTGGGTCGCCACCGCCAAGAAGCAGGTCTTCGGGCAGGTCGGGATCGACAGCGAGGCGGGGCCGACGGAGGTCGCCATCGTGGCCGATCGCAGTGCCACGCCCGCCTGGCTCGCCGCCGATCTGATCTCCCAGGCCGAGCACGACGAACTGGCCCAATCCATCCTGATCACCCACGTGAAGGGCCTGATCCCCCGGGTCCAGGAGCAGATGGCGCGGCAGCTCGAGAAGCTCGACCGGGCCGAGATCGCGCGGACCTCCCTCGAGGCCCGGGGCGCGATCGTCCAGACGAAGAGCCTCGAGGAGTCGCTGCGGCTGGCGGACGAGTACGGCGCGGAGCATCTGGTGCTCGCCGTAGAGGATCCCGAGAAGGCCTCGAAAGGCATCCAGAACGCCGGCGCCATCTTCATGGGCCACTACACGCCGGTCGCGGTCGGCGACTACATGGCCGGCCCGAATCACGTGCTCCCCACAGGGGGGACCGCTCGCTTCTTTTCGCCCCTCTCGGTCGAGGACTTCATGAAACGCACGACCTTCATGAAGTTCGAGCCGCCCAAGATCCGTGAGCTCGGAGCCGATCTGCTGCGGCTCGCGAACATCGAAGGGCTGACGGGTCATGGCGCGTCGGTGGAGCTGCGGCTACAAAAGATCCGACACGCCCGTCGCGAGCGGGAAGCCGCCCGCGACCTGGAGCTCTGAGTCCGACGTCCGAGGATCGATCGTCGACGTGCCGATCCCGCCGCGCGAATGCGCGCGGGCCCGGCCCGAGCGGCGGGCGGTGGGGCGTTGGAGACCCCGGAGCCGGATCCCACGGATCCCGGAGAACGCCGATGCCGCCCAAAACGATGCCGCCCGAGCCGTCGGGGCCGGGCCTGCCCGAGCGCGACGGATCCCGGGCAAGCCGGCTGGCCACGATCGCCCGCAAGACCAAGGAGACCGACATCCAGATCCGCCTCGGGCTGGACGGCACGGGGCAGTACGCGGTCGAGACAGGCATTCCCTTCTTCGATCACATGCTCGAGTCCTTCGCCCGCCACGGGCTCTTCGACCTCGAGCTGAAGGCGACCGGTGATCTCTCGGTCGACCTCCACCACACGGTCGAGGACGTGGGCATCGCCCTGGGTCAGGCCTTTCGTGAGGCCCTCGGTTCGGCGGTCGGCATCCGGCGCTTCGGCTCCTGTCTGCTCCCGATGGCGGAGGCCAAGATCGAGGTCGCGGTCGACGTCTCGAACCGACCCTATCTGGTGTACCAGCTGCCGCTCGACAACGATCGCATCGGGAGCTTCGACGCGAGCCTCACCGAGGATTTCATGTACGCCTTCTCCCAGAGCGCGGGGCTCGATCTGCACATCGAGAAGCGCTACGGCCGCAGCCCCCACCACTGCGTCGAGGCGGCCTTCAAGGGCGTGGCCCGCGCACTGCGAGACGCCGTCGCGATCGATCCGCGGGAGAGCGGCCTGCCGACCGTGAAGGGAGCCCTGTAGGCCGATGAGCGGAATCCGATGAGCGGAGCCCGATGAGCGGAATAACGACGATGCGCGGGCGATGAGCGGAACGAATCCGCGCATCGCGTTGGTCGACTACGGCGCGGGCAACCTGCGGAGCGTGGCGAAGGCGCTGGAGCGCTCCGGAATGGAGCCCGTCGTGACGGGGGATCCGGCGGTGGTGCGGGCGCTCGACGGCGTGCTGCTGCCCGGTGTCGGGGCCTTCCGCGACGCCGCGATCGCGCTCGAGAAGGCCGGGCTGGTCGACGCGATCCGCGAGGTCACGCAGCATCGGGCCCGCCCCTATCTCGGTCTCTGCTTCGGCCTGCAGCTGCTCTTCGACGAGGGCGAGGAGCACGGCCGGACCCCGGGCTTCGGGATCTTCCATGGTCGCGTGACGCGCTTTCCGGACGTCGACGAGCAGGGGCGTCGGCTGTGCGTGCCGCATATCGGCTGGAACGAGGTGCGCTTCTCGGGCGACCATCCGATGCTGGCGGCGCTGCCCGAGCGCGACGTCTACTACTTCGTCCACTCCTATCGGCCGGTTCCCGAGGATCCCTCGATCGTCGTCGGTCGCACCGACTACGGCGGCGAGTTCGCGTCCGCCGTCGCCCGGGACAACATCTTCGCCGTGCAGTTCCATCCCGAGAAGAGCCAGTCCGCGGGCAAGCGGCTGCTCGACGCCTATCGTGCCTGGCTGGAGGCCAGTCGATGACGATGGGGGGGGCCGGGCGGCGTTTCGAGCTGATTCCCGCGATCGACCTGCTCGGCGGCGAGGCGGTGCGCCTGTCCCAGGGACGCTACGACGCCGCGACCACCTACGATTCCGACCCGGCGGCCGTGGCGGCTCGCTTCGCCGCTGCCGGAATCGAGCGGCTTCACGTCGTCGACCTCGAGGGCGCGAAGGCGGGCAAGCCGGTGCAGGGAGAGACGGTCCGCCGGATCCTCGACGCGGCGGGCGGGATTCCGGTGCAGCTCGGCGGCGGGCTACGGACACTGGACGGTGTCGACGAGGCGCTCGCCTGGGGCCTCGATCGCGTCATCCTGGGCACCGTCGCGCTACGCGATCCCGAGCTCGTTCGCCGCGCCGCCGCCCGCCATCCCGGTCGCATCGTCGTCGGCATCGACGCCCGCGACGGCCGCGTCGCCGTCGAAGGCTGGCTCGAGGCCAGCGAGACGACCGCCGTCGATCTCGGTCGGCGATTCGAGGACGCGGGGGTGGCGGCGATCGTCTACACCGACATCGCCCGCGACGGCATGCTGAGCGGCCCCAACCTCGAGGCGACCACCGCCCTCGCCGAGAGCGTGGGCATCCCGGTGATCGTGTCGGGGGGCGTGGCACGGGACCAGGACGTGATCGATGCGGCGCGCCTGACGTCGAGAGGTGTCTGCGGGGTCATCGTCGGCCGGGCGATCTACACCGGCGACGTCGATCTCGAGGCCGCCCTGAAGGCGCTCGCGGCGATGCGCAACGCCGGGGAGGGCTGAGCGGATGCTGTTCAAGCGGATCATCCCCTGCCTCGACGTGGACCAGGGCCGGGTCGTGAAGGGCGTGAAATACGTCGACCACGTGGACGCGGGTGATCCGGTCGAAGTCGCTCGGCGCTACGACGCCGAAGAGGCCGACGAGATCACCTTCCTCGACATCACGGCGAGCCACGAGGGCCGGGCGATCCTGCTCGACGTGGTCTCGCGGACGGCGGAGAGCGTCTTCATGCCGCTCACGGTGGGGGGCGGCGTGCGCTCGCTGCAGGACATCCGCGATCTGCTGAACGCCGGCGCCGACAAGGTCTCGATCATGACGGCGGCCGTCCAGAATCCCGACCTCGTGGCGGACGCGGCGGCCCGGATCGGCAGCGCGAATCTCGTCGTCGCGATCGACGCCCGGGACGTCTCGGAGCCGGGCGAGCCGGCGCGCTGGGAGGTCTGCACCCACGGCGGCCGGCGGCCGACGGGCCTCGACGCCGTGGAATGGGCCGCGCGCATGGCCGAGGCGGGAGCGGGCGAGATCCTGCTGACCAGCATGGATCGCGACGGCACCCGCAGCGGCTACGACCTGGCCATGCTGAGAGCGGTCGCCGATCGGGTGCCGATTCCGGTGATCGCTTCGGGCGGCGGCGGGAGCGCGGCCGACCTGGCCCGGGCCCTCGATGAATCCCCTGAGGGCGGTCACTGTCAGGCAGCGCTCGCGGCCTCGATCTTCCACTTCAAGGAGACGACCGTCGGCGACGTGAAGCGCGAGCTGCTCGCGGCCGGGATCCCGGTCCGGACTCCCGTCCAACCGGCGTTCCAACCGGATCCGGGCGCCAACACCTAGAACCCGGGCGCAACACTGTTCGGCTCGAAGCCCCGATACGGATGGTTCGGTTTCGAGAGAGGGAACGTCTCATGCCCGATTCGCGGCTGGCAGGGTTTACTTTCGTCTTTTTTTCGTCTATCCTCTGCGCTTCGCTCCGCCGAGCCTGAGCCTTCGACAGCCTTCGACAAGACGGCAATTGTGTGCGCGGGGGTCGATTCCGGGGAGGCGGAATGCTCCGGTGGTGGGCGCCGGCCGAGGTGGGGCTGGTCTTGACGTCGGGTGGGGGGTTGGGAGACGCTGCAGCGGCGACTCGAGGCCGACTCGAGGCCGACTCGAGGCCGACTCGAGGCCGACTCGAGGCCGAGTAGGGGAATCGGTGACGGACGGCGAGAAAGGGGGGCCTGCTCTACGAGTTCTGCGTTCCGGGGCGCTTCGGTCGCCCGGGGCCCACCGCCGGCCGGATCCACGTGATCGAGCGGGGTAGCG
>CAYWGW010000164.1:0-9490 GCA_964457385.1 uncultured Spirochaetaceae bacterium
GAGCTCCATCGCGAAGACGCCGTCGCGCTTGAAACAGACGTCTCCGATGCCGACCTGTGCGCCGGCGCTCTTCATGCGCGAAGACGTCTCGATGATGGTGGGGCAGGCCCGGCCGCCGAACAGCAGCGAGGTCGTGTCGCTCTTCGGATCGCAGCCGATCAGCAACACCTTCTTGCCCTGCTGCGCCATCATGTAGGAGAGGTTCGCGAGGGCGAAGCTTTTTCCGATGCCGCCCTTGCCGTAGATCGCGATGACCTGGGTCTCCTTGACGGTCGGCGGGTCGAGGGCCTCCCGCGAGCTCGACGGTGCCTCGGGCTCCTCGGAAGCCTCGATGCGAAGGCCCTTGGCGAGGGTTTCGAGGGGGCGTGAGCCGTTTTCGGGGGTGGACGCGTTCATCGGAAGCTCCTCCAATCCAGAACCATCTTGAGGCAGGCAGGGTCATCGAAGGCCGTCTCGTAGGCCGACGCAGCGTCGGTCGAGGGCAGCCGGTGGGTGATCAGTCCGTCGAGGTCGAGCAGTCCGGACTCGAGGCTTCGCTTGACCGCGAGCAGGTCCGGAGGCTGCCACTCGGCCGCCACGCGCAGCCTCGCCTCGCGCAGGAATGCGGGCGGGAAGTGGAAGGAGAGCGGCTCGCAATAGAAGCCCGCCAGCACGATCTCGCCGCGAGGCGCGAGGCGCGACACGAGCGTGTCGAGCAATGATGCGTCGCCACTCACGTCGTAGATCGACGCATGATCGTGTCGCGGATCGTCACTCGGATGGACCACGCGGTAGCCCGTCGCACCGGCACGGCGGTCGGGGTTGGTCTCCCAGACGAGGGGAGCCTCGCCGCCTTCGAGCATCGCGAGCCGCGCCAGCAGCCGACCGAGAACACCGTGGCCGACGATCAGATCCGGACGCTTGGCGTCGCCGGCGGCCAGGGCGTGATGCGCCGTCGCAGCCAGGGCCAGCAGGACGGCGCGCTCGCCGAGGGATTCGTCGATCGCAACGACGCGCGCACCGGGCACCACCAGCCGGGCCGCTGCCCCTCCGAAGAGCCCGCGCACCTCGCCGAAGCAGCTCGCCCCGGGCACGAAAACGTAGTCGCCCTCACGGCGACCCGACCGAACCCCTGCCCAAACGACGCGGCCGGCGGACTCGTAGCCGGGCACCAGCGGGTAGCCGAGACCGGGGAACTCGGGCATGCGACCGGTCCAGAGCAGTCGCTCGGTGCCGGTGCTGATTCCGCTCCAGTCGACGTCGACGACGACGTCGACGTCTCCTGCCGGCGAGAGGACCAGGGGTCGGAGCGCGAGACGACCGGGCGACTCGAAGACGACGGCCGTCGTGCTCTCCGGCTCCCGGGTGATCCCTGAATCGGCGTTCGAATGGTCCGCCATAGACTCCGTCACATCCCCTGCTTCTCAGTTGTCATCTTACTATGACAGTATTAGGTGTCAAGTAAAATAGACTACTTTTGGAGTCCGCCCGGGGCGATCCTGCGCTGAACGGGGTCAAAAAGACCCGATTTCTCCGAGAACACGGCTGGATCACCCATTCGGACGGTGGGGCGCGCGGCGCTCCCGAACGGATCAGCGCCCAGCCCATGCCGGCGCAGCTTCACGTAGAGACTCTGCCGGCTCAGCCCGAGGATCTCGGCCGCGGTCGTGCGGTTGCCGCGGGTGCGCTCGAGTGCCGCCGCGATGAAGTCGCGCTCGACGAGGTCGGTCGTGTCGCGGATCAGCTCGGAGAGCGGCATGCGGCCGACGAGCGCGCTCGAGTCGTACCCGGCGACGGATTGGCGGCCGATGCCCTCCGCGACGCCCCGGGCACCGCGTGCCGCCCGGCGCAGGATGAAACCGATCGCCGGACCCGCCGCCGTCGAGAGTCGCGCTGCCGAAAGCTCGATCTCGTTCCAGGCACCGCTGTCGCACCGGATCCAGCCGGCCAGCGCGCGCAGCGGCCCATCCTTCTCGAGCGCCGACAGGATCGTCGCGAGTTCGCTGCCCGGACGGCCGAGCCAATCTCCGAGGGACCTGCCCAGAACCTGCCGGAGATCGCCGTTCCCGACGAGCTGTCCGAACGCCGGATTGACTTCGACGATCGAGCCCGAAGCATCCGTCAGGACGATGGCATCGGGAATCTCCTGCATCAGCGCCGCCAGATTCGGGGCATCAGCCGATTGCCGGGATTCGTCTCCCTGCCGATCGATGCGCAACAGCAGCCAGGTCTGCCGATCCGATCGGTAGGGCGTCGCGCCGACGCGGACACGGGTCCGGCCGTCGGCGAGGGTCGTCAGGATCTCGGAGAACCCGCCCGATCCCCGCGCGCTCGCGAGCAGGTCCTCGAGCTCAGCCCGATGCCTTCGATCGAAGCAGACCGCGGCCGGGCGTTCGAGCAGCTCGGATGAAGAGCGACCGAGCAGCCGCCCAGCTGCCAGATTGGCGTCGGCGATCCGAAGGGTCTCTGCATCGACGACGAGGGTGGCCCGGGTCGCGAGCCGGAACAGCAGCTGGTATCTCGACTCGGCCTGGCGCATTCGATGATAGTCGCGCTCCATCGCCTGCTGCGTCTCATGGAGCTGTGTCTGCATCGCCGCCACCCGGTCCAGATCCCGACCGACGACGAGGATCCCGCCGCGACGACCCAACTCACTCGCCGTGCAGGCGACCCTCATCTCGACACCGGCCGGTGTCTGATGAGTCATCGAGCGCGGCCCCGAGAAGCCCTTCGCGTGAACCTCCGCGAGCATCTCCACGGCTCGCGGCTGAGAGTCCCGGGTGAACGTGTCGACCCACGCGCGGCCCTGCCACTGTCGCGCCGCGTGCGCGAGCAGACCCTTCACTGCGGATTTCCCCGCGCAAGCGGCCGGTAGAGCGGAAGGCAGCTTCTGGATCACGCCCTCGCCATCGAGGACCAGGACGAGATCGGCCACTGAGGTCAGCAGAGCAAGCGCCTGCACGGGCACCAGATCCATCGCTTGCGGAAGCGGTGTCTCAGAGCGCTTCGAGGCACCTCGGACTCGAAGTCCGCGCGGCCTCACCAGGCCGGGGCCATGCGGACTTCCGCGGGCAGCTCGTTCTTCCGGGTCGGCAGCAGATACAGCTCGACGAAGGTGGCCACGCCGGCTGCGGCGAGGCCGACCCGCTTCAATGCGCCCCGGACACCGCCCGCGCGCCGCGCCTCGTCGGACGCCTCACTGATCCGTCGCAGTCGATCGAGCCGGGCCCGAAAGCGCGGATGCTCGATGTCCAGCGTGAAGGGGAAGACCTGACGCGTGATCTCCGACGTGATCCGGAAGACCTGGAAGTCGTAGTCGGTCGGATCGAGTCCGAGCGCGGCGTGGAACTCCGGCCGGGCGTGGTCGCGGACGTACATCGTGGCGAAGACCGCGAGCAGGAAGAACCGGATCCACAGCTTGTTCACGCCCTGCAGCAGCTTCGGATTCGCCCGCATCAGGAGGGCGAAGGCCTCTCCATGCCGGAACTCGTCGTTGCACCAGCGCTCGAACCAGCTGAAGATCGGATGGAAACGCAGCTCGGGATTACGCTGGATCTGGCGATAGATCGTGATGTAGCGCGCGTAGCCGATCTTCTCGGAGAGGTAGGTCGCGTAGAAGATGAACTTCGGCTTGAAGAAGGTGTACTTCTTCTCGCGGGACAGGAAGCCCAGATCGACGCCGATGCCCAGATCCTTCAGCCAGGTGTTGATGAAGCCCGCATGCCTCGACTCGTCCCGGCTCATCAGTCCGAAGAGATCCTGGACATCGGGGTTCGTCGCCCGCTTCTTGATCTCCGCGTAGAGCACGCAGCCCGAGAACTCGGCCGTGATCGAGCTGACGAGGAAGTCGACGAACTCGTCTCTCGCGGCGTCCGGGATTCTCACCTCGTTCGCGTCGGACCCATCGGATCGGACGAAGTGATTCCGATTGATGTCGCTCTTCAGCTCGGCGATCAGCTCGTCCCACTCGGCGCGGACCGCGCTGACGTCGAGCCGGTCCATCTCCTCGAAATCGGTGGTGTAGAAGCGCGGGCTCAGGACCGTATCGGACTGGGCTCTTCGCGTGGTCTCGTTGGGGAGGACTTCCAGGGCGGCTGCGGTCATTTCATTCTCCTCGGGCTGAAGCCCACTTCGTAGAGCTCCGAGAGCTCGAGATTCGAGATCAGGCGGGTCCAGGTCCGCTCGAGCCATCCGGCGCGCTCGATCGTCGCGCTCCTTCTCACTTGCACGCGCTCGCCGTAGCTTCCCGGAGGCGGCGCTTCGTGAACCCGGACCGAATCACCGGGGCCGATGGGGAGATCGCCGAGATCCACGTGGGCGAAGAGATTCTCCCGGGACTCCTCGATGTCGACGGTGCAGCCGACCTCGAGCAGCGATTCCCGTCTGAATACGCTCCCGATCATCGGGCGCCTCCTTCGGCGACGACCATGGGGCCGACGGGGCCAACCCGTTCGATCGGGTCGACCGGGAGGGTCAGCAGCCGCCCGAACGCTGCGACGTTCGTCGGGCCGAAGGCGTCGAGATCCACGGTGCGACCGGTCGCGGGATCCTGCAGCGAGAGGCGCCCGTCGGCATGGCGGGTCAGCCGGAAATCCGGCTCGCGACCGATTCCCCGCGCACGCCGCTCGCGGACGAGCCCCCGCAGCACGCTGCGCACGAATCCGTTGGTGCCCGGCGCAAGGACGTCGATCTCGCGATACCGGCCTGCTTCGTTGAGCATCACGTTCACGCCGCCGTCGGCGCGGTCCTCGAAGCGCAGCGAGCGACTCGCGACGGGCGTGGACTCCGGCGCTGCCGTCTTGCCGACTCCCGTCAGTCGTGCGGCTCCTGCCGACAACATCGCGAAGCCCAGAAGCAGCGAGGCCGCCAACAGCACGCCTCTCGGAAAGGGTTTCTCGGACATCATGTCGCTCATGGACGTCTCCTCGCACCTTCACTCCGGTCTCGATCTCGACTCAGGATGCCGCCGTCGCCAGCCGCCGACGGGACTCGCCCTCCTCGCGCTGCCGCCCAGGACGCGCCGACGCTGCGACCACGCGCTGCTCCGAGGTCGCGAGCGCCGCCATCAGGATTTCCGCGACGGCCTCGGCGTCCGGGATCGATCGCAGTGTCGGCTGCGACTCGGAGCCGAAACGCCACGCGCGCGCATGCGGCCAGAGCATCATGTAGCCGCACTGTTCCGCGCCGCTGACGCGCAGAGAGAGATCGCCGGTCCCGTCCGGGAAGGACTTGAGATCGACGGACTGCACCGTGCGGAAGGGCAGGTTCAGCGCCATCTGCAGCGCGACGCCGAAGCGGATCACGATCCGGCGACTCGTGATCGTGTAGACGGTCGCGCGACTGTTCAGCCAGGCGAAGAGGAAGAGGAGTCCCATCGCCGCGGCAAAGGGCAGCACGATCCAGGACGCCTGACCTGCGGCCGTCGCAATCGAATCGCCGCCAGCCAGGGAGGAGATCAGGCTCCACGCGAGCAACAGGCCGAAGTAGGCCATGATCTTCCGGGTATGGAGCGCCCGCCGGGCCAGGCCCCGCCAACAGGGAGAGCCCTGCCAGAGGAGTTCCTCGCCTTCCGGCAGCTGCTCGGGGAGTCCGCGCACGGGCTCGCTCTCGTATTCACCCGGCTGATGTCCGATGCTCATAGCAACGACTCCCGGCGAGCGGGCACGGCGTAGAGATGGCCGCTCGCGAAGTAGGCACAGATCTTCTCTTCTTCCAGCTGTGTCACCTGCGAGTCATGCTGGATCTTCGGGGCCTGGGCGAACTGACGCGCGAGGATCGAGGAGACGGCGACCCGGCCCCGACGTCGATCGATCCGGGCCAGCGCGATCGGGACCAGCGCGCGCCGAGCCTCGATCCCTTCCTCGGGCGAGCCCGCGACATCGACCTCGAGGTATCGGACCTGAGACTCGGCGAGATCGACCCAGATGTCCGACACCTTCCCGGCAACCGCTCCATCTGCCCCGAAGACGTCCATGCCCCGCGGATCGGGATCCCGGGACTCGACGTCGTAGTCGGTCGCCACCCGCATCGGAACGATTCGGGGATCACCGTCCACCGACAGCTCGGGCCGATCGGGCCGCAGCGCGTAGGCGCCAGGACCGACCTCGGCCAGCATCGGATCCCCGATCGGCTCGAGCGGCGCGCCGGGCCAGGCGGCCGTGGGCTCGGCCTGGACGGTGCGCGGATCATGCTCTTCGTGGGGTGCCGAATACGTGCTGCCATCGGCAAGCAGGAACGTCTTCGGCGAAGGCACGCGTGGGAAGCCTTCGGGCCGGCCTCGCCCCGGTTGATCCGAGACCAGGGGGTAGCCTTCGCGCTTGTCCTCGCGGCGGAGGTAGAAAATGAGTCCGGCGAAGAACGCCCAGAACACGTAGAGGACGATCTGGGCGACGTCGATATATTCCGTGATGGCTCCGGTAGACACGAGCTGGACCTCCCTGGGCAGACCGAGGACATTCACGACGAACATCCCGTGTTAGGGCCTCCCTCTCTCCTTCAAGACTTTCTCGAGGCCAGGCCACCGTCCCCCCGGACTATCCGGGGAACTCGGCCAGACCGAAACGCGACGAGCCGACGAGCGGCTCCGAAACCCTCGCGGATTGGACCAGTGGCCCGATCGCGATCAGCGTGGCGAAGAGCAGAACGATCTCGAGGTGATAGACGGCTCCGTAGCCGACCGCGTCACTCGTCAAGGCCGGCCCGAGCAGACCGCGCTCCGCGAAGGCCGCGATCAGATCGCGGATTGCGCCGCCGCAGGCGATCCCGATGCCGGCGGCCGACGCCTGCACCGCCCCCCACGCCCCCAACGCGAGGCCGCTTCCACCGGCTCGCTCGAGATCCATCGCGGCGGTGAGGGTGCCGACACCGAAGAGCCCGCCGCCGAAACCGATCAACGTCGTCCCGACCCGGAAGAGCAGAGGCGAATCCGCCGCCGCCGAGAGGATGACGGCGGAGAAGGCCGCGACACCGATCAGTGCACCGACCGCCGCCAGCCGATGGATGTCGGCGCCTCGAGCCAGCCAGCGGGCGGCGAAGGCGCAGGCGGCGAGCGTTCCCCCGGCGAGCAGGGCCGTCAGCGTGGTCGTCGCGCCGACGCTGAGACCGAGGATCTCACCACCGTAGGGCTCGAGCAGGATGTCCTGCATGCTGAAGCCGGCGGTGCCGAGGGCGACTGCGACCAGGAAGCGTCGCGAACGGCGGTCGTGTGTAAAGGAATGCCAGGCCTCACGGAAGGATGGACGCCCCGCGGACACCTCAGTCGTACGAGCCGGGTTGCGGGGCTCCTGCTTCCAGAGGGCGATGCCGTTGAGCAGCATCGTGAGGACCGCCGAGCCCTGGATCACCTGGATCAGCCGGATCTGACCGAAATCCTGGAGCAACACGCCAAACACCAGCGCACTGCCCGCCATCCCGATCAACAGCATCACGTAGAGCAGCGCGACGACCCGGGGCCGCGACTCCCTGGGCGCGAGATCAGTCGCGAGCGCGAGACCCGCCGTCTGCGTCGTGTGAAGGCCTGCGCCCGCGAGCACGAAGGCCAGCGAGGCACCCACCGGTCCGACCCAGGCGGCTCCCTGGGTGTCGCCCGACAGGATCAGCAGGGCGAAAGGCATGATCGCCAGCCCGCCGAACTGCAGCAGCGAGCCCATCCAGATATAGGGAACGCGACGCCAGCCCAGCGCGGAACGATGGTGGTCCGAACGAAACCCGATCAGGGCCCGAAGCGGCGCGAAGACGATCGGCAGCGAGATCATCGACGATACGATCCAGGCCGGCACGCCCAGCTCGACGATCATGACCCGATTCAACGTTCCGTTCAGCAGCACGATCGCCATCCCGACCGAGACCTGGAAGAGCGAGAGCCGGAGGAGGCGACCCAGCGGCAGGTCGAGGCTCGCCGCGTCGGCGAAGGGCAGCAGCTGCGTCCCCAATCGCATCCATCCCCGGGCGAGGGTCTCGTTGATCGCCTTCATCGCTTCGGTGCGAGCTCCATCGCATGCGAGATGTAGAATCCACGGGCGGTGCGCGCGCTGCGGCCCGGGCGCCAGCCCTCGAGCCCTGAATCGCCTTCGATCCGCCGAACGAGCGCCTCCTCTCGTATGGGCTCGATCGCCGGCGCGCGATCCGATCGGGGGAACAGACGGCCCACCGCATGCATGACGGCCAGGGGCATCGTCCACGGCGCGAAGGTGAAGAGGATCGATCCGTCGACCCGGGACGAGAGGCTCGACAGCATCCGGACCATGTCCGGCGCGGCGTAGTGGATCATGGAATCCATCGCGACCACATGGTCGAAGCGGCCGAGCTGGGGATCCAGCATATCGCCCACCCGGAACTCGATCCGGCCTTCGCCGACGCGTTCGATCCGTTCGCGGCCCAGCTCCACCAGTGTCGACGAGAGATCGATCGCCAGCACGTCCGCCCCCCGCCGAGCCGCCTCTACGGAGAGCGCGCCCGTGCCGCAGCCGGCATCCAGCAGTCGACGACCGCGGAGATCCGCCGGCAACCACGACAGCAGCCTCTCTCGCATCTCGTCGCGGCCCGCGCGGACGGTCGCCCGGATCCGACCGACCGGTGCGTTCGACGTGAGTCTCGCCCAGGCCTCGACGGCCGTCCGGTCGAAGTAGGTCTCGAGCTCGCTTCTGCGCGTTTCATAGGAGAGCGTCGACATGTCCCGCCTCGTGGTCCTCTCAGTCGAAGCCGAGAAGGTCGAAGATGTCCCGATCCTTCATCGGCTCCGCGATCATCGGTTCCGTGCCGGCCCAGAGCGCGGCCGCCAGCTGCAGATACTCCTTCTGGACCATCTCGACCTCGAGCGAGGGCTCCATCTCGAAGAGCGTCGACTTCTTCAGCCGGCTGCGTCGGATCACGTCCAGGTCCGGGAAATGCGCGACGGTCTTCAGTCCGACGCGCTGATTGAAACGCTCGATCTGGTCGAGGTCGGCGCTGCGGTTCGCGACGACCCCGCCGATCCGCACCTTGTAGTTCTTCGACTTCGCCTGGATCGCGGCCACGATCCGGTTCATCGCGAAGATCGAGTCGAAGTCGTTGGCGGTGATGATCAGCGCTCGATCCGCATGCTGGAGGGGCGCGGCGAAGCCGCCGCAGACCACGTCGCCGAGGACGTCGAAGATGACGACGTCCGCATCCTCGAGCAGGTGGTTCTCCTTGAGCAGCTTCACGGTCTGGCCGACGACGTAGCCGCCGCATCCCGTGCCCGCCGGCGGCCCGCCCGCCTCGACGCACATCACGCCGTTGTAGCCGGTATAGACGAAATCCTCGGGCCGCAGTTCCTCGGAGTGGAAATTCACGTCCTTGAGCACGTCGATCACCGTCGGAACCAGCCGCCCGGTCAGCGTGAAGGTGCTGTCATGCTTGGGGTCGCAGCCGATCTGCAGCACGCGCTTGCCCAGATGGCTGAAGGCGGCCGACAGGTTCGACGAGGTCGTCGACTTGCCGATCCCGCCCTTGCCGTAGACCGCAAAGACCTGCGCGCCCTCGATCTTCATCG
>CAYWGW010000165.1:0-7026 GCA_964457385.1 uncultured Spirochaetaceae bacterium
GGGCCGAGTCGGGGCGTACGGCTGCTCGTTGGCAGCGGATGCGACTGTTCGAGCTCGAGGCCTCGAGGCCGCGCAGGGAGGCCCTCGTTCGGATGTTCGAGGAGTATCTGGATCGCAGTGCAGGCGGAGAGCCGGTCGACCAATGGGGCGCTTCGTGAGGCCGCCGCTGCGCGAGCTTCGGGTCGGGCGCGACCTGCTGCGGTCGGAGCTGCCCGAGGAGGCGGGCGAGTTCCTGCGTCGGCTGGGTGGGCCGACCCTGATCGAGCTGTCGGGTCGCGATCCTTCGCGGGTCCGCGTGGTGAGCACCCTGCTCCACGGCAACGAGCCCTCGGGCCTGCGCGCCGTCCTGCGCTTTCTCCGCTCGGAGGAGATGCCGGCGACGACGGTGCTCTTCTTCATCGGGGCCGTCCAGACGGCCCTCGCAGCGCCGGGCTTCGCCCATCGGGCACTGCCGGGCGAGCAGGATGCCAACCGCTGCTGGGTTCCCCCCTTCGAGACGCCGCAAGGCGAGGTGGCGCGGGCGGTGCTCGAGCGGATCCGGACCGCGCAGCCCGAATGCCTGATCGATCTGCATAACAATACGGGGCACAATCCCGCCTATGGTGTGGCCTTCCGGGTCGGCCATGCCGAGCTCAGCCTGGTCTCGCTCTTCGCGGATCGGATCGTGCATACGCCGATCGAGCTCGGGACCCTGGTGGAGGCAACGGTGTCCGAGTTTCCGAGCGTCACGATCGAATGCGGACGGGCGGGGGATCCCGAGGCCGACGAGGTCGCCTGGGGCGGCCTGTGCCGGGTCCTCGGCTGGGAGGTGATCGACTTCGAGCGGCCGTTGGTGCCGTTGCTTCATCTGGAGGACCCCGTGCGTGTCTGCGTCCGAGCGGATCTCGGGTTGGCCTTCGGTGAAGCAGCCGGTGCTGAAGCGGAACTCACGATCTCGAAGGACATCGACCGTCACAACTTCGAGCGTCTGGCCGTGGGTTCGCCGATCGGCTGGCTTCGCTCCGGAACGCCCTGGCCGATCGAGGCGATCGGGGCGGACGGGATCGACTGCTCCCGGTCGCTCCTCGAGGTGGTGGACGGGGTCCTGCGGACCCGTCGCGAGTTCATCCCGATCATGATGACGACCGACGTCCGGATCGCGAAGAGCGACTGTCTCTTCTACGCCGTCCAGCCTGCGAGCGAGGCGTTCGGGGGGCGAACCCGGATCGCCCCGCTGCGGCGCGCGTCCTCGGAGTCGAAGTCGTGAGCGATATCGAGCCCCTGCCGAAAGACCTCGTCGCGACGCTGCGGCGGCCCGCGGCGCTGTCGGCTGCGCTCGCGGGCGGCTCGCCGCCGGGCGAGAACGACGTGACCCTGCTGCAGACGCATATCTCCCATCTCTTCCTGACCCGGGATCGGGTCTTCAAGCTGAGGAAGGCGGTGCGGCTGCCCTTCCTCTCCTTCGCGACGCGGGAGGAGCGCAACCTCGACTGCCTGCGGGAGGTCGAGCTGAATCGTCGACTGGCGCCGGACGTCTATCTCGGGGTGGCTCCGGTGCTGCGCGGGGAGACGGGGGGCTGGAGGCTGGGTGAGCCCCGGGAGACGCTGTCGGACGAGGGGGGTCGGCCGATCGGGCGCGACGGGTCTGGCGAGCCGGAGGCCGAGCATTGCGTCGTGATGCGGCGGCTGCCCGACGGGCGCGATGCGCTCTCGATGCTCGAGGCAGGCCAGCTGGAGCGTCGTCACGTCGAGGCGCTGGCGGAGCGGCTGGTCGCCTTCCACCGCGCGACCCATCTCGGGACACCCGCACCCTGGTCGCCCGAGGAGTGGCTAGCAAGGGTGGAGCGTCCAGTCGCGGAAACCTTCGCTCTGGCCCGGACGAAGGGTGGCGCCGTGCTCGAGGCGAGCGTCCTGGATCGCTCCGAGGACGCGATGACGCGCTGGCTCGACGACCATCGAGCTGCCGTGCTTGCGCGACGAGACGCGGGCCGGGCCGTCGATGGTCATGGGGATCTCCATCTCGACCACGTCTGGTATCCAGAGGATGCGGGACCGCCGGTGGTGATCGACTGCATCGAATTCGACGCGGATCTGCGGCGGATCGACGTGGCGGGCGAGCTCGCGTTCTTCACGATGGATGCGGCCTATCGCGGAGGGGAGAATCTGGGGGAACAGCTTCTTTCATGTTATGCCGCGCTCGCGGACGACTACGATCTCTACGACGTCGTCGATTATCATGTCCTGCACCGTGCCCTCGTGCGGGCCTCGGTCGCTGCGGTCGCCTGCGGCGAGGAGGAGATCGACGAGGCACAGCGGACGCGCGCGGCGGAGAGCGCGCGCCGCCACCTGGAAATGGTGGAAGAGCGGCTGGATCGTCGATCCCGGGCCTTGATCGTGTTGACGACGGGTCTGCCGGGTACCGGCAAGAGCACGGTGGCGGCGGCAGCGGCGCGGGCCCTGGGTGGCGTCGTGATCTCGTCGGATCGGGTGCGCAAGCATCTCGCCGGACTGGCGCCGACCGAGCGCGGAGACGCGGGGCCGGATGCGGGGATCTACACGGCCGAGCAGACCGAAGCGGTGTATGCCGGCCTGCTCGAGCGGGCCCGGCCTGTGCTCGCCTCGGGACGCCCCGTCGTGCTCGACGCAACCTACTCGCGGGCATCGCGACGCGCAGACGTCCGCGCCCATGCGGAGAGCCTCGGCGTGACGGCGCTCCTGCTCGACGTCCGTTGCCCCGAATCGACGACCCTGGCCCGGATCGAGGCGCGTCTGCAGGATCCCCGGCGGGTCTCGGATGCGGGGGTCGAGGTCTACCAGCAACGAAAGGAGGCGTTCGAGAGTCCCACGGAGTGGCCCTCGGCGACGCGCATCGCCGTCGATACCGCTCGCGACGATTGGCCGGAGGGGCTGCACGCGGCCCTCGAAAGGGCAGCCGGATTTCTCCCGGGGTCGGGCTAGAGTCGACCCGCGTCCCGGATGGCCGGGGCGCGTCGGGCTGGCCGAGGCGCGGCGCGGAGGGCGCGGCGCGTGGAAGGCAGGCACACCCCCACACACGGGAGCGGAGACGGGTTCGATGGCAAGGAGCAAGAGCGAGCAGACCGGGCGGACGGAAAGGACGAATGATCCGGAGGGAGGACGGCTCTCGCTCTACGGATATCCCCAATGTCCCTTCTGTCAGACCGTCCTTCGCAAGGTCGACGAGCTCGGGATCGACATCGAGCTGCGGAACACCATGCTCGATCCCGCCTATCGCCAGGCCCTCGTCGACGTCCGCGGGCGCGCCACGGTTCCGGTGCTGCGGATCGAGGACGACGCGGGCCAGGTCGAGTGGCTACCCGAGTCGGCCGACATCGTCGAGTATCTGCATCGCAGGTTCGCGGGCTAGGCCCGAGGACGACGTCGCGCCTGGAGCGACCCGACCACCACCGTGCCCAGTCCGAAGAGCAGCGCCGCGGAGGGCTCGGGAATCGGCGGTACGCCCACGCGCTCGGCGATGAACGTGAAGTCGGCCTTCACCACGAAGCCCGGCGCCGATGGATCGAGCCGATCGAAGACGGCCAGGTCGATCCCCGTCAGGCGGACGAGCGTCGCGTCGGCGTTCGTCACGATGCGGCCGGCGGCCTCGCCCCCCTCGCCGACGAAGGGTTCGGGACCGAAGAGGCTCTGATCCGGCAGCACGCCCGACACCTCCCCGGAAAGCACGGTGCGCAGGTTGAACTGGCCGAAGGCGTTCGCCGCGGCCGTGAGGCCCGTCGGACTCGCCCAGTCGAGCTGATGAAGCGTGATCGAATCGAGCGGGACGAGGGTCTCGTCGAGGTCGATCAGGATCGGTCCCGTCGCGCCGAAGGCGAGGTTGGAGACTTCCTGGGTCATTGAATCCCAGGTGATCGTTCCGTGGTCGAGATCGAAGGCGACGCTCGTGGTGCCCTCGAAGGGCGAGGTCGCGCTCCCCGCGATCGTGGCGCGCAGGGTCGCGGAGCCCGCTGTGAGTGAGTAGACGGCCGGCAGCGCCGAGGCGATCCCCGGCAGCAGCAGGACCGACGCGGTCCAGATCCAGCCCAGCTTCTTCCACGTGCGCATCGGCTCTCTCATCTCAGGACTCCTGCCGAGCATCGACTTCCAGTGGGAAGCCTCGTACCCGAATCATGCTTGTGGCCGCGCTGCGGATCCGTTCGCCGGGGTGCCCGAAACGATTCCGTCTCCGTCCGAAAGGTATCGTTGCGCGGGCGGCGGCGGCTGGCCGCCGCCAGACCGGCGAGCCCCAGACCGAGCATCACCGCAGCGCCCGGCTCGGGCACGGCTGCCGCGACGTCGACCGTGTGCTGGAAAGAGCGGGTGTTGCCGTTCACCTCGGCGTTGAAGTCGAGGTCGGGCTCGAAGATCAGTCCGCAGATCAGCGCGGTCTCGGCGCTGCCCGAGCAGCCACCGGTCAACAGGACCTGCGTGGCCTGGAACGTCGAGGGGCTGCCGGCGCCGATCGGCGTCACGCTGCCGACGACGCTAACGAACTGTCCGAGGTCGATTGCGATCGCCTGGCCCGCTCCTGGGGTCACCGTGACGGAGCCGGAGTAGGTCACGTCGGAGAAGACGATCGACTCGACGCCGCCGTCGCTGCCGTTCGTGGCCATCAGCTCTGCCGAGGCGAGCCGAATCGAGAAGCTCAGGACGTCGTCGACGAGGCTGATCGAGCCGGTCACCGGCGTCGGGGTCGACGACTCGAAGAGGGTCGGAAAGCAGAAGCTGTCGGCACAGCCGATCGCCTTGTCGAGCGCACTGTTGTCCGGATCGATTGCCAGCGCCGAGGCCGACGTGGCGAAGGCCATCGTCAGGCTCGTTCCGATCACGCCGAGCAGAAAAGAAAATCGAAGCCGCCGCATGTTCCACCGCATCCGCACTGGACGATCCCTCCCCTTTGGATCGTCCCGATCCGGGCTGTACGTCGCCGGAAAGCGAGCACAAACCTGGATCCGACTACCGGACCTCCCGTCGAGTTGCCTTCGATCAGGCAGGTCCTCGATGAGAAGTGGTCGTTCGGACCAAAACGTGACACGGGTGTAGTGAAAACACCTAAAGTTTTCCAGCGGGCAGTTTGCGGACCCGGCCACGCACCGGCCAGGGCCAGGGAGCCGTCGCGCTGATCGCCTTCGCTGAGGTCAGGCCAAGCCCGAGGTCAGGCCAAGCCCGAGGTCAGGCCAAGCCCGAGGTCAGGCCAGGCCGAGCTCGCGGTCCTGGGCCTCGGGGTCGAGATGCTCGAACTGGATGATCTCGAGACGCTCGAAGGCCTCGCGCACCCGGGGGGTGATCAGGCCGAGCTTCCGGAGGTTCGGGACGATCCGCATGAAGAGCATCGAGCGGAACATCCGCCCGCTCGAGGACTCGAGCACCGTCCTGCGGACCTCGTCCTCGTTCCAGCCCATCGCGCGGGCGATCTCGGCGCCCACCAGGCGATTCTTCATCAGCTCGCAGGCGTAGATGATGAAGTCCTCGCGGTCGCGAAGCTCGCCGGGGGCCAACCCCTGGTAGTGGTCCCGGAGTGCCAGCACGCCGAAGGCCACATGGCGCGACTCGTCCTTCATCACGTACTTGAGCAGGTCCTTCAGCAGCGGCTCCTCGGCGAGCTTCCAGAGGCTGCCGAAGGCCGCCATGGCCAGCCCCTCGATGATGATCTGCATACCGAGAAACTTGAAGTCCCAGCGCGCGTCCTTGATGGTCGCGTCGAGCAGCTCCTTCAGGTTCGGGTTGATCGGCCATTGCCACTCGAGCTTCTCGTCGACGTACTTCGCGAAGACCTCGACGTGGCGCGCCTCGTCCATGGTCTGACTGGCGGCGTAGTACTTCGCGTCCATCCACGGCACGGAGCCCACGATCTGGGAGGCGACGATCAGCGCACCCTGCTCGCCGTGAAGGAACTGCGAGAGCTGATTCGAGATCTGCGCGTGACGCAGACGGGCTCGCTCCTTGGGCGTGAGCTTCTGGGCCGGTCCGAAGTCCGAGAGCGGGTCGAACTGGGTCGGCACGATCGTCGATTCGGGGTCGACGGGGGTCTGCCAGGCGAGCTGGGTCGTGCTGTTCCACTGCTCACGTTTGGCCTTCTCGTAGAGGTCGCGGAGTCCCTCCTTGACGCAGCCGTAGTTCCAGACGTAATTCGAGTCGAAGGAGGTCAGGATCCTCTCGAGATCCTGGCCCGTTTCAGTTGCAGGCGTGGAATGGGCGGCCATGGCAGGGACTCCTCTCGGGTTTCTGGACGGATGCGCCCAGACTCGATCGGCAGAACATGACGTTAAATTCAGGTTCGTTCAACCCCTTTATCGAACTTTCCGTACACTCCGGTCATCGTGACGCAGACGAACGAGAGAGAGAGCGGCCGTGGAGCCCTGCCGTCGGGGCCTGTGGGGCAGGGCAAACGGGGGCTGGTCCGCGCCCCCCAGCAGGCCCGCAGCCGGCGGACGCGTCGGCGGCTGATCGAGGCGGCGATCGATTGCTTCGAGCGTCAGGGCTTCGAGGAGACGACCACTGCGATGATCGCCGCGGAGGCGGGGGTCGCCGTCGGCACCTTCTACAACTACTTCAACGACAAGCGCGAAATCATCCTCGAGCTGCTGGACCAGACTGATCGCGAGCTGGCAGAGGAGGTGATCGCCCAGCTCGATCCCGAGAGCTGGCGCGGCACGACGGATCCGCGGGATCGCACGCGCACGCTGATCGACGCCATCTTCCACACCCAGAAGCTGCGCCCCGGCATCCAGCGCATCCTCTGGGCGCAGTACTTCAAGGACCCGGAGTTTCGCAAGCCCTTCGAGGCGATCCGCGAGCGGCTTCGGGCGGCCATCGACGAGTTCATCGACGCGGTGGACGAAGCGGGACTCTGCCGCCCGGACCTGGACCGGCAGATGGCGTCGTTCGTGTTGCTGAACACCGTGCAGTGGAACTCGACGCAGGCCTATCTCGTCGGAGGCGAGGCTTTCCGCGACGCCGCCGCGCATGCCACGGCAGAGATCGTTGCACGCTACCTCTTCAGCGACTCGATCAGCGAATAACGATCAGCGA
>CAYWGW010000165.1:7126-9485 GCA_964457385.1 uncultured Spirochaetaceae bacterium
CGATCAGCGAATAACGATCAGCGACTGACGATTGGCGACGCGACTCGGGCGCTCTGCGTCACCGCCATCGTGGCGGGAGTCGTGATGCCTGACGTGGCCGGGCTCGCGATGTCTCTCGTCCCCGAGGTGGGAGGACGGCTTCACTCCGGCTCGCCCGGCCCGAAGCCGCTTCAGGAGCACGATCGGGATCTCCCGCCGCGTGCGCACACGATAGGCCCGGTAGGCGGGGATGGTCGCCTGCAGCCGGCGCCACAGCTCCATGCGACGTTCTGGGGGCGAGACCTGCCAGGTCACCTCGAAGCGTTCGGCCCCGACCTGGACGGTGGCCGTCGGGCGCGCCTGCAGGTTCAGCCACCAAGCCGGGGGGCTCTCGCTGCCCCCGTTCGAGGCGACGACGACGAGATGGTCGCCGTGCTCGACGTAGGCGAGGGGCAGCGTCCGGGTCTGACCGGTCTTGCGGCCGCGCGTCGTGAGCAGCAGCATCGGAATGCCGAGCAGGTTGCCGCCAATCAGCCCGCGGGTGCCGCGGTAGACTGCGCAATGGGCGCGGGTGAACCAGAGCCAGCTCGCCATCGGGTCTCTCCCGCTCGTACGGCTCGCGGCCGCAGCGAGCCGCTCGAATGCCGGAATCTCGGGCGGTCGAGAAGCAGGGGTTCAGCCACACCCCGGGCCGGTCGATGGACTGCCAGACCGGCTCGCGCGCCGGACACTAGCATGTGAGGAGGACACACGATGTCCAACGAAGTTCGACGGATCCTGGCGGCCGCGTGTGCCGCACTGCTACTCGTGGTTGCGTCGGGGACGACGGCGGGAGCTCAGACTCGCTCACAGGGCGATTCGGCCCACGCTCCCGCGGCGGTCGATGTCATGCTGCTCCGGCCTGCTGGCTTCGTGGGCCTCGTCGTCGGCACGGGTCTGTTCGTCGCGACGCTTCCGATCGTCTTGATCACGCGTCCCCACGAGGTCGGGACGCCGTTCCGAGCGCTGGTGGCTGGACCGGCGAGATACGTCTGGGGCGACCCCATCGGCGGTCACTAGGACATCCGGAGCCTGCCCGCCGCCGCTCGCCTGGAGGCCATCTCAGCCTGCGATTTCGCGTCGTGAGCTCGGGCCGAAGCCGCGCACCTCGCTCGGTCGGGGTCGATGAGATGGCCTCTAGATCTCCTAGATCTCCCGCAGAGTCTGCCGGAAGAGCACGATGACGAGCGCGATGCCCCCGCTGTAGATCAGCCAGAGGAGGATGGTTTCGGCGTGGGTCGGAAAGCGCGGGATCCCGATGCGATCTTCGACGGCCCAGCGACGGAACCACAGACCCCCGCGCACGAAGAGAACGGCCCCCAGGACCAGCCCCATCAGCCCCCAGATCGTGGTCATCGCGCCCGGCATCACCGCGGTCCATCGGCCGGGCGAGGGCTCGAATGCATCGGGCAGAGTCCTGAATCGGGATGCCAGGAACCCCGGGGACGAGATCTGGCGGAGTCGATGCCCTCGGGCCAGTCGCTGCCCAGCCCCGCATGGTCCTGTACGGAGACCATGTGCGGCGGGACTCTGGGCGAGCCGAATCTGGGGTGGGCGACGGGAATCGAACCCGCGACCTCCAGAATCACAATCTGGCGCTCTAACCAACTGAGCTACGCCCACCATTGGCCCAGCGGCGCAACGTACCCGGGCGCTGTGTGGGTGTCAACGCGCGTTGCGGTTCGGAGGACCGGGCCGCGGTGGCAGGCCATCCCGGGTTGCGCCGCCCAGCCTCCCATCCGGGCTGGCGGTGATAAGCTCATCGAATGCCCCGGGCCGATCATCCCGACGACCGCATGGATGGAGATGCAGACAGGCCATCGTTCGGCGCGCTCTCGATCCCGAGCTACCGCATCCTGTTCACGGGGACGATGGCCTCATTCACCGCCTTCTTCATGTCGACCGCGGTGCAGGGCGTCGTGGCCTTCGAGCTGATCGGCACGAACAGCGCCGTCGGCAGCGCCGTCTTTGGTCAGGGACTCGGAATGCTCCTGTTCAGTCCAATCGGCGGTGCCTACGCCGATCGATTGCCCAAACGTCGGGTCGTGGCGGCGGGCCAGCTGACCTCGGCCAGCGTCTTCGGCACGCTCGGAGCGCTCTACGCCGCTGGGATGCTCAGCGTGCTCCACCTCGTGATCGGCTCCTTCGTGATCGGCTCGGCTTTCGCCTTCCTCGGGCCGGCCCGCCAGGCAATGGTGGTGGATCTCGTGCCGCTCGGGCTGCGGGGCAACGCCATGGCCCTGAACAACGTCGCGAACACCCTCTCCCGGGTCGTCGGCCCGTCGCTGGCGGCGTTGCTGCTCGCGAACGCGATCGCCGGGCCCGCGGCGGCCTACGGAGT
>CAYWGW010000166.1:0-9373 GCA_964457385.1 uncultured Spirochaetaceae bacterium
AGCGAGGCGAGCCCGCGCGCGCGCGCAGCCACCCGCCAGGAGTGGGGCAGCGCCGCCGTCGCGCCGATCAGGGTCGCCTTCTTCAGCCAATCGGGTGCGAAGCTCATCTGGCTCATGCGGAGGCCCTCCTCTTGTCGGGTTCGGGCTCGTCCGGGCGGTAGCCGAAGCCCGGCCGCAGCCCGGCCATCACGCGCGCATCGAGCTCCGCCGCCTGTGCCCCGTCGAAGTAGTCCCGCCAGCCTCCCACCTTGGCGCGACGCACCTTGTAGGAGTCGGCCTGCCCCCGACGACCGGGCACCAGTCGACGACCGGAGGCGGCCACCTGTCCGCCCTGCTCCTCCAGCTGACGCATGTTCTCGAAGCGTGCGTACTCCACCGCGTCTCGGATGCTCTCCGGATCCGGATCGGCTCCGAGAAACTCCAACGCGCGACGAAGCTCCGCCTCGGGTGAGGCCCGGAGATCCTCGTAGCGGATGACCTGGATCCGGGGGAGCTGGTTCCGCGCCTCCGCCCAGAGGTCGAGGAATCGCAGGGTCCGGTCCAGCCCCGCTGGATGCTCCGCCACGAATTGCCACACGGTCAGGGGCGCGCCGTGGGGCGGGTAGTCGTTGATCCACTTCTTGTGCGCCGACATCCGATGGGCCCATTGGAAGTACTGCGAAACGGTGACGTCCCGGGGATCCCGGACCAGCAGCAGCACGCGCCGGTCGCGAAAATCCTCGACCACGGAATCGAAGTGGCCGGTGTAGTCGCGGAGGTAGTTGCCGTGGGTGAAGAGCACCGTCGGGATCTCTGAAACCACGCGCGTCAGGTTGTCGTACTCGAGGAAGGCACCCTCGGCCAGACCGTATCGCCGCTGATAGAAGCGCGAGAGCATCAGCCGAAGCCAGGTCCGGCCGCTCTTGCCGTAGGAGACGACGACCCCATCGGCCGCTTCGAGCAGCAGGGACTCGGCCCAGCCCCGCAGCCAGCGTCCTGCTCGCCGCCTCGCCGCCTCGGGTAGCGGGAGGAATCCCCCCGCTGCGGCCAGGCGAGACATGAGAAGGCGAGGCGAGTCCATGCGAGAGGTTCCGGCTGTCGGCGCGAGAACGCGACTGAGGATGCGGAGAGTATGCGTCCGACCGCCCCCAACCTCAACCGCAACCCCGACCGCAGAACCCGGTCGACCTCGCCGTGTCGAGACCGATGTCCTCCAGCCGCCCGAGGCGCCGGCGCCATCGGATCTCGCCCGAAGACGGACAATACGCTGGGGTTCGACGCACGAGGGTATACAATTGGGCAATGCACCGTGAAAGGCAGGGGGCTGTGATGAGCGAGCTGGTCGACATCGGGAATCTGGAGAATGTGACCCCGGCAATGGAGCCTTTTCCGCATCTGGTGGTGGAGAAGTTCCTGTGCCCCTCGGCCCTGGAGGCCGTCAACGCGGACTTCCCCGACGTATCGGAGCCGCGCAACCACGACGTCCGAAAGCTGACCTACGGACCCGCCTTCCAGAGCCTGCTCGAAGCGCTGGGTGACCCCGGCTGGATCCGGATCCTCGGAGCCAAGCTCGGCGTGCCCGGCCTGGCGGAGCTGCCCACGAACATCACGATCCGAGGCCATTGCGAGAGCAGCGACGGTCACATCCACACCGACCATTGGAGCAAGGTCGTCACGGTCCTGATCTACACGAACCCGACCTGGACGGCGGCCGGCGGACGCCTGCGCATCCTCCGATCCCGTGACGATCTCGAGGACTACGCCACGGAGGTGGTGCCGGCCGGCGGAACGATGCTCGCCTTCCGCCGCTCCGCGCGCTCCTTCCACGGCCACCATCCCCATGTCGGCTCGCGGCGACTGATCCAGATCAGCTGGCTGCGCGCCAATTCCGTTGCGCGCCTCTGGCAGGGCCTCGCCCGCAGCGGTACCCATCTCGCCAAGCGGATGGGACTGCATCCCGATCCCGACCACCCCTGAGGCGGCGCCAGGCAATCGTGCTCGATACGGTCTTCAAGAAGCTGAGCCGCGGTCTCGTGATGACCGTCTGCTTCTGGCTGCCCGAGGATCGAAAGCGCTTTCTGGAGCGCTGGCTCCGGGGACGGGACGAGATGCGGAAGCTGAGGCGGGCCGACGTCGTCGTCGCTTCCTTCGGCAAGAGCGGTCGAACGTGGCTGCGCGTCATGCTGGCCCGGGTCTACGCCCTCACCCACGGCGCCTCCGAGAGCGAGCTGCTCTCGCTGCGCGGGAGCTCGCGCCGCCGATCGGGCCTGCCGCGGATCTTCTTCACCCACGACAACTACATCAAGGACTACACGGGCCATACCGACTCGAAGATCGACTTCTACGACCATCGGGTGGTCCTGCTGGTCCGGGATCCCCGAGACGTCACCGTCTCGCAGTACTTCCAGTGGAAGCATCGGATGAAGTCCCGCAAGACGCGGGTGAACGACTATCCGCCCAAGGGAACGGAGATCTCGATCTACGACTTCCTTATGAGCCCCGCGTTCGGGCTCGTCCGCGGCGTCGAGTTCCTGAACGTCTGGGCGGAGGAGATCGATCGGATGCCCCATCTGCTCGTCGTCCGCTACGAGGATCTCCGCCGGGAGCCAGCCAGGATCCTCTCACAGATCGTCGAGTTCATCGGAACGCCAGTCTCGCAGGAGGTGATCGAGGAGGCGGTCGACTACGCCTCGGTGGATCGCATGCGGGAGCGGGAGGCCGCCAATACGTCCTGGCTTTCGGGCGGGCGACTCAAGCCATCGGACCCGGGAAACGCGGACTCCTACAAGGTCCGACGGGCCAAGGTCGGCGGCTATCGCGACTACTTCAGCGATGAAGAGGTCGACCGACTCGATGCCTGGATCGACACCCATCTGCGTCCAGGCTTCGGCTATACGTCGAGCGAACGAAGCGGTTGCGACGTCGGAGCCGGGACGCACCGCGGAGCACTCACCTGAGCCTCAGTGCCCCAGAGCCTGCGGCTGCGACCCGTCTCTTCCCGCCGTGGTCTCCCTCGTCCTCGCGCCCGACCCTCCGGATTCGTCGCGCGCACGGGAGCCGACCTCATTCGTCGGCGTCTTCGGCATCTCCCATGTCTCCGGTGTCTCCGGGTCGAAGCGCACTGCCCAGGACGGCGCTGTCGAGCAGAGCGTCGATCTGGAAGGGGCCCTGGCTCATCACGAAGCGCCAGGGAAGGCGCATCGCGACGTCGATCTCCATCTCTGCGATCACCGTCTTCTCGTCCAGCTTCCCGGCGATCGGCCGGCTCACGATCCCGTAGTGCTGCACCTGGACGCTTCCCTGCCGCCGGGTCGCCTCGCCTGCTCGAATCAGTCGATAGTCGACCTGCGCCGCTCGCGTCTTGCCGCGCTCGATCTCGATGCGATAGAGCGTCTTGCCCTGGAAATGACAGGCCCCCACGTCCGGAAACGCCGGCGACCGCGCGCCCGGTCCCCAGGTCAACCACCAGGCGAGTACGGCAGGACTGGAGACGAGACGACAGCCGAGCCCCTCGGCGTCGTAGGCGTGGTGCCGGGCTGGCCGATCCGGCCAGCGCTCGGGAGCGTCGACCGGCTGTCCCTCGGCCGGCGTCGTTCGGATCCGACGCACTCCCGTGTCCTCGAAGAAGTAGCGCTTGTAGTCGGGCCGGGACCCGAGCGAGTGTTGGGTGAGCCGGGCCACTGCTCCCGTGATGGGATCGAAGTACGCCCGGAATCGCGTCGAGCGATCGTCGAGGAGGAAGGAGTCGAGATCGGTCTCGAGCGACGAGACCCAGACGTTCTCGTCGGCGTCCGGCGACGGACTCAGCGCCGCCGGAACCTCCATCTCGACATCAGCCGAGAAGCGGGCCAGCCAGTTCTTCCCGCGAAAGCTGAGCTTCGTCCAGATCCCGGCGGCGGGCGCGACGCGGCCGATCGAGAGCGGATCCGGCGACGGAGCCGTGCCGCGCGCGAGGGAATCCGCGGGGGCGGAGTCGACCCCTCCGGCGAGCCCCATGACGATCACCAGCACGATCCGGGCCGCGCGAGCACTCGATGAACCCATCCGGCTCCTCCCTCAGCGCGGGCGACCGCAGACGCTCAGCGCCCGCTCCCCGCGGTCTCGATCGATCGCACGCGCACCGGATCCCCGGAGCGGACCCCCTGCAAGCCGTCCACGACGACGCTCTCATCGCCCTCGAGCCCGTGGAGCACCTGCTGCATCCCGTTCACCGTACGTCCCAGGCGGATGGGCCGACGGGTGGCCGTGTCGTCCGGCCCCACGACCAGCACATAGCTTCCTCCCTGCTCGTCGAGCACAGCACGTTGCGGAATCAGGATCGCCTCCGGAATGTCGGGGAGAACGACGATCGCGTGTGCGAACTCCCCGGGCCGGAGCGTGCCGTCCGGATTCGGGATGCGCGCACGCAGGGTGACCGTCCCCCGTGCGGCGTCCACGGTCGGCTCCCGATAGTCGAGAATCCCCGAGTGCGGATGCTCAGTGCCGTCTCCGAGGCGGATCCGAACCGGAATCTCCTTCCTCTCCGCCCCCGTCTCTTCCGAACCGCCCCGCACCACCGGCGGCCAGGAGCGAACCTCCGACTCCGAGGGGGCGAAGTAGACATGAATCGGATCCTCCTGGACCAGCTCGGCCAGGACTGTGTCCTGACCCGATTCGCCGACCAGATTGCCGACGTCGACCAGTGCACGGCCCATGCGACCCGTGAGGGGTGCGTGGACCCGACAATAGGAGAGGTCGAGCTCGGCGGATCGGACGGCGGCGCGAGCGGCCTCGACGGCTGCGACGCTGGTATCGCGCTCCGCCCGTCTCTGGTCGATCACCGCCGTGCTGACGACGTCGTTCTCGAAGAGCTCGAGCGCCCGCTCGAGATCGCGCTCCGCCTGAATCGCGGCGGCCCGCGCCCGCGAGAGTTCGGCCTTCGCTTCGGCGAGCGCCGCCTCGAACTCGCTGGGATCGATCCGGAAGAGCAGGTCTCCCTTCTCGACCCGGGCCCCGTCCTCGGCGAGCTGCTCGAGCAGATAGCCGCGGACCCGGGCACGCACCTCGACGCGATTGACGGCGCGCAGATTGCCCACGTACTCACGTCGATCCGCCATCGATTCGACCCGGGCCGGGGCGACCACGACCTCCTTCGGCGCCGAAGACCGGGTCGCCTCCTCGCCGCGACAGCCCGGGATCAGGATCAGTCCGCATAGCATCATCAGACCAGACCTTAGGCCCCGTGCCGACCCCAACCGACCTGATCGCCGTTGAACGGTCATCGAGAAGCTCCTTCCGCCCGTCGGTCTCCGCGCAAACGACCCGACATCCACTCTGCTGCACCCTGGATGATCACGTAGAGCGCTGGCACGAGGACGAGGCTGAGGACCGTGGCCACGAGCATTCCTCCGAAGACGGCGGTACCGAGGGAGCGTCGCGCCGCCGAGCCCGCTCCGGTCGAGACGACGAGCGGCACCACGCCCAGGATGAAGGACAGCGCCGTCATCAGCACCGGGCGGAATCGCGTCTCCGCCGCCTCCCGAGCCGCATCCAGCAGGCTCTCGCCCTCTTCCCGTCGACGTTTGGCGAACTCTACGATCAGGATCGAGTTCTTGCTCGCCAGACCGATCAGCGTGACCAGGCCGATCTGCCCGTAGAGATCGTTGTCGAAGCCCCGGATCAGCTGGGCCCCGAGCGCCCCCAGAAACGCGAGGGGTACCGCCAGCATGATGACCAGGGGCAGGCTCCAGCTCTCGAACTGGGCCGCCAGGAAGAGGAAGACGATCAGCAGCGACAATGCGAGGATGACCTGCGCTTCGCGCCCCGCCTGCTTCTCCTGGTATGCGGTCCCCGTCCACTCGTAGGCCATCGTAGGCGGCATCACCTGGTCCGCGATCTGCTCCATGCGCGCCAGGGCCTCGCCCGAGCTGTGGCCCTCCGCGGGCTGGCCTCGGATGTTCACGGCACGATACACGTTGTAATGCGGGATGTTGCGGGGACCGGCGATCCGGGAGAGCTCGACCAGGGTGGAGAGCGGCACCATCTCGCCCCGCTCCGAACGGACCCAGAGTTTCTCCACGTCCTCGGGCTTCGCGCGCAGATCTCCCTCCGCCTGGGCGTAGACCCGGAAGGGGCGTCCGAAGCGGTCGAAGTCGTTCACGTAGAGCCCACCCATGTAGGTCTGCAACGTCTCGAAGACCCGATCGACGCGCACGCCGAGTGCCTTGGCCTTCTCGCGATCGAGATCGACGGAGATCTGGGGAGCGACCGGGCGGAAGGTCGTGAAGAGCCCCGCGAGTTCGGGTGCGCGATTGCCCTCGTCGATGATCTCCTGGGCGACGTCCGCCAGGTCCTGGAAGCTGCCTCCGACGCGATCCTGCAGCTGGAACTCGAAGCCGCCGGTGCGGGACAGTCCACGTACCGGCGCCGGATTCAGGACCCGCACCTCCGCCTCGGCGATCCGAGCCACCTTCGGTCGCACCTCCGCGAAGATCGACTCCAATGATTCGCCCCGCTCCTCGCGTTCGGACCACGGAGCCAGGGTGACGAAGATCGAGCCGATGTTCGGCGGCGACGTGCCCGTGAGAACGTCGAAGCCGCCGAAGAGATTCGTACCGACGATGCCCGAGGTGCCGAGCAGGATCTTCTCGAGCTCGCGGGAGACCTCGTCGGCGCGCTCGAGAGAGGCGCCGTCGGGCAGCTGGAAGCTGACGATGAAGTAGCCCTGATCCTCGTCGGGCAGAAAGCCGGTGGGCACCAGCCGGAAGAGCAGTACCGTGGCGAGGCCGAGAGTCATCAGGATTCCGAGCACCAGCGCACGCCGCGGCAGCAGCCATCGGACTCCCCGATCGTAGTATTGCACCAGGCGATCGAAGCCGCGGTCGAAGCCCCGGAAGAAGCGTGCCTTGCGCTGCTCCCCCTCGCCTCGCATGACGAGGGCACAGAGTGCCGGCGAGAGCGTGAGTGCATTGAGCAGCGAGATCAGCACCGCGCTCGTCACCGCCAGGCCGAACTGTCGCAGCAACAGCCCCGTCGTCCCGGGCAGGAAGGCCACAGGCACGAAGACCGCACCGAGCACCAGCGTCGCCGCGACGATCGCGCTGGTCACTTCCCCCATCGACTGGCGGGCCGCCTCCCGCCGAGGAAGCCCCTCGCCCATCAGGCGCGCCACGTTCTCGACGACGACGATCGCGTCGTCGACCACGAGCCCGATCGCGAGCACCAGCGCGAAGAGCGTGATCGTGTTGATCGAGAGCCCGATGGCGTTCAGCACGACGAAGGTCCCGACCAGCGAGACCGGAATCGTGACGGCGGGAATCAGGGTCGTGCGCCAATCCTGCAGGAACAGGTAGACGACGAGGAAGACGACGATCATCGCCTCGAAGAGCGTCTGAACGACCTCGGCGATCGACTCCGCCACGAAGCGGGTCGGGTCGTAACGGACCATCGCTTCGACGCCGGGAGGGAAGCGCTCGCCAAGCCGAGCGAGCTCGGCCCGCACGCCGTCCGAGACCTCGAGCGCATTCGCGCCCGGGAGCTGGAAGATGCCCAGGGTGACGGCGGGCTGACCCGAGAGACGCGTGAAGCCTTTGTAGCTCTGGGAGCCGAGCTCCACGCGCGCGACGTCGCGAAGACGCAGCAGCGAACCATCCGGCTCCGCACGGATCACGATCCGCTCGAACTCCTCGACGGTCTTCAGACGCCCCTTCGTTCGCAGGGGCAGATCGAGCTGCTGGCTCGCCGGCGCCGGCGGGGCTCCGGCGCGACCGGCGGCGATCTGCTGATTCTGCTCTCGCACCGCTGCCACGACATCGCTCGCGTCGAGCTCGAGACTGGCCAGCTTCTGGGGATCGAGCCAGATTCGCATCGCGTAGCGGCGCTCGCCGGGCAGCGAGATGTCTCCCACCCCGGGCACCCGCTTCAGCGCGTCCACCACGTTGATCAGGGCGTAGTTCGAGAGGTAGAGCGCGTCCCTCGACTCGTCGGGGGAGAGCAGGTTCACCACCAACGTGAGATCGGGCGATCGCTTCAGCGTCGTGATGCCCAGGCGCCGGACCTCTTCCGGCAGCCGCGGCTCGGCGATCGCCACGCGGTTGTCGACGTTCACGGTGGCGATGTCGGCGTCGCGTCCGAGCTCGAAGGTGACGGTCAGGCTCATCTGGCCGTCGTTGGCGCTGGCCGACGACATGTAGAGCATGCCCTCGGTGCCGTTGACCTGCTCTTCGATCGGTAGCGTGATCGTGCGTTCGATGACGTCGGCGCTGGCCCCGGAGAAGTTCGCGCTGACCTGGACCGTCGGGGGGGCGATCGGCGGGAACTGGGAGATTGGCAGCAGGGGGATCGAGATCGCCCCGCCCAGGGTGATCAGGATGGCGACCACCCCGGCGAAGATCGGGCGGTCGATGAAGAAGGCCACGAAGCCGGGCGCAGGCGGACCGGACGCCGCCGGATCGGGAGCAGACGGAGGATGCGTAGACACGAGGCTCCAGGAATCGGGCACTGCGGGAGGGCGCGATCCCGCAGCCAGGACAGCGAGGGTTTAACACGCCGGCCGAGCTGGCGCCGGAGCGATCGTGCCGGCCCTCGCCGCATGTCGACCCGTACGGGCGCTCTGACTCTCTTGCCCCACCCCCTGGGGCCTCGGAGGAGGGGGTGTACATGTGGGGTAGCGGGGGGCTCGACCCGCGATGGCCGGGACCGCGTCGAACCCGAACGGGGTGCCGCGGCTCCCCTGTAGCCCGTCGGCAGTGGAGAACGCGGGGCATTCCCTTCGAAACCCACTGGATCCCAGAATATCTGCCGACACAGACTCGATACTTCCCCCTTCCCGATCGTCCCGTGTTAAAAGGGAGGTACCTGGGAAGGTCGTCGTGGAAGGCGTCTCCACGACGAAGCACTGTCGAGTTCTCGAGTCATCGGTCGATCGAATCGGTGCTCGATGTTCGCGAGGCTGGAGTGAGGCAATCATGTTGAAGACGCAGATGTTACGAGTTCCTGGCGTCCGAATCGCAACCGGGCGAGCGCGCTGGAGGAGCCGGGTTCTCTCTGGGGCCGCGGCCCTGCTGGCGTTTGCGCTGCTGGCGCCGAACGCCGGGGCGGTGACCGTCGGCTTCGGCTGCATCTCGAACAACTTGGCGGGCGACTGCGCCATCGGCGAAGCGCAGCTCTCGGTCGACGTGAGCGACAACGGCGGAGGTCAGGTCCTCTTCCTGTTCTCGAACGCAGGCCCAGCGGACTCGTCGATCACGGGCGTCTTCTTCGACGACGGCACGCTGCTGGGCATCGCCAGCCTGATCGATGCCGACACGGGAGGAGATCCCGGGGTCGACTTCACGGCAGGCAGCGGAACCCCTCCCGAGCTGCCGGCGGGAAACAACGTCGGCTTCTCGACGACGGTCGGCTTCCTGGCCGACTC
>CAYWGW010000167.1:0-5181 GCA_964457385.1 uncultured Spirochaetaceae bacterium
CATCAGGACGGGCACGCGGTCGCGCTCGGTCCAGGCCAGGCCGTTCACGGTGGCGATGGTATGGGCCGACTCCCAGTTCTCGCCCGCATCCTGCGAGATGTGGATCCTGGCCCGCCGCGGGTTGTCGGGGCTGCGAGTGGCGGTGACCAGGAGCCCGGGGACCTCGGGGTTGATCGCGATGTGCTCGACCTGCCCCTCGCGACGGGCGGCCGCCTCCCAGCTGTCTCCTCCGTTCAGCGAGCGGAACAGGACGTTCCCGCTGGCCGCGAACCACGTGTGCGGCTGGTGCGGATCGGCCTTCAGCACGGTGACGTTCCTCGGCCGCTCCTTCACCCGCATGGTGACGTCGCTGTAGTAGCTGACGCCAGGCTCGGACAGGATGATGTTGGCGACGTCGGAGGCGTGGAGAGCACGGCCGAATGGCCAGCCGTCGTCCGACCGCTCCTCGGTGCGGAGGGGCGTGATGGTGCGGCGAAGCCGGCCCAGGAGCCGATCCCGGAGTGCCACCGGATCCTCGGTGGCGTGGGCCACCACGCGCGCACTCACGCTGACCGTCTTGTAGCGGGCCCAGCCGACGTGGAGCGCGGTTCCCAGGGGCCGGCGCTCGTTGAGCGCCTCCTCGACGCGCTCCAGCACCTCCTGGGACTCGTGCTTCAGCAGCAGCTCCTCCGAGACCAGCTCGTCGACCGCCTGACGCTCCTTGTCGGGGATCGTCGGCACGAGGAGCACTTCGACTGTGCCGGGCAGGGCGTGGGCCCACAGCTGCGACTGGGTGAACGCACGGGCCCGCGCCACGCCGCCGGCGTGACGCTTGGCGAGGAGCTCGAAGTCACGGGCCGTGACGGCTCGGCGCAGGGAGTACAGCTCCTGAGGGCCGCGGATCTTTGCGTTCTCGAGCGACTCAGCGGCCCGGCCGCCGCCCGCCGCCGTCTCGTTCGTGACCTCGACCCCAGGGATCGGGTCCTTGAGGACCGTGAGCTCACCCGCCGCCACGTTGCCGGTGGGCCCCCCGCCTCGCCGATACCAGGCGCGGACCTCCCGCTGGGGCGGGGGCACGTAGGCCAGCGCTCGCGGCAGCTCCGAGAGCGGGCCCTCGCCCTCCTCTCCCTCGCGCCGCCGCGCCGCCGTCGCCAGACTGAGTACGCCCCGGAGCCGATCCGCGACGTAGACACGCTGCTCCTCGGTGGTCGTGGCGAAGTTGTCGACCTCGTCGAACACCTGGTAGGTCTTGCCCTGGAACTCCCGGGCGCTCGCGCGTGCCCCGCCGAGCTCGTCCTCGTCGGTGATCTCGATGCCCAGAACCAGGTCCAGGGCGTCGCCCGAGGGCGCGATGATCGGCGGGCGCTTCACCCGGAAGACCTGCCCCGCAGAGCCCGACGTGGTGCCGAGGAGCTCCCCGTCGACCAGGTCTGCATGCACGGCGAGGACCTCGACCGAGGTGTCCCCGGGCTTGATGATGCACGGGGCCGTGGTCGTGAAGACGACCGCGTCTTCGCCAGAGCGGGCGTTCGCAACCCTGGTTCCCCGCGGAATCTCCAGAGGGACGTCGCGCTCTTTCTCGATCGAGAACTTGAGCATGACTGAGGCCGCGGTCGGCGGCTGGATCTGCACCCCGATGAGGTTCAGGAGCTCGACGTACACCTTGTCGGGCACCTGGTTGAGGCGGTAGATCATGGTCTCCGTGAGGTAGGCGAATGCCTCGAGGAGCACGACCCCAGGGTCATGCGGAGACAGATCCGTCCACTCCGATCCCTCCTTCCTGATCAACGCTTTCGCGTCAGCGAGGAGCTGGTTGAACGTGCGGTCATCCAGGTTCGGCGCCGGAATGGGCATTAGATGGGCTCTCCGGTGAGCGATACTGGGAAGGTCTCGCGAAGGCGACGCCCCGACGAGCGAATTCGGTAGTCCAGGGTGATCTCGAGCTGCGACGACTTGGTCTCGTGCCGCTTCGCGTCTACTCGCATCACCTCCACGCGCGGCTCCCACCGCTGGACGGCCTGCCGCACGTAGTGGATGGCGAGGCCGGCGGTGGTGGCGTCGTTCGGGGCGAACACCAGACGGTCCAGTGGGCACCCGTAGTGAGGCCGCATGACGCGCTCTCCAGGAACCGTGGAGAGCAACAGGAGCACCGCTTGGCGGATGGCATCGTCTCCGCCGAGCGTGGCGACGGAGCCCGTCGCCGAGACCGCGAGACCGGAGATGCCGGGGTCGAGGTCCGGATGTCTGAAGAGCCAGCTGCGGTCGGACTCGCGTATCATGTCACCCCCGCTGGAAGTCCACGGTGTTGCCCCGGATCACGATGGCCTTGCCCGGTGCCTCGATCGTGAGGTCGGACTCGGCGTGCAGCAGCACTTCCTTCGGCGCGAACTTCAGTCGGTGGCCGCTGCTGCTGGTCACCGACAGCACCGAGCTACGGTCGTCGAGCACGACCCGGTGCCCACTCGCGGTGCGGAACGTGAACTTCTTGACCGCCCCGCGATGCACTCCCGAGTCCTTCATCCCGCGCGGACCGTAGAGGCCGCCAAGCACGACCCCTCGCGCGGGATCGTCGTTCGACACAGCCAGCACGACCACGTCGCCGACATCTGGGACCATCATCAAGCCCTTGTTCTTGCCCGCTCCGGGCGCCACGACCTGCAGCCAGTCGGTCTCGACGTCGTTGTGCGTGGGCAGCGTGGCCCGGACCCGCCCGAGCGTGTCCGGATCGTCGACACGGGACACGACCCCGGGCAGGATCGCGGACCCCGTGCGCCGGGGTCGACGAGGCGGGGGTGCGGTCGTGAGCTCGGAGATGAACCCCATGTCGGGGTCGACCGTGTGGGTGACCCCCGTGAGGACGTAGCGCCCGTCAATCCTGGCGGACATGCCGACGACCCGCACAGCGGCGCCCGGGAAGAACGCCGTGTCGCCATTGGCGAGGGCCCTCAGCACGACCTCGGATGCCGACCGGCGGTCGAGCTCGGCCTGGGCATGCCGAAGCGCGTGGTCCACATCAGGTGCGTGGACGTCCACCAGGGTACGGTCGGCAGCCGCGTGGACGCTCCCCGGCGCCGCAGTCACCTTGGTCTGACGGCCCACCTGGGAGCTGCCGGCGGAGGCCGCGAAGCCGAGCCCGTCGGCCGGGCTCCAGCCATGGGCGATCACCTCCCGGCACGCGAGATCTGCGTTCACCTCGACGGTGGCCCGCAACAGTCCATCACCGAGCGCCAGCTCGACCTCCTCACCGCTCCCCTCGAGGTGGTACAGCAGCAGCGCTCCGTCTCGCACGGAGAACTGCACGCCGCGCTTCTCGGCGAGATCGGCAAGCAGCTCGAAGTCGCTCTGCCCGTTCTGGATGAGGTGGGGCCAAGGCTCGCTTCCGCCCTCCCCTCTCACAGTCAGACCGTCGCTTGCGACGAGCTCCTGGGCAAGTGCCTTCAGCGTGACCTTCACGTGCGACCGCACCGGCTGCCGCTTGCGCAGCCGATGAAGCAGGTCGTAGCCGCGAATCCGGACCTCACGACGACCCGAGGGCCCGTGCGAGAACTCGAGGGCGGTCAGCTCTCCCTCGAAGAGCACGCCCGCTTCGTCCGCGACGGAGATCTTCAGCGTGGTGCCGGGGGCCAGCGAGTCGACGAACTCGGGCTTCGGGTCGACGAACGCGATCTCGCATTGCGAAGGCAGCGACGCACGATGCTGGACACGCAGCTCCGAGATCGACGCCGCGTTGACGCCCTCGATCGACGTGTCCCCGAGGTCGAGGTGCAGCTTCGGGAGGGTCCGAACGCTCACACGTACCTCGTCAGCGAGCTCGCCGGGGGAATGCGCAGGATCGTCCCCGCCGGGATCCGCAGCGGGTCCTCGATGTCATTGATGGCGAGGATCGGCCGCCAGGCCCCCGGATCCCCGTAGTACTCCGCCGCGATCTCGTCGATCCGGACCGCCCCGGCCTCTGGACCGATCTGGATGGTACGGGTCCCGGCTCCCGGCATCTCGTAGGGAATCAGGTCTTCCTCGGGGACCTTGAGCGCCGCGTCGACCAGCTCGTCGTTGTGGGCAAAGGGGATCTGAGCGCTGGGAGGCTGGATCTCCTCGGCGATTCGCACGAGTCGCATCGAGAGCCAGGACCGACGGGGCTCCCCGTCGCTCGTGAAGAAGTCGAAGCGCTCAGCCACGGCGGTGACGACAGCCGGGAAGTTCCATGACTTCCCCCAGATGAACCGCACGTGGGGCGGCGACCCGTAGCCTTGATCGTCGAGCCGGTTCTCCGCGAGCTCCCAGATGGGACGCGTGAGGTCGCGGACGTCGGACGTGTCCATGGTCGTACCGGACAGGGTGACGTCGAAGAGCAGCTGCAGCTTGAGCAGCGTGACACCGCCGCCCGTGAACACGAGGGGATCGTCGGACAGCCCCGCCGAGGTGACGACCGACCCGAGGCTCCGACGCGTCTGCACGCCGGCCGCACGCCGAACCTCCACGGTCTCCGGGTTGAGAAGACAGCTAAGCCGTTCGCCGCTGGGTTCCAGCAAGAACGCTACCCGCTCCACTCGTCACCCCTCTGCTCTTTCGCGAGCTTGTTGAGCCGTTCCACCCGCTCGATGGCCTGACGCGCGATGTCCATGGTCGGCTCGGGCTCGGGCTCGGGAAGCCCGGGCCACATCTGGTCGCCCGGCGCGACGTCCTCCTCCCACATCCACTCCGACACCTGCGCGTTCTCCCGGAAGGAGACGAAGGCGTGGTCCTCATCGCCAGCTCCGGTGTCCGCCAGCTCCGGCCAGCCCGCCTCGGGAGTCGCCTGCGGCACCGGCGGCTGCGGCCGGCTGGGGGCCTCCTGGCTCCCCGCGCGCGGCTGAGACGGTGGCAGGGGGCTCGTCACAGGCCTTGGCTCCGACTCCGACGGGGAAGCCCCGACCTCCGGAGCGTCCGCGCCGACGCGCGGTGTGGGCTCCGCGCCGGCGGACGACCAGGCCGTCGGCAGAGACGAGGGGGACGCCACGTCGGGGTAGTCGGTGGCGGACCGGTCAGCGTCGACGTCGAACCCTGGCCAGCCGGCGGGCGCCGCTGCTTGCGGGTGGCTCGGGCGGAGCGGCGGCCGGTGCCTCGCGTCGAGGCTCGGGAGGCGCCGCGCCTGGCGGCGGCGCCCGTGCGTGCGACGGCGCCGCCCGTCGCGCCGCCGCCGAGCTTGCCGAATCGGGTCGCGCG
>CAYWGW010000167.1:5191-9357 GCA_964457385.1 uncultured Spirochaetaceae bacterium
GAGCGGCCGCCGAGCCGTCCGTCGGGGTGGCCCATGACCGACCCGGGCCCGCGAGCGTTCCGCTCGGTGATCTCGCGGCCTGCGTCAGCGACCGGGAGGAGGATCGTCTCAAGCAGGCGGTCGTTGCAGCCGTTACGACGCAAGACGAATGCGTAAGTCGTTCGGGTCGCTATCGATTCGTTCAAACCCGGAACCTGAACGCGTTCCTGATGTGGATCGATCGAGCGCCCGGACGAAGCGTCGAGGATCGCTGCGGCGAGCTGCGCAACGCCTTGCAGTGTCTCTCCGAAAGCGGTCGCCAGGCCGCCCGCTGACGAGATGAGGGGGATGGACAGGATGGGGACCATGTCATTGGATCGAGGGTGGGTCTGCAGAGGCTATGCCCTGGCGGCCTTCGCCCTCACGTTCGCGATCACCGCGGTCCTGGCGACGTCGCCCGGGGCAGCGACGGCCGCGACCGGATCGACGACGGCCACGGGCGGACCGACCGCATCGTGGGAGGACTACCTGGACTTCGCCTACGTCTTCAGCTCGGCCGACGCCGAGTCGCTCGCCGCCCGACTCGACGGCTATGCGAAGGAGATCGGTGTTCCCCTCGACGCGTGGGTGACACGGACGCTCGAAGATCGCAAGGTCCAGAACGGCGAGGAATCCGCGCAGACCCGCCGCCGGGCAATCGCGGAGCTGCTCCAGTACCTGGCGACCCGGGAGCCGAAACATCTCGATCGCAGCGTCGACACGATCGCCGCCTTTTCCGATCCGAGCAGCCGGCACGAGGACCGCTACTGGTACCACTATATCCAGGCCCATCGCGCCCTCGAGCGTGGCAGCGATACGGATTTCGTGCGACACGCACTCGGCCTGTGGGTCGACGTCGTCGTCCCGCTCGAATCTCCTTTCGATACGCTGCAGGCGCTCTCGCTCTCCCAATCGGCCAACTCGGGCTTCGTCTCGGCGCTGCCCTACGTCTTCGAGAACGTCGCCCGGCTGATCCTCCTTCGGAGCCAGGAAATGGGCATGGGGCGCGGGCTCGATGCCCTCGCCGCAATCGTGCGGATGCTCGCGGACCAGCGCGTCGGCGCCTATCCCGACGTGATTCCGGTGGAGGCCTCCGTGCGGGACTATCTCGAGCGGATCATCCACCGTCTCGAGGGTCCCGAGTCCGACGGCGGCAGCCTGACCTTTACGATGGTCCTCTTCGAGGCGACCAAGGCGCACGATCGCAGCCGGGGACTGCTCGCGAGTGAGGGATTCACCGATCGCACCCTCCACTCGATTCGAGCAACCGGCAGTGCCTACGGTCGGGCCATCGATCTCGCGCAGACCACCTCCGGACAGGCCGCCGTCTACATGCGGGTGCTGCGCCAGATGGGCGAGGTCTTCGCGGCCAAGCAACGGCTCGGGGTCGACCCGAACGTGGAGATTCCCTTCAGCATCGAGGGTGCGCTGCAGGTCTACGGCCTGCTCTACGATGCCCGGGACGGCGACTGGAAGAGGCAGGGCTTCCGCAAGAGTGGCTACGAGTCGTATCTGGAGACGATGCGATCGCTGTGGGAGGAGGCGCAGGAGGCCACTCTCAACAGCGCCGACTACTACATCAGCCGGGCGCTCGAGAATCCGGGTCGAAGTGCAGATCTGTCTCGAAACGCCGCGCGGCTCTACTCCCGATACCTGGCGCATTTCGAGCGCTATGCGCTCTCGGATGCGACCGACTTCGTGCCTGATTCGGCCTACTTCGCCGCCTACGAGGCGGCACGGGGTTACGGCGATGCGTTCGTCGCCTACGGCGTCGCCAACCCGGGTCCGGCGGAGATCGAGCTCGCAGTCCAGCGGTACCAGCAGGCGCTGCGCGCCTATCCCTTCGACCGGATGCTCTGGCCGGCACTCACGACGGCGCTCGAGCGGCGCGGACGCTCCAACGACTTCCTCAGCCTCGCGAGGCCGATCGCCGAGGCAGTATCGAGCTCGCGTCATGCCGCCGCCTGGATTCGGCAGGAAGGGGCCGGCCATGCGACGATCGACGTGTTCCGGCGGGCGCTCTCGGACGAACTCGTGCTCATGTACATGGGCTTTGCCGATGCCAGCGGGATGGTCGAGCTCGAGAAGAGTCTCGAGGAGCTGAAGGCCCGGCGTCAGACGCTCTCGGACGAGCTCGACGCGCTGGCCCAGCGTCGCGACCAGCTGACCCGGGCGACCGAGGCGATCCCCGCGTCCCCGGATCCGTCGGGCGAGCCCCGGCGCGCTCCGGTCGGGAACGCCGAATCCCAGCAGATCGCGCGTCGGCTCGAGGACGGAGGGCGTCAGCTCGCGAAGCTCGAGAAGCAGATCGCGGCGCGGGCCCGGGCGCTGCCACTCTACCGGGCCGTGGTCGAGAGCGAGGCGCTGGCGCCTGCGTTGCGCAGCCAGCGTCGACATCCGGTTCATACGCTGCTTCGTCGGATCTATCACGAGAGTCGAGGCTGAGAGTCGAGGCTGAGAGGGGAACGAGATGCGAGGGATCAACGAGATGGGTAGACGCACTTCGGCCGTCGCCGTTCTGGCGATGTGTGCGACGGGCCTGCTGATGGGCTGCGCGAGCGGACGGGATGCGCTCTTCGAGGATGGACTCGGCGGTCGACCGACGGACGAGGCGCCGCTCACGGGCGAGGCCCTCGCGCAACGTCGGATGGATCTCGATCGGGCCTGGCGGGACCTGCGTCATTTCGACGTCTCGATTCGCAGCCTCACGGACCGTCGGGACGGGCGGAGCATCTCGCTGCTCGACGACTTCGTCTCCCAGTACATCTTCGAGCATCTCGACCCGCTGCTGGCGCCGGGTTGGCAGAGCGCGCATCCGGAGCTGATGGAACTCGATGCGAACCTGCGCTTCATGAAGGCCCAGATCCTCACGGACATGCGCTACACGCGGCTCGTTCAGCGCGCAATCGACGACATCGAGGGGCGTTTCCAGGGACGCGAGAACATGCTGGTCGAGTATCCGGCCGGTGAGCAGCACGCGCTCGGGGAGGCCATCAGGATCCTCCGCGAGCAGAAGTGGGGTGGTTGAGATGATGTCGGGTGTGGTCCTCGGAGATGAGATGATGACGTGGCTGGTGACCGGGGTCTCGCTGGCCGCCGTCTGCGTGCCTTTCTTGCAGGGCTTCCGAACGGCGCTCGGCGCCTGGTCGGCGACGCGACGGGCCTCCCCGGACGAGCTCCGCCGGGGCCAGAGTGATCGGAAGCGAGGCGGCGAGCCGCTGGCGCTGCTGATGCTTCGCGTTCTCCAGAAATCCCTGCGCGAGGGCGAGCGCGAAGGCCAGGGCCAGCAATCGGATTTCGTCTTCGACGCCACCCGCCAGTACACGATCAACGAATATGAGCATCACTACGCGCGGCTCATCACGATGTACGCGAGCCTGCTACCGCCGATCGGATTCATCGGGACCACGGGCGGCATGCTGATCCTGTTCATGTCGATGCATCTCGCCGACGATTCGCTCGAGCTCGGGGCGCTGGCGGTCGCGCTCACCTCGAGCGTCTTCGCGCTGATCGCCTACGCGGGGCTCGAGGGGCTGAAGATCCGGCTCTACTCCCGGCTGCTCGGTTCACTGCGGGACGTGGAGGCGCTCTATCAGCAGGCCGATGCCCGCCGCGAGCAGGCCGCCTCCGCGGCGCGCGCTTCGGTTCCCGGTGGAGCCGCCGCCTCGGCCTGATCCGCCGGCTCGAGTTCCGGTCCCGGCCCTTGCAGCCCGCGAAACCGCTGCCACACTGATTCGCACGAGGAGGCTCGCGCGAAGAGCGTGCGCGGAGGGTCAGGGCGGGGCATGGCGGACGGGGCAAGGGCGAAGGAGTTCGATCCCTACTACTCGCATTGGGCGGATCTGGCAGCGCGGCGGGTGCTGGCGGCGCATCCCGAGGTGCGCCCGGTCGTCGTCGCGGCGGGCATCACGCCGTCGGGCGTCGTGCACGTCGGGAACTTCCGCGAGGTCATGACCGTCGATCTCGTAGCGCGGGCCCTGCGCGACAGGGCATCGATGTCCGCTTCGTCTACTCCTGGGACGACTTCGACGTCTTCCGCAAGGTGCCTGCGGACATGCCGGAGCAGACGATGCTCGAGGCCCATCTGCGGCGCAGCGTCGTCGACGTCCCCGATCCCTTCGGTGAGACCGACAGCTACGCCAGCCATC
>CAYWGW010000168.1:0-9325 GCA_964457385.1 uncultured Spirochaetaceae bacterium
AGAGCTTCTGCGAGGGGTCGTTCGAAGGCTGCGCCTGCAGTCGGGCCGACTCCCGGGGCACGGCGTACAGCGCGTCGCCCGCGCGCAGGATCAGCAGGTCGGCGACGTGGGCGTCGGTTACCAGCGGCGAGGTCGGCTGGGCCACCGCGACGAGTGCCTCGCCGGCGGCAATGCGCGGAAGCCAGGTCTCGATCAGCGGAAGGTGCCCGGACTCCCGCAGCAGCGGCACGGCGACGGCGGCGGTGGGCACCACGGGCTCGGCGAGCGCCGCGCGGCCGACCTCGACGAGCACCAGCACGAAGTCGGTCTCGTCCATGCCGAGGCCCCCGAACTCCTCCGGCACCAGCAGCCCGGGCACCCCGATCTCGGCGAGCTTCGCCCAGAAGGCCGGGGAGCGACCGGTCTCCGTCTCCCAGAGCGCGCGCACGTGATCGACCGGGCACTCGCCCGCGAGAAACTCCCGGACCGTCGCCTGGAGCAGACGCTGGTCTTCGCTGAAATCGAACTCCATGTGCCGGCGATCCTCTCGTCGTTTTCGTGAGTCGTCGTGTTCGTTATTTGCGCGGCATGCCGAGGATGCGCTCGGCGATGATGTTGCGTTGGATCTCGTTGGTGCCGGCGTAGATGGGGCCGGCGATGGCGAAGAGATAGCCGTCGAGCCAGTCGTCGACGTCCCCTGCCGCGGGTGCCGACGGCAGCAGCTCCGCGCGGTACCCGAGGAGCTGGAGTGCGGTCTCGTGCATCTTCACGTCGAGCTCGGACCAGAAGATCTTGTTGAGGCTCGCCTCGGCGCCGATCTTGCCGCCTGCCATCAGACGCGAGACCGTCTGATAGGTGTTCAGCGTGTAGGCCTCGGCGTCCATCCAGCAGCGGGCGACCCTCTCGCGCAGTCCCGAGGCCAGCGGGACGCCCGACGCGACGGTGCGTCGGTAGAGCTCGACGAGCTTGTGCGCGGTGTCCTGGAAGCGGGCGGGGCTTCGCAGCATCAGGCCGCGCTCGAAGCCCGCCGTCGCCATCGCGACCTCCCAGCCCCGGCCCTCCTCGCCGAGCTGATGCTCGACGGACACGCGCGCGTCGTCGAAGAAGACCTCGGCGAAGGCCTTCTTGTGGTTCAGCTTCTCGATCGGCCGGACCGTCACGCCCGGGGTGTCGAGGGGAACGAGAATGAAGGTGAGCCCGTGGTGGCGCTTGGAGTCCGGGTCCGAGCGGAACATTCCGAAGAGCCAATGGGCGAAGGCGCCGCGGCTGGCCCAGGTCTTCTGGCCGTTCAGCACGAAATGATCGCCGTCCCGGATCGCCGTCGCCTGGATGTTGGCCATGTCGGAGCCGGCGTTGGGCTCGGACCAGCCCTGGGCCCAGACCTCCTCGCTGGAGGCCATCTTCGGCAGGAAGCGCGCCTTCTGTTCGGGCGTGCCGACCTCCATGATCGTCGGCCCCAGCAGGAAGATTCCGTTCTGGTTCACGCGGCCCGGTGCGCCAGCGCGGTAGTACTCCTCCTCGAAGATCAGCCACTCGAGCAGGTTGGCTCCGCGACCGCCGTACTCGACGGGCCAGGGTACCATCGCGAAGCCGCCGGCGTGGAGCTCCTTCTCCCAGGCGCGATGGGCCTCGAAGCCTTCCTGCGTATCGAAGGAGGGGAGCTTCTCCTTCGGCACGTGGGCCTCGAGCCAGCTGCGCGCCTCCTCGCGGAAGGCCTCCTGCTCGGCGGTATAGGTCAGATCCATCGGATTCCTCTGGCTCCTCTCGGTTCCACTCGGGGCCTCGCGGTCGATTGCCGGCGCCCGCTCGCCGCCGTTCGCTCGTTGCTAGTACTTCGCCTCGCGCTTCTCGACGAACGCGTCCCGGGACTCCTGGGAGTCGGGGGAGGTGTAGAGCTCGAGGGTGAAGCCCTGCTCGAAGCGGTAGCTCTTCTTGATGTCGACGGTCTCGATGCCGTTCAGCGACCACTTCGCGAGTCGCAGGGCCCGGGGGCTCTTGGCAGCGATCTCTCGAGCGACGCGCAGGGCCTCCCCGCGAAGCTCCTCCCGCGGCACGACGGCGACGCAGCCGCCGAGCCGGTAGAGCTCCGCCGCCGTGATCGCCTCGCAGGTGTAGAGCATCTGCCGGGCCTTCTGCTGACCGACCAGACGGATCAGGTGGGTGGCGGCGCCGAGCGCGCCGCGATCGATCTCGGGGAGCTGGAAGGTCGCGTCCTCGGAGGCGATCACGAAATCCGAGGCGCCGCTGATGCCGATGCCCCCGCCGATGCAGTAGCCGTGGACGGCAGAGATCACCGGTACGGGGCAATCGTAGACTGCGGCGAAGCTGTCGTAGCAGCCACGGTTCACCTCGACGATCAGGCTGCCGTCGCGGGCGAGCTCCTTCACGTCGACCCCGGCCTGGAAGCCGCGTCCCTCGGCCCGGACGACCACGCAATGCACGTCGTCCCGACGCCCGAGGGCCTGCATCCGATCCGCGAACTCGCGCCAGCCCGCGACCCCGAGCGCGTTCACCGGCGGCGCATGGATGACGAGCTCGCCTACGCCCGCCTCGACCTCGACCTCGATTGCCATCTCCAGGGCTCCTTTCCGGGGCTCCTTCGGGACTGCCCGGCGCCGATCGCGATCGGCACCGCTCGTTGCGTTCATGCTCTGCGTCCCCGTGCGGCTCCGACGCCGATCAGGGACAGAGCTTCTTCAAGGTCTCTTCCGCTTCCGCCACGATCCGGGCCACCAGCGCCTCGCAGTTCGGCCTGTCGTCGATCAGGCCGGCGACGCTGCCGCTGGGCAGATAGCCGTGGATCGGGTCGCCTTCGGTCATCGCGATGCGCGCCAGGATCGGGGCGTTGGCGGCGAGCAGCGTCTGCGCCAGACTGAGTCCCTGATTGCGGCGCATGGCCACGGCGCTGCGAAGCAGCTCGGGAATCGAGGCGCCCGTCTCGCGCCGCAGGGCGAGGGCGCTCCGGAGCGCGATCGCGAGCCTGCGCAGGGGGCCGGCGTTCTCGAGCTGATCCGCGAGCTCGTTGCGCACCATCCGCTGCGGCAGCCCGTCGAGGGCGCTGCTGACGATCACGTCCTGGACCCCGGCCGCGAGGTAGCGTGCGAGGGTCGCGTCGGGCACCGGGCTCTCCCGGGTCATCAGGAAGCGCGTGCCCATGGCGACGCCTTCGGCACCGAATGCCAGGGCCGCCACCAGCCCGCGACCGTCTCGGAAGCCGCCGGCGGCCACCACGGGGACGTCGATCGCGTCGACGGTGGCGGACGTGAGCAGCGAGGTCGGCACGCTGCCGGTATGACCGCCGCCTTCGCCGCCCTGGACGATCACGATGTCCGCTCCGAGCTTCTGCGCCTTCACGGCATGCTTCACCGCGCCGCAGGTCGGGACACAGACGACGCCGCCCGCCTTCAGCTTCGCGATCAGCTCGGCGTTCGGGGCGCGGTTGTAGCCCGCCGCGCGCACGCCCTGCCGCAGGATCGCCTCCGTGATCACGTCGGCGCCCGGCGCATCCATCAGGAAGTTGACGCCGAAGGGCGCGTCGGTGAGCGATTTCACTCTTTCGATCTCCGCCTCGACCTCGACCGGCGGGATCGTTGCCGCAGCGAGAAAGCCGAAGGCGCCCGCGTTGCACGCGCCCGCCACCAGCTCCGGCGTCGCGACCCAGCCCATCCCGGTCTGGAGGATCGGGTGGGGGCAGCCGAGTAGTTCGGTGACGCGCGTCTGCAGCGAATGGGGCAAGGGGGCCTCCCGGCGGTGATCGCGCCGCCGTTGCGCGGGGCTCAGCCGGGGTCCGGCACTTCGCGGTCGCCGAAGCCCAGCGGATCGATCTGCTCCCGGATGATCCTCAATTCTTCGGCGGTCGGCTCGCGCGTCGCGGGCACGTCGCCCTCGATCACGAGCTCGAAACCCGTCTGCTCGACGACCTCGTCGAGGGTGACACCGGGATGAAGCGAGCGCAGCCGCATCCTTCGGCTCGGCGTCTCGAAGTCGTATACCGCCAGATTCGAGACGACCCGCCGGATCTCGTGGCTCTTCCCCACGATCGGGCCGAGCTTCGCCGCACGGTCGAAGCCGACGCCGGAGACCACATCGACCTGCTCGACGAAGACCTGGGCCGTCTGCTTCGGGATCCAGTAGCTGGTGGTATGGCTGATGCTGTTGCCGGGGGCGCCGCGCATGCCGAGCAGCTGGGCCTTCGGCTTCGCGTGCGGGCCGATGCAGGCGAAGTTCTGGTTGCCGTACCGGTCGATCTGGCTGGCGACCATCACCACGTGGCGATGGCCGTTCCAGAGGTGATCGAAGACGGTACGGAAGGGCATCCAGGCCTCGACGACGGGCTCCGGCGCCGGACCCGAGACGGGCAGGGGTGACTCGAGCAGGGTGCAGACGCCGTCGGTCATCAGCAGCTCGGGCTCGAAGCTGGCCTTCGCGAGCCGGGCGCCGATCGCGGGCACCGTTCCGAAGGAGCTGGCGAGCACCTCGCCGTCGCCCCGGAAGGCCTCCGCCATCGCCACCGCACAGACCTCGGCCCGGGTCGCCGGCCTGGTCTCCTTCGAACTCGTCTTCGAACTCGTCCGCGAATCCGTCTGCGTCGGCTGCTCCGTCATCGCGAGCGCACGGCCTCCTGGTACTCGGCCTCGGTCTCGAGATCGAGATAGGTCTGCTTGAACTCGAGCCAGGCGTCGTCGTCCTTGGCGGTGGCGGCGTAGGCCTTCTGGAAGGCCTCGTCGCGGCCGTAGTCGGGCGGGCATTCGGTGAAGTGGGCGCCGCCGGGCGCCTCGATCACACCGTCCACCATCGTGCGGTTGATGATGCGGGTCTGAAGCGGCCCCTCGTTCGCCATCTCCGCCGTCGACACGATCTTCTCGACACTCATGAAGCGCTTCTTCGCCGCCCGGCAGTAGAGATCGTCGAAGTAGGGATCGGGGCCGAGGTACTGCCCGTTGCCCCGGACATCGCCGCGGTTCATGTGGATGAAGGCCACGTCCAGCTCGAGCGCCGGCATCGCGACGAGCTCCTCGCCGTCCTCGTAGGGGGAGCGCACGAGCCGGATCTCCGGGTTGATCGCCAGCACGTCGGAGCCCAGGCCGGCGCGGGTCGGCAGGAAGGGCAGGTGGTGGGAGGCCGCCAGCAGGCCCCATTGGAGCATGCCCTCGTCGAGCTCCGCGGCCTCGATCGAGCCGGCCTGTCGGGCCTTGCGGAAATGCGGCTCGAGCGGAATCGAGTCGAGGGAGACGAAGCCGTAGACGAGCCGCTTCACCCGTCCCGCGTTGCAGAGCAGACCCACGTCGGGTCCGCCGTAGGTGACGACCGTGAGATCCTTCACGCTCGAGCGCAGGATCTCGCGCACGATCGACATCGGCTTGCGGCGCGAGCCCCAGCCTCCGATCCCGATCGTCATGCCGTCCCGGAGCTCCGCGACCGCCTCGCGCTCCGTCGTCCGCTTGTCCATGCCTGGCTCCGTCCTGTGCCGTTGGCGCCTCCCGCGCACGCTTCGAGCGAGCTGGGCACCCGGAGGGGTAAGGCTGCGCTCGGTGCTTCCCGGCCGATGAAGACCGAGAGGCCGGGAACGAGGAGTATCATAACGATACGTCTCGTATCTCTCTACCCCTCCCCTTGGGAGCCACCCCGTAGATCCTCGCCCCGCGCGAAGCGCAGGGCCAGCTCCCGGGCCCGGCCCGTATAGGCCGCAGGCGTGAGGAAGCGGAGCGCCTGTCGGGCCTCCTCGGGAATCTCGAGGCTCTCGATGAAGCGCCCCAATGACTCGGCATCGATGGCGCGGCCGCGGGTCAGGACCTTCAGCTTTTCGTAGGGCTCCTCGATGCCGTGGCGTCGCATCACGGTCTGCACCGCCTCCGCCAGCACGGCCGGATGGGCCTCGAGCTCGGCGGCGAGTCGCTCCCCGTCGACGGCGAGCTTTCCGAGTCCCCGTTGCAGCGAGCGCAGCGCGAGCAGGCCGTGGCCGAGGCCGACGCCGAGGTTGCGCAAGGCGGTCGAGTCCGAGAGGTCCCGCTGCCAGCGCGACACCGGCAGCTTCTCTGCCAGATGGCCGAGCACCGCGTTGGCGAGGCCGAGATTGCCCTCGGCGTTCTCGAAGTCGATCGGGTTCACCTTATGCGGCATCGTCGAGGAGCCGACCTCGCCCGACACCATTCGCTGTCGGAAGTGGCCGATCGAGATGTAGCCCCAGACGTCCCGTGCGAAGTCGAGTAGGATCGTGTTCAGCCGCATGGTCGCGTGGAAGAACTCGGCAATCCAGTCGTGGGGCTCGATCTGCGTGGTCATCGGATTCCACGCCAGTCCGAGAGACTCGACGAAACGCCGCGTATGCGCCTCCCAGTCGACCTCGGGGTAGGCGACGAGGTGGGCGGCGTAGCTGCCGACGGCGCCGTTCGCCTTGCCCAGGATCTCGACTCCGGCCAGCGCCTCCCGCTGGCGCAGCAGCCGCGCGCCGACGTTCGCGATCTCCTTGCCGAGGGTCGTCGGGGTCGCCGGCTGGCCGTGGGTGCGGGAGAGCATCGGCGAATCCGCGGTCTCGCCCGCCAGCGCCCGGAGCGTCTCGATCAGCCCGTCGATCTCCGGCAGCAGCACCTGCGCCCGCACGTCCCGAAGCATCGTGGCGTAGGCGAGGTTGTTGATGTCCTCGGAGGTGCAGGCGAAGTGCACGAACTCCAGGGCGCTGGCCAGATCGGCCTGGCTGGTGAGTCGATCCTTCAGCCAGTACTCGACGGCCTTCACGTCGTGGTTCGTGCGCGCCTCGATCTCGCGGATGGCGGCGGCTTCCGCCGGCGAGAATTCCGCGACGAGCGCCTCGAGATGGGCCCGGGCGACGGGCGAGAGCGGCGGGACCTCTTCGATCTCGGCCGACTCGGCCAGCGACGCCAGCCATCGGATCTCGACCTCGACGCGGTAGCGGATCAGCCCGAACTCGCTCACGAGGGGACGCAGGTCGGCGAGCCGGGGCTCGTAGCGCCCGTCGAGGGGAGAGATCGCGAGCAGCGAGGCGTGCTCCATCGGAGTCGTCCTTCTCTTGGCCGGTCGTAGCCAGTCTTGGCCGGTCCCAGCCGGAGTGATCGCCAGAGTCGCAGCCAGTCGTGACCGGTCGAAGCCAGGGTAGCCGGGGCCGCCCGCCAGGTCGCTCGCCCGGGAGACCGGGAGACCGGGATCCCCGGCGCGCGAAGCTTCAGCCCAGCCAGGTCCGGGCGTTGCAGAAGAGCCGGAGCCAGGGCGCGTCCTCGCCCCAGGCGTCCGGATGCCAGGAGTATTGCACCGTCCGGAAGACCCGCTCGGGATGGGGCATCATGATCGTGACGCGACCGTCCGGCGTCGTGAGGGCCGTCAAGCCCTCGGGCGAGCCGTTGGGATTGGCGGGATGGCGACGCGCGATGGATCCATGACCGTCGACGAAGCGTGCGGCCACCAGACCCGCCCCCTCGACACGGGCGCGGGCGTCGGCGTCGGCGAACTCTGCCCGCCCCTCGCCGTGAGCGACGGCGATCGGCAGGCGCGCGCCGGCCATGCCCGCCAGCAGGATCGAGGGACTCTCCTCGATGCGGACCAGGGAGAGCCTCGCCTCGAACTGCTCGGAGCGGTTGCGCAGGAAGCGCGGCCAGTCCTGTGCGCCCGGGATCAGCTCCTTCAGGTGCGAGAGCATCTGGCAGCCATTGCACACACCGAGGGCGAAGCGACGGGGATCGTCGAAGAATGCTGCGAAGACGTCCCGCAGTCGATCGTGAAAGAGGATCGACTTCGCCCAGCCACCGCCCGCGCCGAGCACGTCGCCGTAGGAGAATCCGCCGCAGGCGACCAGCCCTTGGAAGGATCCGAGGTCGGTCTCGCCGCTCGTGAGATCGCTCATGTGGACGTCGATGGCGTCGAAGCCCGCACGGTCGAAGGCCGCCGCCATCTCGACCTGCCCATTCACGCCCTGCTCCCGCAGGATGGCGACCCGGGGCCGGGCCCCGCCCGCGGCCGCGCCCGCGGCGCGCGCGAATCGCGCCTCGAAGCCCGGCGGCCGGGGCGTGAAGGGCAGGGACACCGTCAGCCCGGGGTCGTCGGGATCACAGCGAGCCGCCTGCTCCTCGTCGGCGCAATCCGGGTCGTCCCGCAGCCGCTGCATGCGCCAGGTCGTCTCGGACCAGTCCCGCCGCAGAGCCAGTCGGGAGGCCTCGAAGACGGTGGCACCGGACTCGCGGATCCGCACGAGGTCATCGTCGCGTAGCCGACCGATGCGATGGACGAGGTTGTCCAGGCCGGCGGCGGCGAAACGGGACGCGATCGTCTCGAGCTCGCTCGTCCGGACCTGCAGCACCGCGCCCAGCTCCTCGTTGAAGAGCTTGCCCACGGTCGAGCCGGCGAGAGGATCGAGCGCGATCTCGAGGCCGGTCCCGCCGGCGAAGGCCATCTCGCAGAGCGTCGCGAAGAGACCGCCGTCGGAGCGGTCGTGATAGGCGAGGATCCGATTCTCGAGGAGCAGTGCCTGGATCGTCTCGAAAAAGCCCCGCAGCAGGGCGGGATCGTCGACGTCAGGCGCCGCCTCGCCCAGCACCGAGAAGACCTGTGCCAGGGCCGAGCCGCCCAGCCGGTTGCGGCCGCCGCCGAGATCGACCAGCAGCAGCTCGCTGTCCGGCTCGTCGCGGCGCAGCTCGGGCGTTCGGCACAGGCGCACGTCGTCGACGGGCGCGAAGGCGGAGACGACGAGCGACAGCGGTGCTGTGACGCTCTTCGGCTCGTCGTCCTCGTCCCAGACGGTGCGCATCGACATCGAGTCCTTGCCGACCGGGATCGCGATCCCGAGCGCCGGACAGAGCTCGCGTCCCACCGCCGCGACGGCGTCGTAGAGCTTCGCGTCCTCGCCGGGATGACCGGCGGGTGCCATCCAGTTGGCCGAGAGTCGCACCCGGGTCAGCGCCGCGACGGGCGCAGCTAAACGAGGCGCTTTACGATATTATTTAAAATATGCGGATGATCATACTGAATGGTCAGCTTGCCTTTGCCGCCCTTATCACGCACCACCACTTTGGCATTGAGGCGCTTACTTAAATTGGCCTCAAGCTCTTTAATAATTTGCGATTGCGGCTCGTCTTCCTTTTCTTTGGGGGCTGCTACAGCGCCTTCTTTTAAAAGTTGTTCGGTTTGGCGCACGCTTAGCCCTTGCTTCACCACTTCTTCGGCCAGCGCTTCAGCATCTTTTGCACCCAACAGCACCTTGGCGTGGCCCATCGAAATCTGCCCCTGCTCAAGGTAGTTTTTTACCGCCTCTGGTAAGCTTAACAAACGCAGCTGATTCGTCACGCTTGAGCGGCTTACGCTTACAATTTTCGCTAGCTGCTCCTGCGTATAAGAAAAC
>CAYWGW010000169.1:0-5891 GCA_964457385.1 uncultured Spirochaetaceae bacterium
TCGTAGGGCGTGAATCGCACGGCGTAGTCCGCCGGGGCCGCCGTCGGCGCGTAGCGGTTGGCGAAGGCGATGAGGCTTGGGGCCGGCTCCGGCACGAAGTCCTCGGTGTAGAAGTCCAGGATCTCGCTCAGCCAGACGACCCGATTCTCGTGGTCGATGCGATGGTTCTCGGGGCGTGCGAAGAAGGCCCGGGTCTCGCGCCCGAGCTGATGGTCGAGGGATTCCGCCTCGAAGGGCGTGCGGGGCAGTTCGGGACAAGCGACCGCGGAGCAGTTCAGGGCGAAGTGGACCCTGGGATCGTTCAGGCTGCGGGTGAAGGGGCGGATGACGTCGTTCTCGAAGTGGTAGAGCGACAGCGTCCGGCCGTCGACGGGCAGCTTCCAGAACACGAAGAAGACCAGCTTGCGCCAGCCCGCGTGAGTGTCGGGAATGCCGCTCTCGATGACGTTCCACATGGAGAGCGCGTTGTAGGCGTTGATCATGTGGGCGAGCCGCTCGTTCGGCGCGCTCAGCCGACTCAGCGGTGTGTCGGCGACGAAGCGGAGGTAGCGATCGAGGTCTGCGCGGTCCTGGGCCAGGCCCCGGAAATCCACCCCTCCGCGCTCGTTGACGAAGCGCTCGAGCACCCGGGCCCAGGCGGCCTGGGCCGCTTCGGCGGAGGGTCGCGGCACGTTCGGTGCGGGCCGGACGGCGAAGCGGGCTGCCACGAAGACGATGGCCACGAGCAGGATCGAGGTGGCCACGAGGATCAGGGCCAGGCTGGCGGCGATCTTCATGAGGCGATCTTCATGAGAGGGACTTCTCCCGGCCTTCGCGGCGCCCCCGCCCCCGGGCCCACGATCGCGACGAGTTCCTTGCGACGGCGCAGGGTGGGCTCGCCGCCCGAGACCTGGACGTCGGTGCCCGGTCCGTAGTGACCGAGGATCGGTTCGATGCGTCGGAAGATCTCCTCCAGCGGCAGGTCCCGGACCGACTCGGAGGATTCGATCAAATAACAAAGAGTGCAGTCGAGGTTGCAGCGTTGGCTGATCTCCAGCGACACGCAGCCGATGGGCCAGCGGCGGCCGGCCAGCTGGCCCGGATGCCATTGCCTCGTGCGCTGCATGCGATTCCGCATCGCGCCGAGGCCGCCGCGATGACCCTCTCGTCTCGGTTCGGCTACCGACATCTCGTCCCGTCTCCCGGCCCGTCCGATGTCCGACGGGTCTGTCCGAGTGTATCGCCCGGCTTTGCCGCGGAGCCGGGGCGCATCATCCGATGATCGAAGCAGTCTGCGAGGCGGTCTTCCCGGCTGACCTTCCCGTGGCCGGCGCTTCGCCGGCGCCTTCGCGATCCCCCTCGCAATGACCCTGCTCTTCGGGAACTTCATCTGGCTGAACGTGCGGCCGGACGATCCGCTGCCATCCGGCTTCAGGTCCTACAGCCCACAAGCGTTCCGGGCGGCGCAGCGCGCGGGGAAGACGATCCTCGTCGATGTCTACGCCGTCTGGTGTACGACCTGCCGGTCGCAGCAGCTGGCCCTCGAAGGGGTGATGGACGACGAGCCGCCCGGCTCCTGGACCGCCTTTCGCGTAGACTTCGATTCGGATCGGGACTTCCTGAGGACGCACGGCGTCCAGATGCAGTCCACGTTCATCGTTTTCGATGGAGAGCGGGAGATCTCCCGCTCCGTCGGCCTCACCCGCCGAGCCGAGATCCGGGGCCAGCTCAGATCCGCGTTGGTCGAGACCCGGCGGCAAGGCGAGAACGCCGAGCACCGGGTCGAGCCGGCCTCGCGCCGGCGTGGCGCCCCACGGTCCGTGGATCGAGCCGCGGCTTCGCAGGCCGTTCCGCCGGTAAGGGCCTAGCGGTCGTTTGTCGAGCCACCCGTCCGCTCATGTCCATCCGTCCCGGGGCCGAGTTCGGTCTCAAGCGGGGATCGGTCCCGATCGATGATGAGAAGATCCAGGCTCGTCGATTCGAACCGGGGCGAGGCGGGAGGAGTGCCGATGGCGAAGTCCAAGGGAACGAATCTGATCGATCTGGTGAAGTTCCTGCGAACGGAGCGGGAGACCGCTCTGAACGCGCTCGCGCCGGAGCTCCACCACTACCTCGACGAACGGATCACCGTCTCGGCCTGGTATCCGGAAAAGGACTGCTATCTGCTGATGTGTGCCATGGAGCGGCTGCTGCCCGACTCCGGCGCCGAGCTCTATCGCAAGATCGGGATCCTGAACGCGAAGAACCATCTCGGAGGCAGCTACCGGCATCTGCTCAGCGATCTCCGATTGCAGACGATTCCGATCCGCGCCGAGGCACTCTGGAAGAGCATGCACGATACGGGCGAACTCCGGGTTCAGATCGAGGACGAGGGTTCGGGTCGCGCCGTGCTGCGCGGCTACGAGAGTCCCGGACCCGAGATGTGCCTCGTGATCGAGTCCTACCTCGCCGAGGTGCTCCGGATGGCCGGCCTCGGCTCCATCCAATCGGCCAAGGAATCCTGCGTGCATCGCGCCAATCCGGAGTGTGTCTGGCATTTCGCGGCCGGATGAGGTCCGTCACTCGAGCAGCTGCTCGAGATCCTCGCGGCTGAGGCTGCGCAGTCCCGTCGAGGCGCCGGAGACGATCGCGTCGGCGAGCTGACGCTTCTTCTCCTGGAGCTCGAGGATCTTCTCCTCGATCGTATCCCGCGCGACGATCCGATAGGCGAAGACCGGACGGGTCTGGCCGATGCGGTGGGCGCGATCGATCGCCTGCGCCTCGACGGCGGGATTCCACCAGGGATCGAGCAGGAAGACGTAGTCGGCGGCGGTGAGATTGAGACCCTGGCCGCCGGCCTTCAGGCTGACGAGGAAGACGCGGCAGTCGGGATCCTGCTGGAATCGGCGCACGGGCTCGGCGCGTCGCCGGGTGCTTCCGTCCAGATGGGCGTAGACGGTCCCGGCTGCGTCGAGTCGCTGGCGAACGACGTCGAGCAGCGTCGTGAACTGGGAGAAGACGAGCGCTTTGTGGCCCTCTTCGAGGGCCTGCTCGAGATGCTCGAAGAGCGTGTCGAGCTTGGCGGAGCCGTCCGCTCGCAGCCCGGGATCGACGAGACCCGGATGGCAGGCGGTCTGCCGCAGCCGCAACAGCGCCTCGAGCACGTGGATCTTCGATCGGGCGAGCCCGTGCTCGTCGATGCGGGAGAGCAGGGATTTGCGGTAGTGATCGCGCAGCTCCCGGTATAGGCGCTGCTCGCGGCCGCTCATTGTGCAGTAGATCGTCTGCTCGGTCTTGCGGGGTAGATCCTTCAGGACCTGGGATTTCGTGCGCCGCAGGATGAAGGGAGCGAGGGCCCGGGCGAGGGTGGCGATCGTCTCGCCGTCGGCGTCGTCGAGGGTCCTGGCTCGACGGGCCCGGGCGCCAAGCATGCCCGGATTCAGGAAGTCGAAGAGTGCCCAGAGCTCGCCGAGATGATTCTCGACGGGCGTGCCGGAGAGGGCGATGCGATGCCGGGCACGCAGGAGACGGGCCGCCTTCGAGACCTGGGCGTCGGCGTTCTTGATCGCCTGGGCCTCATCCAGGATCACGGTGTCGAAGCGCTGATCGGCGAGCTTGGCGGCGTCGATGCGCAGGGTGGCGTAGGTCGTGACGATCAGGTCCGTCGTGCGGAACTCGTCCCGAAGTCGTGCTCGACCGGATCCGGTGTAGGCGAGGACCGTGAGGCCGGGCGTGAACTGCGCCGCCTCATCGAGCCAGTTCTGGACCAGGCTGGCGGGTACGACGACGAGGGAGGGCAGAGGCTCGGACGCCTCGTCCTCCGCCTCCAGGCCGGAATTCGCCCGCGTCTCGCTATGTGCAACCAGCAGCGCCAGGGCCTGCAGCGTCTTGCCGAGTCCCATGTCGTCGGCCAGGCAGGCGCCCAGACCGAGCTCCCTCATCCGCAGAAGCCAACCGAGGCCTTCTTTCTGATAGGGACGAAGGCTTGCGTGAACACCTTCTGGTGTAGGAGCCCGCTCCGGGTCTCCGATGTGTTCGAGCCGCCGACAGGCCGTACGGAAGGTCGCATCGACGTCGATCTCGGGCTGCGCCGCCAGCAGCGCGTCCAGCAGCAGAGCCTGGCTCGGGCGGAACCGCAGCCCACCTTCCTCCTCCTCCCCGAGAGCCGTGAGCGGAGCCACGCGCTCGAGCCAGTCCGTCGGCAGCAGTCCCAGGGAGCCATCGCCCAGCGTCACCGTCCTACCGCCGCTGCGCGCTGCCCTCAGCAGCTCCGGGAGCGTCACGGTCTGATCGTCGAAGGTGACCTCGCCCTCGAGGCCGAACCAGTCGATGGAGCTTCGCACTGAGAGCCGGGTGCTCGATGCCGATCGGATCCGGACGCCTTCGGCAAGGACCTCCCAGCCCCGGCCGAGCAGGGCCGCGACGATCTCCGGCATCCGGCTGCGCCGCAGCTGGACGTCGCCCTCGTTCCGGGCCACCAGGGCCGGCGCATCCAGACCTTCCTCTTCGAGGTCCTGCCAAAGCGCTGCCTCCCGCTGCGGGTCGCGGCGGAGGATCCGGCGCGCTGAGCGATCGATGAGGCCCGCCCGATGATCGGAGGCAGCGAAGGATCGTCCGGGCTCGTCGGCCGACGGACCCGAGTAGACGAAGGCGACCTCCGCGTAGAGCAGCGTCTGCGGCACCCGTCGCGAGGGTTCCTGGATCGTCAGGCGTCCACGGGGTAGACCCGTTTCGTAGGACCATCCCAGGGATGCGGGCAGCTCGATCGTCGGCAGCGCCCGCTCGATCGCCCGCTCGAGAAGATCGGCGAGCCCGTCGGCCCGGACGTCGATCGGGCCGTTGCGGCGGAAGCCGTCCACGAAGCTACCGAGCTCGGGCGGCTCGATCCGGATGATGCGATCCCCGACGAGGGCCAGTCCGTTCCCGAATACGGCCTCGATCTCCGCTGCATCGGGTGCGTCGACGCCGCGAAGCTCTGCGACCAGCTGCCAGTCCGTGCCGTTGCGATGTGGTACGAGTCGCGGCGTCGTGTCGAAGCCGCGCTCCGCGTCCCATCGCAGCGGGATCAGCTTCGACGCCGTGGCGGCCTGGCTCCGAGGGAGTCGGCACAGCCGTCCGGTGCGGGCGAGCCGCGGCAGCACCAGCGGCTGGAGCCCGGGCGCGATGGCGCGGTTGTGGAACGGACGGGCCGATCTCAACGGCAGCGCGTCGGGTCGGTCGGGCGCCTCGTTGGTGCAAGCGGCCAGGATCTGCAGTGCCTCCTCGTCCTCCCGCGACCAGGCGCCTCCGATCTCGAGGGGCTTCACGGTGAGCGGCTTCAGGCGCTGGCCGCCCGTCGAGCGCTTGGCCTCGAAGAGTCGGACGTCGATCGGATGTCCCGGACGGGCGCGCTCGGTCGTCAGCACGTAGTAGATCCGTCGATCGCTCGGCGGAGCGGCTCTGTCTCCGCTCGGAGGACTCGGCGCGGTCCGGAAGAGCCACCCGTCCGGGTGTTCGCGATCCGCGTGCGTTCTGCGTGTCGATGTCGGCCGGCCAGCCGGCAACGCAGCACGTGGGGAGGAGGTCGTCTCGGAGGCGCCGGTCTCGTGCAGCTCGCCGATCGGGATGCTGCCGGCTCCCGGGATCTGCGGTCCGCCGCCCTGCTGGTCCAACGCCTGCAGGAACGCCCATAGATGCTTGCAGGTGAAGCCTCGGACGAAATGGGGACAGGAGCAGCGCAGCTCGAGCGCGGGCTCGGGTCGGACCGCCGCGCTGCGCCCACCGCGGCGGGATCGGAAGGGACCCGGGCCATCGACCACGCGCAGGGCGACGTCGTAGGCGACCTCGCCGCTGCCGCTGCCGCTGCCGCGGACGCGGCCCGAGGCGGTCTCCGACGTCGTCGACTCGATCCGGACGCGTCCCTGGTCGTGGTAGGCCTCTCCCCGGGCCCGGAC
>CAYWGW010000169.1:5991-9177 GCA_964457385.1 uncultured Spirochaetaceae bacterium
TCGACTCGATCCGGACGCGTCCCTGGTCGTGGTAGGCCTCTCCCCGGGCCCGGACTTGCACGTCGAATGCGTGCGCGCAGCGAGGAGAGAGGCTGTGCAAGACTCGCAAGAGCGAAAATCTCCGATCGCGGGGCTCGGGTGAACCGGACAGGGTATCGGAGCTCGATGGTCGGCGGCAGTACGGTCCCCGATCCGTTCGCGGATCTCGTAAGATGGGGCGGGATTCCGGTAGTGCGGAGGCGACGCGGATGTCGAAGAGATCGACGAGGTCGAAGGGGATCTCGAGCGGGTGGCGGGCCGGAATCGGGCGGGGCGGAAGGGTGTGGAGCGCCCGCCGGGCCGCCTGGATGCTGCTTCTCCTGTTGGGGGTCATCTTTGGCGTCGCGCGCGCGCAGGCCTCCCCCGGCCCCTGCACGGTCGATCCGGGTCGACCCGATCCGCTTCGGGTCGAGATTCCGACCTCGCTCGGCGTGATCGTCGTCGAGCTCTGGCCGCAGATCGCGCCCTGCAGCGTGAACAACTTCCTCGCCTACGTGGAGAGCGGTCGCTACGACGCGACCTTCATCCATCGCACCGTGGACGGCTTCGTGATCCAGGGCGGAGGCTTCTTCTACGATGGGGCCGGGGATCTCTTTTCGGGGATCGAGCTCGATCCGCCGGTGCCGAACGAGCCCGGCGCGTCGAATCTGCGTGGCACGATCGCGATGGCGCGCGTGGGCGGCCAGCCCGACAGCGCGACGAGCCAGTTCTTCGTGAATCTCGCGGACAACGTCTTTCTGGACTCGGTCGACGGGGGCTTCACGGTTTTCGGCGAGGTGGTGGAGCCCTCCATGGACGTGGTGGACGCGATCGCCGCGCTGCCCCGGGTCGAAGGACCCTTCGCCCTGAACTCGCCGTTGCGGAACGTCTTCCGGGAGCTGCCGGTGCAGACGCAGCCGAGCCCCCTTCCCGGCGGCCCCGGCTGCTTCGATCCCGACGCCCTGCCTCGCCTGGGAGAGGCGGGTTGGCTGCGAGCCCTCGTGAACGAAGCCGGGACCGCGGTCGAGACCGACCCGGTCGCGGGTGGCATCTTCGCGCTCTCGAACTCCTGCGACGGGAGCGGGGCGAGCGGGCCGCCGAGCGTACCCTGTGCGACGAGCCGGCCGGTGGCCTTCACGTTCGACAGCAACGAATGGTTCCTGGCTTCGACGGAGATGAGCTGCGCGGCTCTGGCGGAGTCGGAGCAGTCGCTGGCACGGCGGCGGGACCATTTCCATCCCCAGGTGGTTGCGTCGCTCGTCGAGCTCGGCGCGGTCGTGGTGCCCGAGCCGGGAGCGTCGACGCTGCTCGGCGCGGGCGTCGGCGCGCTGGGCCTGCTCGCGCGGTGTCGATTGCGGGCTCGAGAAGCCTTTTGCGGCGTTGCCCCGGCTGGCCCACCGTCCTAGCCTGCGAGCTTTCGATCACGAAGCCGGACGCTTCCACGCGCTTCCGACCGCTTCCGACCGATGCCCGGCCACGGGCGCGCCGGGAGTCGGGTCTCGGCGGGGCGTCCATCCTGAGGAGAACGTCTGGTGGCCGCGCGAGTCTCGTTTGCGCAGTTGTTTCCCCGATCCGAGTACGACGAGCGGCTCGCCCGCGTTCGCACGCAGATGGAGAAGATCGGCCTGCGGGCCGTGCTCGTGTCTGCGCCCGAGAACGTCTTCTATCTGACGGGGCTCGAGCATCAGGGCTACTTCGCCTATCAGATGCTCGTCGTGCCGGACTCGGGGTCACCCGTCCTGATCACCCGGGCCATGGAGCGGGCCACGATCCGGGACCAGGTGCCCTGGGTCCAGCACGTGGGCTACTCGGATGGCATCGAGCCGCTGCCCGAGCCGGCGGAGCCCGGCGAGGACCTCGTGATGGAGAGTCTCGACGAGCATGGTAAGCCGGTCGGGCTGCGTCCGTGGGAGATGAGTGCGGGCGTGGCGGTGCGCGGGCCGATCGCCGACGCCTCCCGGGTTCCGATCGACGCGACCCTCGGCGCCCTCGCGGAGCTCGGTTTGTCGAGCGGGCGGGTCGGTCTCGAGATGAAGAGCAGCTTCCTGACCTATCACATCGCCCACGGCCTGATCTCGGGCACGACCAGCCTCGAGTGGGTCGATTGCTCGGGGCTGGTCGACGACTGCCGGCTCGTGCAATCCCGACGCGAGCTCGAGCTCACGCGGGCGGCGGCGGCGGTCTCTGACTCGATGCTGCTGGCGGCGATTGCCGCCGCCGGGCCCGGCGTCCATCAGCGGGACGTGATGGCGGCGCTCTACGATGCCATGTTCCGACGCGGTGGGACGTATCCGGGATTCGTGCCGCTGGTCCGCTCGACCCGCACCCTGGATCACGAGCACGGGACCTGGCAGGAGGGCAAGCTCAACACCCGGGACATCCTCTTCCTCGAGATGGCGGGCTGCGTCCGGCGCTACCACGCGCCGATGGGAAGACTGGTCTTCATCGGCCGGGCGCCGCGGCGGGCCGAACGCATCCAACGCGTCTGCGAAGACGCGATGCTGGCGGCCGCCGAGGCGATCCGGCCGGGGGTCGAGGCTGGCTCGGTCTATCAGGCCTGGCAGGCCGTGCTCGATCGGGCCTCGCTCCAGAGCTATCGGCGGCACCATTGCGGCTACGCGGTCGGGATCGGATTTCCGCCGAGCTGGTCGGGCAGCGGCACGCCGCGCGGGCTGCGGAGCGACTCCACCATGAAGCTCGAAACGGGCATGGTCTTCCACCTGATGTCCTGGCTGCTGCGTACGGGGAAGGGCGACTTCTTCCTGTCGGATACGATCGTCGTGACCGAGCAGGGCTGCGAGCTGCTGACCACCGTGCCGCGGGGCGTCACCGTTCGCTAGGAACGTAGATTCCGATCAGGCATGAGATTTTCAAGCTTTCAACCCTGATGGGGATGATGCTGCTTCAGGGAGGGGGGCGTCGCATCGCCCCCTGACACTTTCGGGCGCCGGTCGTTCTCCGCTCGCGTTTGGGCTCTCGAGCCTCGAGCCTCGAGCCCCGGCCCCGCCCGTCTCCGCCGTTCACTCCACGGCCTTCTGGTCGAGCCCCAGCTGCCGGGCAATCGACCGGTTCGGGCAGCCCCGCTCGATCATCACTTGAATCACCATCACATACTCCCGTCGAAGTCGCCGACCCATCGCGCAGTCCCCCTGTGGGAATACTGCGATG
>CAYWGW010000170.1:0-9158 GCA_964457385.1 uncultured Spirochaetaceae bacterium
TGACGACGCGCTTCGTGGGGCGGCTGGTCGCGCTGCGTCAGATGCTCTCGTTGGATGTCGAGGCCGCGCTGGCCGGGGATCCGGCGGCCAAGGGCTACGACGAGATCGTGCTGGCCTATCCGGCGATCCGGGCCCTGGCGATCCATCGCATTGCCCACGAGATCCACGATTACGGCGTGCCCCTGCTGCCGCGCATCATGAGCGAGTACGCCCACGACCGCACCGGGATCGACATCCATCCCGGGGCGCTGATCGGCCAGCGCTTCTTCATCGATCACGGCACGGGCATCGTGATCGGGGAGACGGCGGTGATCGGCGATCGGGTCCGTCTCTACCAGGGCGTGACCCTGGGCGCGACCTCGCTGCGGGACAGCGCGGCCCAGCGCGGCCGCAAGCGCCATCCGACGATCGAGGACGACGTCACGATCTACGCCGGTGCAACGATCCTGGGCGGGGATACGGTCATCGGTGCGGGCAGCGTGATCGGCGGCAACGTCTGGCTCACGAAGAGCGTGCCGCCCGGCGCCCGGGTGATGGCCGAGCCCCCCCGGCATCTGGTCCAGAGCCCGCAGGTCGGGAAGGCAGGAGAGCCAGGAGAGGCGGCTGCGGAAGCCGACGATCCGCTCGCTGGGCTCACCTGGGACATCTGACCGATCCGAATCGACCGATGAAGGCCGGGTCGACGCAGGTCGACCGAGGGGGACGACGATGATTGCACGCTCCGCCATTCTCGTTGGGTTGGCCTCGGCGCTGTTGTTGGCCTGGGCGCCCGCGTCCGCACTCGCGGCCGGGGCCGAGCAGGAGGAGAGCTGGGGCTACGACCTCTCCCACGATCTGATGAGCCCCTTCTGTCCGGGCCGGACCCTGGCGACCTGCCCGAGCCCCCAGGCTGCCGAGCTGGTGCAGTGGATCGTGATGCAGGAGGCGGCCGGGGCTTCACAGGAGCAGGTCGTCGAGATGCTGATCGAGCGCTTCGGCGAGGAGATTCTGGGCGCGCCGCCCGCGGAAGGCATCACGCTCTGGGCCTACGTGTTCCCGGTGCTGGGATTCCTGGTGGGCGGGGGCCTGGCCTTTGTCGTCCTGCGGCGGATCGTGGCGTCGGGGCCCGTGGTGTCGGGGTCCATGGTGTCGGAGGCCGTGGTAGTCGGTCGCGACCCCGCCGTCGGGGAGGGCCGGACGGAGACGCGGGCCGGAGCGTCCGATTCGACATCGGATTCGATATCGGGGTCGACCGGGGCGCCGGGCGGCGATGAGTCCGAGGGCGTGCGCGAGGCTTCGCACGGCGCCGCAGCTCTGCGCGAAGGCGAGGACGACGATCTGGCGCGGATCGTCGATGCAGATCTCGACAGGCGGAGCGCCTGATCGGGGCTCGAGTCGGAGCCCGAGTCAGGGCTCGAGCGTGCTCGTCGATCAGCGGCCGGCGCCATCCTGCTGTGGTCGTCATGCCACCACCGTTCCGCTGCGGTCGGACGACTGTCGGGGAGGCCTCGAACGGCAGGCCCGGAGGCTATACTCTCGGTCGTGAAGATCTACACACGACGCGGTGATACGGGACAGACGGATCTCTTCGGCGGCGATCGCGTCGGGAAAGACGCACTGCGCGTTGCAGCCTACGGCGACGTCGACGAGCTGAATGCGACGATCGGCATGGCGGCGGCGGCGGGGTCGGGCGCGGATGGCGAGCTGCTCGAGGCGCTGTGCGGGATCCAGAGTGCGCTATTCGACCTCGGTGCCGCGCTGGCGACCCCCGATCCGGCCCATCGCGAGAAGAACGGACTCGTCGGCGTGACCGAGGTCGACGTGGAATCGCTCGAAGCGCTGATCGACCGACTCGAGTCGAAGCTGCCGCCCCTCCAGACCTTCATCCTCCCCGGTGGCACTGCCTCGGCCGCGGCCTTCCATGTCGCGCGCACCGTCTGTCGCCGTGCGGAGCGGGCCGTCGTGCGGCTCGCCGCCGAGGCGGGGGAGTCGGTCGAGGAAGGGACGCTGCGCTACCTGAATCGGCTCTCGGATCTGCTCTTCGTGATCGCGCGCCACGAGAATTCCCGCCAGGGCGTGGCGGACGTGGCCTGGCCGCGTCGCGCCTAGCATCGAGGGCGCGGGCTTCGGCGCCAGCGGCGTGCTGATCGCGGCCATGGTGGCGGGCTGCCTCTACGCGGCCGAACCCATAGGGATCCTCCAGGACCTGGAATCGTGCTGTCCATTTTGACCGTGGGGCTCGAGGCAGGGCCGAATTGCTTCCGCGCGTTCAAGCAGCACGGCCGGAGCTTCATCATCAACATCCTGGTGCTGCTGGGCGTCGCGGGGGTGACCACCGTGGCGATCATCTCGCTGGCGGGCGTGCCGGTGGCATCAGCCTGGGGCTTTTCGCTGGAGCATTCAGCTCGAGCCCGGCGCTGGTGAGCGCGCTCCAGTTCAGCCCCGAGAGCCAGGTGATCTTCGGGTACGGCGTGGCTTATCCCTTTGGACTGATGGGCGTGATCCTGTTCATCAGCATCGCGATGCAGGTGCTGCGCGGGCGCATTCCGAGGCGGCCGCCCGTGCCTGGCTCGACCGTCTCCCCATCGCAAGACGGTTCCATGGTCAGGTCCTGGGCGAGCGCTCGCCGAAGCGTCGCGCGAGATAGTCCGAGACACCCTGGGCCATCGCGCGTCGCACCGCGGGTGCGTGCGCGGGCCGCTTCCTGGCCGTGCGGCGCAGAGCCCGCAGCCCCCGGACCAGAACACCGATCGTCGCGTGGACCCGCTGGAGCCCGCGGAAATGGGTCTCGGCGAAGAGCAGGTGGTTGCGCGTGTAGTAGTAGAGGTAGGCCGGCGTCTGGCTCGAGCCGAGGGATCGCGAGATGCGATGCGCCAGACGGGCCGCGGGCTCGACGCGCAGGGTCCAGCCAGCTCGCCGGGCGCGCAGACTCCAGTCCGTGTCCTCGAAGGTGTGGAAGAACCGTTCGTCGAAGAGGCCGATTCGCTCGAGGGCTTCCCGACGCAGCAGTATCGCGCAGCCGTTCAGCCACTCGACCTCGCGCGCCCGTGCGAACGCCGGTCCGTCCGGCTCGCGGAATCCGATCATCCGCGGATAGCCCGTCCCGTCCCAGCCCCCTCCTGCGCAGTAGATCGTCCGCGGCTGGTCGATGGCGCGCTCGTAGATGAAAGACTTGGGAGAGAGGGCGGCCGCCTCGGAATGCGCTCGCGCGGCACGCACGAGCGACTCGACGCAGTCCGGCTCGAGAACCGTGTCGTTGTTCAGCACGAGAACGAAGGGCACTCGCCTCTCGAGCGCGATCCGCAGTCCGACGTTGTTCCCCCCGGCGTAGCCCAGGTTAACGCCCGTTGCGACGAGCTCCAGGTCGGGCCAGGCGGTGCGGATCTCCGTCACCGAGTCGTCGGTCGAGCCGTTGTCGAGGACCAGCACATCCAGCGCGCAATGGGTCTGGACCTTGAGACTGTCGAGGCAGTCGAGGGTGTCCGCCGCCCCGTTCCAGTTGAGGACGAGCGCCAGAACACGATCGACTTCCGGCTCCGGGATCGTCGGCTCCGTCATGGTCATCGGACGCGCCCGCGTTGGCGACCCGGGGAACGCCGTCCGCGCGCGGTCAGGAGCTTTCGGACGCGCCGTGCGAGACGTTCCCAGCGCCCCGGTCCACGGCGCGTCAGCGGCGGAAGCGCCACCGCATCGGGCAGTGCGGGGCGGGGACGCAATCGATCCCAGTGGATCAGCCCGCGCACCACTGCGTCCCAGGCCATCGCCAGGGACAGCGCCCGCGACAGGTCCCCGTCCAGCTCCGGCTCCCGGCGACGTGCGAGCTCCTCCCAGGCCCGGGCGAGGTAATCATCGAAGCGGAAGCGTTCCGGATCGTCGTCGTAGCGGTCGGCAAGGGCGTAGTCGAGCTGCTTGCGCAGGAAGTGGGCGAGGTCCTCGTAGTTGGCGTGGTGGATGTGGAGACATCCGGGAGGCCGCAGCACCCTCCGACGTTCCCGGCCCGTCAGGACCTCTGGGCCGACGTGGATGGAGTCCGTCCAGCGGACCGTCCCCTTCCGGAAAAGTCGGACCTGGGCGTCCGGATACCACCCGCTCCCACGCATCGTCTGACCGGCGATCGCGTTGAAGCGCGGGATCGCGTACGCGTCGATCGCGTCGCCCGCCTCTGCTATCAGCGCGCGGACGTTCTCCTCGCCGTCATCGGCAAGACGCTCGTCGGCGTCGAGCACGAAGATCCAGGGGTGGGTCGCCTCTTCGAGGAAACGACTGCGGACGCCGTCGACGCGGGGAACGGGCGGTGCTTCGAGGATCCGACTCGCGTATCGGGCCGCGATCTCACGGGTGCGGTCCCGGCTCGCCATGTCGACGACGATCAGCTCGTCGGCCCACGCGACGGAGGCGAGCGCCCGATCCAGGGTCGCCTCGGCGTCTCGGGTGTGCACGATGCACGAGATCCCCGGCCTCGTCTCCACCGCCTGGCTAGCCATCCAGGCTGAACCTTCCCGCCCAGCGCTCCATGAACAGACGTCGGGAGTCGACGTCGAGATCCACACGCCCCGGCGTCATGGACTCGAAGTGGAGGGATTCGGTCTCGTGTGTGCACGCCACCCGCCATCCGCACTGGCGCGCCCGCAGACAGAAATCGACGTCCTCGAGTCCGAAGCGGAAGTCCTCGTCCAGTCCGCCGAGCTCGTCCCAGACTGTGCGCCGCGCGAGCAGGCACGCTCCGGTCACGGCCTGGTGCTCGCGAACGCCGCGCGGCACCAGGGCCGCGGGGCGTCCGCGGTCCAGGTGGTAGGGACCCTTGCGATCGGCACCGAACACGACGCCGGCGTGCTGGATCGTTCCGTCGGGAAAGAGCAGTCGCGTCCCGCAGATACCGACGAACGGGTCCGCGTCGAGGACGCGGGCCATCGCCACGACCGTCTCCGGGGCGAGCAGGACGTCGTTGTTGACCAGCAGCACGCTCTCGGCCGGCCGGGCCGCAAAGCCCGCGTTGCAGGCACGCGCGAACGACCGGTCGACGTCGAAGCGAAGCCAGTGGGCGTCCGGGACACGGAAGCGCAGCGGGTCGTAGGGCATGGGCGACGCGTTGTCGACCACGACGATCGCGTGATCGTCGCCGGATACGGCTTCCAACGCTTCGCGCAGATGGACGAGACACACGTCCAGCAGCGCGTCCAGCCCCTTCGAGACGACGACTGCCGTCAGCGCCCCGCGCGAGCCCTCGCTCATGCTGCCCTCCCCCCCACGATCGGCCCGATCCGACGCAGTCGCTCCCGTTGCATCGCACGTCGGTAGCGCGCGGCGGTCGCCCGCGCCGACGTCCGCAGGCGAGCGCGCTCCGAGGCGGCGCCCGGAGCCGCGATCCGCTCCAGGGCATCGGGCAGATTCGCGGCCTCCGCCATCACGCAGTTCTCGCCGGGCTCGAGATATTCGACGCCACCTACTACCGGCACGGAGACGACGACGCAGCCGGCGGCCATCGCTTCGAGGGCCGGCAGTCCGAACCACTCCTGCCGGGCCGTCGCCAGGAAGATCGAGGCGCCGGCGAGCGCTCGCGCGACCTCGTCCTCGGACCGATCATCGATGGCGACGTGCTCGAGGGCCGGCGTTCGGCGGCGACACTTTCGCGCGACGCCGCGGCCGCGTCGCGGCATGAAGGCGACGCGATCCTCCCGCCGAAGCGAGGGGAAGTGCGCGAAGAACACGTCGGAGACCGCGATCCCCACCTCGATCGGCTCGCGTCCGAAGCCCTCGCGGACATAGCGGGTCGCCTGCTCCCAGCCCGTCAGGATCGTCACCGCGGGATCTCGCAGGATCGGATCGATCCGTGGATCCGTGCCCTGGCAGTGGAAGACGAGCCGCGCGCCGGTTTCTGCGAGCGCCTCGTAGTCATGGGGCAGCGAGAAGATCGCCTCGTCGCGGGGTCCCAACCGGGCGAGGGTCTCCTCCCGATCCACGACGGGTACGGAGCTCGCAAACCACTGGGCCGCCCGGCCACCGGGAGACGCCACGGTGACGCAGGCACCGACCTCCCCGAGCAGCTCCGCGAACTGATATCCCACCTTCACGCCGCCCAGGATCCCCGTCGAGGGCAGCACGTAGCGGATCATCGGTTACGTCCGAGCGTCGCGACCGCCTGCAGCAGCCATCCGAAACGACGGCCGTACACGCGACGTCCGTAGAGCACCCGACCCGCATCGAGCAGCCCCCGTCGGTGGTCCCGTGCGATCCGCGCGCCGCGTCCACCGCGATGCATGACGCGCTCGGACAGCGCCACGACCTCCCCCCCCGCCCTCGCGACGCGGCGTCCGAGATCCACGTCCTCCATGTAGAGGAAGTACGCAGCATCGAACCCACCCAGCTCCTCGAAGAGCGATCGGTCGATGAAGAGACAGGCGCCGTGGGGCCAGGACCAGGATGTGTCGTCGTGCCAGGGAAGCCGTCGCAGCCCGCGCGCGAGGCGCCGTCCGAAGCGACTCTCGACCATGTCGGCCAGCAGCTTCGTCCGGGTGTATCCGGGCTGTCGACCCGGGATCGTGCCCCAGGGCTCGACGAGCGTCGGACAGGCACAGCGACGCGGGCTCTCCTCGAGCACGGCGACCGCCTCCCTGAACAATGCGGGGGTCGGCTCGCAGTCCGGGTTGAGAAAGCCCAGATGGCGGGTCGCGAAGCTCCGCGCGCCGAGCGTCGCCGCCCGGCCGAAGCCGATGTTCTCCTTCAAAGCGATCACCCGCGCCCCCGCGGCGCGGGCCAGCTCCGCACTCTCGTCCTTGGACGCGTTGTCGACGACGACGGTCGCCCCTAGCCGCTCACGCCCCACGCCCGCGAGGCAGGTGGGCAGCACCTCCGAGGACTCGTGGGTCACGATCACGATGCCGAGGCTCATGTCGTCCCCGCCACGACCGCCGGCCAGCGCCCTCGACGCGCTGCGCGGATCCGTGCCAGGCCCGTGCGGCTCGGGCCGGCGCAGAAGTTGCTGAAGTGCAGGATGCGCGCGTCGGCGCGCGGAAAGGGATCGTCCCAATGCTCGCAGTGGTTCCAGTGCCAGTCCAGCTCGCGACAGCGTCCCGGATGCACCGAGTTCGCCCAGACCTGCAGATAGTCCTGGTCGGCGATCATGTGCTCGCCGACGCGATGGACCCGATCGGCGCGGCGTGCCTCGCGGAGCCGCTCATGGGCCCAGGCGACGATCGCTTCGACCTCCCCTCGCGTCGCGAGGACCACGCCGCTGTTGAAGAAGCGGAAGTCGTCGAGCTCCGGGGCGGCGGCTTCGGGGGCGAGGAAGGCGAGCGAATGACGCACGTAGTGATCGAGGAAACGACTGCGATTCATGTCGGAGCCGCGGATGCCCGTCTGCTCCACCATTGCGAGGGGATGATCGCCCAGGGCGGCGGCCACGTCGTCAGCGGTCGTCGGAGCGACGATCACGGCATCCGCATCGATCAGGAGGACGTGGGAGGCTCTACTCGCTCGGAGCCAGGCCTCCAGCGCCGCGAACTTCAGGAGGAACGGGCCGGCCCGATCGTCGTCGGGATCGTCGAGGGCGATCCCGTTCCCGTCCCGAAGCCGCTCCACGCGCAGACGCCGGGACTGTGGAAGTGGCAGCCAGACGCCTCGGCCCCGGGCGACGAAGACGTCGAACTCGGACCGCGCGAGCACGGCACGGACCGCCTCGCGAGCCGCCCGATGGTAGCTCCGTCGACCGTGCACGAGAAATACGGCGCAGACCTCCATGAACCCGGAGCCTCCCACGCTCAGAAGATAGACGGGTGCCCGGGACGCAGCCAATTCCGCCTATTGACCATCTCGATTCGCGGCAATCCACGAAGAACGGTGGCGTCCCCCCGGATTTCGTGCGACCCGCCATGAAAGTCGGGGGTGGGTGGAACTCTGAATGTCCTTTTTCAGGCTCGCCCTGCCACCATTGGGCGCGGGATCGGGCAGGCAGGGGTCCCAGAGCGACGCGAGGATCGTTGGATGCCCTACTATGGTCGTCCCACTCTCGATCACCTCGGATACGAAGTATCGGATTCCGAGGCGGTGCGAGAGCGGATGCAGCGCAGCGGATACGACGAAGCCACGCTCCACAACGCACACCCTCACCGGCCGCCCGTCGACGAAACGATGCGGCGGCTCCCCGCCTCTGATTGGCTCTTCGAGCTGGGTCAGCCGATTCCCGAGCCGGGAGCGGCGATGCTCTTGGGCGCAGGACTGCTCGTCGTATCGCGTATGGGACGACGGAGGTTCCCGTAGCCAGCCACCGCCGGCCTCTTCGGTCGCGTCCGCTCAGGCGCCGGCGGCTTCTCGGGCCTCCCGCGTCAGCCGCACCATCTCCTTCCGAACGTCGGTGCCGGTCTCGCACGCACGCTGATAGGGCACATAGCTGACCCGGCCGCCCCAGCGCATGTGGAAGCCCTCGGAATCGCTTGCGAGCATCCTGGGCTTCGGGTCGGCTGCGGCTCCCGCAGGTCGGCTGCCCTCGTGGCGCTCCCAGATCAGCGCCATGGCGTCGCGGTGGTCCTCGTTCATGTGCTTCACGATGTTGCTCTCACCGTCCTGCCACTCGGCCCGTCCCAGCACGAAGCGATCGGCCTCGATCCAGTGGATGGCGCCGAAGCCGCCGATCCAGCGCACCCGCACCGGCTCGATCTGCCAGTACTCGAAGTCGTGGACGCCCGCGTGCCCACGGCTCTCGGGGAAGAAGGTCTCGTATCGCTCCCGCGCCGCCTCGAGCGCGGCGCCGTCCAGCGGCTTCGCGTCTCCGAGTACGCTCACGCGACCCGACGACTGCGGATCGCCGTCCCCTCCCGACAGCGCCGCCTCGACGACCGTCAGGCTGACCCGGGGATCGAGCTTCATGTTCATGGTGTGCTGCGCGATCCGGCTGACGTAGACGACGCAGCGCGCCTCCGGCGTCAGCGCGAAGGGAACGAGCGAGCCCAGCGGGTACCCGTCGACGGCGACGGAGTGGCTGGCGAGCACGCCGGCGGCCATCTCTCGCATCAACCTGCGCGCCTGGGCCGCAACCTCGATCGGCGCCTCGGCGATCGATGAGTCGGTTTGGTTCGACGAGTCGGTTCGATTCACGTTGGAGTCCTCCGGGATCCCCGCGAGCATAGGACGAATCGGCCCGGCTTTCGTGCGGGGGGTCGGCCTCGTCGACGAGCACCGCCGCG
>CAYWGW010000171.1:0-9155 GCA_964457385.1 uncultured Spirochaetaceae bacterium
GCAGCTCGACACCGGACTCTCGAGAACCGACAGGAGGAGGCCTTGATGGGGAAGGGATCCGGAACGCGGCTCGGGTTGCTGGCGGCGGCCTTCGCGCTGTCATTCGGCTGCTCCGACGGCAACGAATCGACGGGCAAGGCTGGGGGGGGTGTGGCGCGTCCCGAGGCGGCACAGACGGAGGAGTCGAAGTCCGACAGCCGCAACGGTTCGGGCCCGACGACGGGAGAGGGCGCTGCCGGCCGCGTCGCGCCCAGGGCCGAGCCGAAGCCGCAGCGCACGCAGGAAGAACTCGTCGCCGCGGGCCGGGCCGTTTACAATGCCAACTGCACGGCATGCCACAACATGAATCCCGCCCAGGACGGGGCGCTCGGACCGGCGGTGGCGGGTGCCTCGTACGAGCTACTCGAGGCCCGCATCGTGCACGGGAACTATCCCGAAGGCTACGAGCCGAAGCGGCCCTCGAGGATCATGGTCGCCCTACCGCATCTCGAACCGAAGCTCGAAGAGCTCACCGCCTATCTCGCGTCGCTCTGAATCGCTGGTGGGCGTGAGCTAGCGTCGCGGCCAGATTTTGCAGTTCGCCTGGCAACGGCGGGGCGCGCATCGTGAGCGCGCCCCGCTCGCCACAGACAGGCGAACAACTGGGCATCCCGCCTCAGCTGTTCACCAGCGCCCCGACCAGATAGAGCACCAGCCAGAGGCCGAGGCCGGCGTGGATCGTGCCCGAAACGCTCGTCAGCGGCTTCTGCGTCGCGGCGCCGGGTCCGATCAGCCCGTTGATCTCGACCGCCGCGATCACGAGGCCGGCGATGATCCAATAGACCAGGTCGTTCGTGCCCGAGAGAAAGCCCGGCAGGTTGGCCGCGGCGACCATGAAGAAGAGCATCGGGATCGAGAAGAGCGTGTTGGTCCGGGAGGCCATACCGGCCTTGCCGCCCAGCTTCGCGGCCTCGGGGATCGGCTGACCGCCTGCGGCCACCTGCTCGGCGTTCTGGATCACGACCTTCTGGGCGGGCCAGATCACAAACCAGACGTTGTACCACATCAGTGTTCCCATGATGCCGCCGGTCAGGATCTTGGTCATGTAGCCGTCGGAGAGCGGGATACCTCCGTGGCCCATGCGGTAGAGCACGATCGTCCAGCCCGACAGGAAGGTGAACATCGCGCCCCAGCGGAACCACCACAGCGCGTTCGGGACCAGGCCGCGGGTCATCGGGCCCTTGGCCGTGCCGCCGAGCTCGCTGCCAAAGAAGGGCGTCTGGATGAAGTTGAAGTAGTAGAGCACGCCGATCCAGGTGATGCCTGCGAGGACGTGGATCCAGCGCAAGATGACTTCGAGGCCGGTGCCGGTCGTGATGAGCTCCATGGGTCGATTTCCTTTGCTTCGTTCAAGGCCTTGCGGTGGCTCTTGGCTTCTCTGCGGATCGGTAGCGCCCTCGCCCCGGAGCGCGCGCGGAGAGCCTACGCGGCTTCTCGCGCTTCGTCTCGGCGTGACGGGACCGAATCGGAGCGGAACGTGCCCGGCGAATCGATTTCCAACCCCGAAGGCGAGTACGTTCTCGCCATGCAGTCTATCCGCCCCGCGAGGATAATCTAGGGGGATCGAAGGATCGCTGCATGATTGTGAGAGAACCTCGTTTGTATCAGAAGGGGTGAATACCCCTTAGAGGCGAGCCGGCGTCGTCGATCCCCTATCCTCGGGCGCTCCCCGGGATCCGGGCCTTTTCTGGGCCTCCCGGAAGCTCCCATGCCGGGCTGGCAGTTCGACCGTTCGGGAAGCCGACGGGCGGTACGGCGGGGGAACGAGGCTGCACGGAGAACGGAGACAGGGTGGAAGAGCAAGGGACGATGCAGAAGCGCCAGATCCTCGTGACCCACGCGCTCCCCTACGTGAACGCCGGCCTGCATCTGGGGCATCTGGTCGAGTCGCTGCAGACCGATTTCTGGGTGCGCTTCCAGCGGCTGCGGGGGCACGACTGTCGCTTCTTCTCGGGCGACGATACCCACGGCACCGCGACCATGCTGCGCGCCCAGCAGGAGGGGCGCGAGCCCGCCGCGCTGCTCGAGGAGATGCACGCCGCCCACCTGGCCGATCTGAACGCCTTCGGCATCGACTACGATCGCTACGGCAGCACCCACTCCGAGACCAACCGGGCCCGGGTGCACGAGATCTGGGCAGCGCTCCGCAAGGCGGGGGTGGTCGAGGAGCGGGAGGTGACCCAGCTCTTCGATCCCGAGGCGGGAATCTTTCTCGCCGACCGGTTCGTGCGCGGACGCTGCCCACGCTGCGGTGCCGAGGACCAGTACGGCGACAACTGCGATGTCTGCGGCGCGACCTACGAGCCGAGTGAGCTGATCGAGCCGCGGAGCGGGGTCAGCGGTGCCGTGCCCGAGCAGCGCAGCCACCCCCATCTCTTCGTGAAGCTCGAGCGGTTCCACGGCTTCCTGGAGGAGTGGACCCAGACGCCCGGACGGATGCCCCCGGAGACCGCGAACTGGCTGCGAGCCACCTTCCTCGCGGAGCCCCTGCGCGACTGGGACATCTCGCGCCCGGCACCCTACTTCGGCTTCGAGATTCCCGACGCGCCGGGCCACTTCTTCTACGTCTGGCTCGACGCGCCGATCGGCTACATCGCGACGACCCAGGAGTGGTGCGAGGCCCGGGGCGGGTCCCTCGACGACTGGTGGCGCAATCCGGTTTGCGAGATCCACCACTTCATCGGCAAGGACATCGCCTACTTCCACACCCTGTTCTGGCCCGCCATGTTGAAGGCGGCGGGCTTCGAGCTGCCGACGACGGTCCACGTCCACGGCTTCCTGACCGTGAACGGGGAGAAGATGAGCAAGCGCAAGGGCACCTTCGTGCTGGCGCGGACCTATCTCGATCATCTCTCGCCCGAGTACCTGCGCTACTACTACGCGAGCAAGCTCTCCGCCCGGGTCGACGACCTCGATCTCAATCTCGACGAGTTCATCCAGAAAGTGAACGCCGACCTCGTCGGCAAGGTCGTGAATCTCGCCAGTCGCACCGCCCGCTTCGTGAAGGATCGCGCGCTGCCCGAGCGCTATCCCTTCGATCGGGACGAGGGGCTCTTCGAACGGGCGGCGGCCGCAGGCGACGAGATCGCGCTGGCCTACGAGGCTCGGGACACCGCCCGGGCGATGCGCACGATCATGGGCCTCGCCGATCGGGCGAACGAGTTCGTCGAGGCGAAGGCGCCCTGGCTGCTGAAGAAGGATCCCGAGAAGGCGGATGAGCTGCTAGAGATCTGCGCCATCGCGCTGAACCTCTTCCGACAGCTCTGCGTCTACCTGGCGCCCGTGCTGCCCCGCTTTGCCGAGGAGTCGGCCCGACTGCTCGGGGTCGAGGGCGAGACCCGTTGGACGGACGCCGGGAAGCCGGTCGTGGGCACCCGGATCGCCGGCTTCCAGCATTTGATGGAGCGGGTGGATTCCGAAAAGGTGGCCACGATGATCGAGGCGAGTCGGGCCACGGCGTCGGCGCCGGAGGGGCACGGCGTCTCCGCGGACGGGGACTCCGGCTCTCCCGTTGCGGCGGGCACGGCCGGCACGGCAGAGGGCGAGGCCGACGGCGAGGCGTTCGCGGGCGAGCCGCTCGCGGCGGAGTGCACGATCGACGACTTCGTCCGGATCGACCTTCGGGTCGCGCGGATCGTGGCGGCCCGCAGCGTGCCCAAGGCCGACAAGCTGCTCGAGCTCGAGCTCTCGCTCGGCGGCGACGCGCGGCGCACGGTCTTTGCCGGCATCAAGAAGGCCTACGATCCCGAGAGCCTCGTCGGTCGGCTCACGGTCGTCGTCGCGAATCTCGCGCCGCGCAAGATGAAGTTCGGGACCAGCGAGGGGATGGTGCTGGCGGCCGGTCCCGGCGACGACGAGCTCTTCATCCTGTCGCCGGACTCCGGGGCCCGGCCGGGTCAGCGGATCCGTTAGTCGGACGGAGAGGGACGGGTCGGAATCGGTCGCGAAGGAGGTTCCATGGCAGAGCAGTTCGATGCGCTCGAGGAGGCGCATCGGCGCTTCATCGAGCGGCAGTCGGTCTTCTTCGTGGCGACCGCGGGGCGCGAAGGCAGCGTCAATCTCTCACCGAAGGGCCGGTCGAGCCTCGTCGTCCGCGACCCGCGTCGGATCCTGTGGCTCAACCTCACGGGCAGCGGCAACGAGACCGCCGCCCATCTGCTCGACACGAACCGCATCACCCTGATGTGGTGCGCCTTCGAGGGGCCGCCGCTGATCCTGCGGGTCTACGGGCGCGCCCGGGCGATTCATCCGGACGAGCCGGAATGGGCCGATTGCGCGGCCGCGCTTCCCGCTGCACCAGGCGCCCGCCAGTACTTCGACGTCGAGATCGAGCGGGTACTCACCTCCTGCGGCTACGGTGTGCCGCTCTACACCTTCGAGGGCGAGCGCAACACGCTGACCCGTTGGGCCGAGAAGAAGGGCGAAGCCGGTCTCCGCGAGTACTGGGAGAGCAAGAACCGCGTCAGCATCGACGGGCTGCCCGCCCGAGTCGAGGGCGGCGGCGGCCGCGGGCCCGACGCCGACTGACGAGGGGCCGCGATCGATCCGATCGTACCTTCGTCCGCCCTGCGATGGCGATCCGGGGCCTCTCGCCCCTCGGCCCTCAGCGCCGTAGCCCGAGACTCAGGATCCGCTGGATCAGGGTCTGGTACGAGAGCCCCGCCTTCGCCGCGGCCGAGGCGAACTCCTCGTAGTTGGCGAGCTCGGGGTTGGGGTTCGCCTCGAGGAAGTAGAGCTGGCCGCTCTCCGAGAGCCGGTAGTCGATGCGCGCGTAGCCCTCCATCGAGAGCATCCGGAAGATGCGCTTGCTGCTGCGGAGGAGGCGGGCCTCGACCCCGTTGGGCAGGCTTCTCGCCGCGACGACCCGGACACCGTGCTTCTCCTGGTAGCGCACGTTGTGCTTCAGGCTCTCCGTCGCGATGAGATCCTCGCCGGCTTCGAGATTGTCCACGACCAGCTCCCGCGGCGGCAGCGCCATCAACCGATCGTTGCCGAGCACGCCCACGTAGAGCTCGCGCCCCGGGATGAACTCCTCGACGATGGCGTCGGTCCGGATGCGCTCGTGCATGAACTGCACGCGCGCCGCCAGCGCCTCGTCGTCCCGGACGATCGACGCCCGGGAGATGCCCATCGAGGCCTCCTCCAGCAGGGACTTCACGATCAGCGGGAAGCCGAGCCGCTTCGGGCGTCGCACCCGCCTCCCCATCCGGCAGACGAAGAACCGCGGCACCCGGATCCTGTGGTACATCGCGACCTTCTTCGAGAGCGCCTTGTCGCGGGCGAGCACCAGGCCGCGGGGATTGTTGCCCGTGTAGGGGATGCGCAGGAGCTCGAGGTAGGCGACGACGTGCTGATCGTAGATGGCCTCGCCCTGGAACTCGTCCAAGAGGTTGAAGACGATGTCGGGCTCCCACTCGTCGACGGCCTCGCGGATCCGCACGATCGAGTCCCGGACGCCGAGGGGCAGCGCCTCGTGGCCGAGCTTGCCCAGGGCCTCGAGAATGTCGCATTCCGTCTTGATCCGGTCGAAGTCCGCCTCACTGAGCAGCGAGGGGTCGGCGGGCGGGACGAGATCCTCGTGCATCAGCACCAGCACGCGCAGCTTCTTTCTCGCGGTTGCGCGTCTCTTGCGGGGCGTGGCGACTCGAGCGGTCATAGGGCGTGCCAGTCGCGACCGCGATAGAGGACCTCGACGCTGCGTGCGGCGAGCAGGATCGCGAAGTCGACGACCAGCCGCTTTCTCGGCCCGACGGCCCTGAGCTTCAGCTCCCGCGTTCGCACGATCATCTCTCCCAACACGGTGTCCAGGGTGAGCTCGTGCTTGCCGGTCGCTCGGGCCACCATCTGGCGGATCTCGGCGCGATGATTGCGCAGAAACGAGGACGCCGACTCGCCGCGGCTGCCCGCCTCGCTCTCGCTCGTGAAGAAGCGCAGCAGGTCCTGGTCGTAGAAGCGGGTGGCGAGGACCTGGTAGCGCTCGCGTTTGACCCGGTAGTGCTCGCGCAGGGTCGTCTTCAGGCGGTGGATCGGATCGGGGCGGGCGCGACTGCGGACGGGCGGGACGGCGCCGGCGAGCTCCTGCATCAGCCCGTCGACGTACTGGAGCTTGCGGAGCGCGGGCCAGCCCTGGTAGCGCTTGCGCCAGGCCGAGCCCGGAGTCAGCCAGACTGCGAAGGTCTCGGCGAAGTCCTCGTCCGGATGGCTCTGGGCGTAGGAGTAGGGCAGGTGGATCACATAGCGGCGGCTGCTCGGATTGGGGCGGTAGAAGTCGGGATAGGGCTGGGTCGAGGAGCCGAAATGCTCGCGCCAGCTCTTGCGGCGATGGAGCCGGAATGCGTGCTGCACCGCGTGTCCCGCCTCGTGTCGCAGGAGTCGCAGGCACTCGGCCTGGGTGCCTCCCTCGACCTCGAACATCTGGGCGCGCTCGAGCCGTCGCAGTCGCGGATGCGCGAGGTAGAAGGGAATCGCGATGCCCGGCACGCCCGCCGGCGAGAACCACTCCTCGGAGAGCCAGCAGTGCGGGCGCACGCGCAGATCCCGCGTCTCCAGCTCCTGATGAAGCCGCTCGATCGGAGCCTCGAGCGCACTGCCCTCGAGCTCGACGCCGAGATCACAGAGCCGCCAATCCATCAGCTCTCGGAACGAGCATTTCTCCCAGGGCAGGGCGCGCGCCATGGCGGCAGTCTATCCCAGGTGGGGAACCGAGCGACCCGGGAAATCGAGTAGCCCGGGCCATGCGCGACGGGGGCGCGACGGGGTAGCGTTGGCGGTCGTCGTGCGAGCGCGATGTCGACTCGTGTCGTGTCGGGGCGGCGCAGGACGGGTTCCGTCCTGTTCGGGCTCGCGCGGTCCAGGGGAGGATGCGATGAAGATCTCGATCGGGGTGCCGCCGGGGCCCCAGGCGAAGGCGCTCGCGCTGCGGGCCGAGGCGCTGGGCTACGACCGGATCTGGCTCTACGACTCCGCGGCCATCTACGAGGACGTCTGGATCCATCTCGGCCTGATCGCCGAGGCGACCGAGCGCATCGGACTCGGCACGGCGGTGCTGGTGCCGAACCTGCGCCACGTCATGACGACGGCCTCGGCGATCGCGACGATCGATCGGCTGGCGCCGGGCCGGCTCTCTTGTGCCCTCGGCACCGGCTACACGGCGCGTCTGGTGCTGGGCCAGCGGGCGCTGCCCTGGCGGACCGTGCGCCGCTATGTCGAGCAGCTGCGGGCCCTGCTGCGCGGGGAGACCGTCGAGATCGAGGGCCGTCGCTGCGCCATGATCCATCGGCCCGAGCTCGCGAAGTCCCGGCCGATCGAGGTCCCGATCCTGCTCTCGGCCTTCGGACCGAAGGGTCTGGCGATCACGCGCGAGATCGCCGACGGCTGGATGGGCTTCTCGCCGCCGCCGGTGCTCTCGGAGGGCGGCGACGGGGGACGCCTCGACGAGGAACGCTTCGAGTGGGCGGTCCAGCTCGTGAACGGAACCGTCCTCGCCCCGGGCGAGTCCCCGAACGCCCCGCGCGTCGTCGACGCCGTCGGCCCCTGGCAGGTCGGCGCCTACCACATCACCTGGGAGACCGCGCCGCAGAACCTGCCGGCGATCCCGGGCGGAGCGGACTGGCTCGCCCGGATCGAGTCCGAGCGCCCCGAATCCGAGCGCCATCTCGCCGTGCACTCGGGGCATTGCAGTCATCTCAACGACGCCGACCGTCTGGCCCTGGCGGCCTGGGGCGGCGAGATCCCCTGGCATGGCTGGGTGGGCGGGGTCGAGGAGATTCGCAAGCGGGCCGAGCAGAGCGCCGCGGCGGGCTCGACCGAGCTTCTCTACACGCCGGCCGGCGACGACCTGATCGGCCAGGCCGAGACCTTCTACGACGCCGTGAAGCCGGTGCAGGGTTGACATCCGTCGATGCGGGGCTGACGTCGGTCGCTGCACGGGGCTGAAGAACGCTGCTCAGGACGGAACGGGACCGAGCGAACCAGAGCGAATCAGATCGAAACGACGGGGCGACTCCATGCTGACGAGATTCGACGACTATCCGATCCACCAGACCTCCGAGCCGCTGGCCGTGCCTGCGACGACGGATCGGCACGCCTACGATCGCTACTGGTTCAACGGCTACCAGGACGACGCCGCCTTCTACTTCGGCATCGGCGCGGCGGTCTACCCGAATCTCGGGATCCTCGACTGCGGCCTCTCGATCGTCCACGACGGCGAGCAGCACGCCTTCCACGCCTCGCGCCGGGCGCCGAAGGAGCGCAGCGAGATCGAGATCGGCCCCTTCCGGATCGAGATCCTGCGGCCGATGCACAGCCTGCGCGTCACCCTCGACGACAACGAGACCGGCATCGCCGCCGACCTGCTCTGGATCCCGCGCACCGCCAGCTTCGCCGAGGGCTTCCAGCGCTCGGCGCGCACGCCCGATCGCTCGAACGTCCACATGGAGGCGACCCGCTTCAATCAATTCGGCCATTGGCAGGGCGAGATCCGCTATGCGGGAAAGAGCGTGCGGATCGATCCCGCCCGTGTCTACGGGACGAAGGACCGCTCCTGGGGCATCCGCCCGGTCGGCGACCCGGCGCCCCCCGGTGCGCCGCCGACGGAGATGCCCTGCATCCATTTCCTCTGGGCGCCGCTGCAGTGGCGGGATCGCTGCACCCACGCCGGTCTCTTCCAGAACCAGCACGGCGTCACCTGGCATTGGGACGGCATGGTCATGCCGACCTACGACAGCCCCGACGACATTCCGGGGGTCGAGGACCCCGGCATGGTCCCGCTCGCCGGCGTCGAGCACGAGATCCTCGAGTTCTTCCCCGGCACGCGCCGCGCCCGCCGCGCCCGCGTCTCGCTGCTCGATCTGGAGGGTGGCCGCACGGACATCGACCTCGAGGCGCAGCTCGTCTTCCGGATGAAGGGCATCGGTTATTCCCATCCCGAGTGGGGACATGGCAAGTGGAAGGGTGAGCTGGCCATGGCCGGCGAGTCCTGGAAGATCGAAGACTGCGACGACATGGCGCTCCCGAATCAGCACATTCAACAGGTCGTCCGCGCCCGTCTCGGCGAGGGTGAGGGCGAGGAGGAGGGCATCGGCGTCCTCGAGCAGATCCACCTGGGCCCGAGCGGG
>CAYWGW010000172.1:0-9074 GCA_964457385.1 uncultured Spirochaetaceae bacterium
CACCCCTGGCGCTGGCAGGACGGGCTGATCGTGACCGCCATGCGCCGGGGATGGTTCAGGAGAGCGAGCCGAGGGATGGTCAGACGAGCCCCGTCGATGCGCTCGGGAGCTCCGCGAGGGGGTCGGCGGCGCTGGGTTCGCTCGAGACCTTCGAGGTGCCGGCCTCGGGAGAGGTGCGGCGGGTCGTCTCCTGGTCGCCTGCGGCCAGTCGCTTCGTGCGGGCGCTCGGGGCCGAGTCGCTGCTGGTCGGGTTGGATCCGGGATCGGCCCGGGCCCTTGGTCGCCCCGATCTCGAGCGGGCGGCCCGTCCCGACGAGCTGATCCCGCTCGCACCGGATCTGCTCCTGGTCGGAGACGCGACCGAGCGAGTGATCGACGAGTCGATCGGGGCGGCCGGGATCTCCGTGGTCGTCTTCGAGCCCCACGATCTGGACGACCTGATGACCCTGATTCGCGAGGTCGGCGCGCGCCTGGTCGGCCGCGCGGCGGCGGCCCGCTTCGAACGCGAGCTGTCGCGGCCGCTGGCCGAGATTGGCGGTGCCTCCTTCGGCGCGGTTCGACCGCAAGTGGGTCCGATCGTCGGGATCGATCCGCTCGAGCTGGCTGGGGGACACAGCTTCGAGACGGACCTGATCGAGATCGCGGGCGGGAGCAGCATCACCCACGGAGGCGACGAGACTCGCGTCCGCCTGGGCCCGTCGTCTGGGGGCGGGCTGCCGGGCGCAGCCGGCGGCCCGCCGGATCTCTTCGTGTACTTCGCGCCCAGAGAACCGAGCGCCGACGAGTATGATCGCCTGGGAGCCCGGCTGCCCGCCGACGTTCCGCTAGTCTTCTTCCCGGTCGAGCACGATCGTTTCTGGCTGGCGGCGCCGGCGGAAGGGGTGCTTCGTCTGAGGAGGCTCATTCTCGACAGCATTCGGGATGAGGCCGGCGCGCCGGCTTCCGATAGACCGCTGCGCTCCGGGGCGGTGCCGACGCGCAGGGGGCCGCGAGGAGGAGCACGATGAATCGGATCCGCGCGCTCCTCGCCTGGCTGACCGAGCCCTCGCGGCGGTTCGTGCCGCTCTTCCTCGTCTATCTCGGGCTGGGATCGGTGGCGATGAATCGCCTCCCGCCCCGGAGTCTCGATTCGTTGCTGCGGGGGACGGCCTGGGTCGACTATCAGGTGTTGCGGGTCTTCAGCGATCAGGTCCGGTTGGACGGGGTCATCGTCAGCCTCGACGGCTTCGCTGTCCGCATCATCACCGAGTGCACCGGCCTCTACGAGTCGCTGATCCTGATCGCCGCGGTACTGGCCTATCGGGCGAGCTGGCGCGAGCGGCTGCTGGGGGCCGTCGCGGGAACGGCGCTTCTCTACCTGATGAACGTGCTGCGGATCGCGTTCCTGCTGGTGGTCGGACGCCATGCGCCCGAGTTCTTCGATTTTGCGCACGTCTACTTCTGGCAGACCCTGCTGGCGGTCTTCATCGTGCTGATCTGGCTCGTCTGGATCCAGTACGTCGTTCGTGATGAAGCAGATCCTGCTCTTCACGCTTAGCTTCGTCGCGCTGACGATGCTGGGGACCTGGCTGTGGATGGCGGGGGGCGACGTCCTCTACGACCGCGCGCTCGGCCCGATCGCCCGGGAGCTCTACGCGCTTCTGGGCATCGAGGGGCGCGGCAGCTTCCGGCGGACGCGCTTCATCAATCTGGTGCCCTTCACCGCGCTGATGCTGCTGACGCCCGGTCTCGGCACCCGGAGACGCGCGCGTGGGCTGCTTCTAGGATGGCTGGTGCTGGTCGGATCGCACCTCGCCTTGAACGGCTACGCGATGGCGAGCCAGGCGCGGGGCAACCTGCCGCTTTTCGCGGCGCAGCTCTCCGACGCGCTGCCCTTCCTGCTGTGGCTGGTGTTGGCCCGGGACTTCGTCGCCGGTCATATCCGCCGTGCCCGCAGCCGCGCCCGGCGCGGCCCGGCAGCAAACTTGGGAGCGGATCCGAGATCGGACCCGAGCGCGGACGCAGGCATGCACGCCGAACCCGCCGACTCTGCCGATCGGGAGGCCGATACCGAGGCCGCCCGGTCGGCTACGCCGGTCGCGGACCCCGGATCAGGCGGCCCGGACGCGCGCCCGTATCCCGATCGTTCCGACGCGTGACGACACCGGCGAGGATCGTCGCGAGATAGCCCGAGACGGGTTGGAGTAGCCGCGCCCCACCTGCCGGCAGATCGCGGAAGGACTCCGGCCGTCCGACCTCGAGGCGGTCGAGGTCGATCACGTTGAGATCGGCACGCATGCCGACCTCCAGTGTGCCGCGGTCCCGCAGCCCGTAGAGCCGGGCGTTGCGGCGCGTCTGCTTCTCGACGATCCGCTCGAGGGGCAGTCCCTCGCCGCGCTTGCGCCGGCCGCCCCAGAAGGCCAGCTGGGTCGTCGGCATCGTGCCGTCGCAGATCAGATGCACGTGGGCGCCTGCGTCGGCCAGCCCGGTGACGGTTTCCGGATGGGCCAGCATCTCGCGCACCGCGCCCAGATGGCCCTCGGAATAGTTCGTCCCCATCAACGAAGCGAAGAGCCGGCCGTCGCGCTCCGTCAGGTAGTCGTAGTAGACCTCCGCGACCGGCTTGCCCTCGCGCTCGGCGCGGGCGCCGAGGGTGAGCTCGGCCGCGGGCTCGTAGTCGTAGTCGTCGGGCATCATATAGAGCCCCGCGGCGGCCAGCAGGAAGGCCTGGGCCAGCGCCGCCATCGATCCGGACTGCTCAGGCGCGACATCGACGTCGGCGAGCAGGCGGCGCTTCATCTCGGGATCCCGCATGCGTGCCGCACGCTCGGTCAGGGGCAGCGATGCGAGCTGCTCCAGGTAGATCCGACGATGCATGAAGCCGTGATAGCCGGACAGACCCGTCAGCAGTCCGATCGGCCGCGACGCGACCTGGGGTCGGAGCGTCGCGCCCTGGCGGTTCTGCTCGCTGGCGAAGGCGAGCACGTCGCGCCAGTCGTCCGGATGCTCGGGAGTCTGGACCGTCGTGAAGGTCACGGGCAGCCCGCTCGAGCGCGAGAGGTCCGCCAGCAGCGCCATCTCCTGCTCGGCGCTGAAGCGCTCGCCGCCCAGGAAGGTCATGTCGCCGATCGAGGAGGACGAGATCGCCTCGAGCACCGCCCCGCCCCCGGCCGCGATGCCCTTCGCGATCGCCCGGAGCTCTTCTGCGCTGGCGTAGGTTCCGGGGATCGCCTCGCCGCCGATCGAGCGGTGGAAGATCGTCCGGGAGGTCGAGAACCCGAGCGCCCCGGCGCGCGCCGCCTCCTCCGCCAGGCGCGCCATCTCTCTTACGTCTTCGGGGGTCGCATCCTCGTGTCGCACGGCGCGATCCCGCATCACCTGGATACGCAGCGCGCTATGCGGCAGCTGGGCGCCGAAGTCCATCGAGTAGCGGCGCCCATCGATGTAGTCGAGGTACTCGCCGAAGCTCTCCCAGGCGCCCCAGGGCACGCCCTCGGCCAGCGCCGTGCCGGGGATGTCCTCGACGCCTTCCATCACCTCGATCAGGGTCTGCTCCTCGCCCTTCGGGCAGGGTGCGAAGCCGACGCCGCAGTTGCCCATCACGAAGGTCGTCACGCCGTTGCTGAAGGAGGGATCGAGCGTGTCGTCCCAGGCGACCTGTCCGTCGAAGTGGGTATGGACGTCGACCCAGCCCGGGGTGACCAGGGCGCCGTCGGCGTCGAGGACCTCGGCGCCGGGTGCATCGATCCGGCCGCCGACGGCGACGATCCTGCCGTCCGCGATCGCGAGATCGCCGAGGAATCCCGGCCCGCCGGTGCCGTCGATCAGTGTTCCGCCGCGGACGACGAGCTCGATCGATCGGGGGTTGGCTGAGCGGGAGGCGTCGGAAGGATCGGAGGCGTTTCGGTTCGGCATCCGGAAAGGATACCGCCCCGGCGCGGCCTGTCGCGAGCCTCTCACGAAGGCCCGTCGGGTCTCTCGGAAGGGCGACGGGGGCCCCTGTCCGCACTCGCCGATGGGGTATCGTCGACCGTCGCGAACGAGACCCGGCTGCCGGTGGGTCTGCAAAGAAGGGCTCGGCGGGCCGGCGTATCGTCGGGCCGGTGGGCTCGACGTCCGGCGACCGACTGGCACAGGCAGGTCGACTGGGGTCGGTACCCGGCGGGCGAACCCGCAGGCTGCGGACAGGATTCGGGATCGCGAAGAGCAAGGGAGAATGCATCATGTCGAGCTCGATCGAACGAGAAGCCCAGGAAACCTACGAGCGCTTCGTCGCGCTGAGGGACGAGATCGATCGGGGCGGGCGTCCCTGGTCCGATCTCGCCGACTTCTTCACCGAGGACGGGGTCTACATCGATCCGGCCTGGGGCCGCATCGAAGGCCGCGAGAACATCCGCGACTTCTTCGAGCGATCGATGGCGGGGCTGACGGGAAACGGCTGGTCGACGCCCGAGAACTGGACGATGGTCGAGGGGCATCGGCTCGTCAGTCAATGGGATCAGGTCCTCGGCCATCGCGAGGACGGAACGCCCTGGCTCGTCGCAGGCCTGTCGATCCTGTACTACGTGGGCGACGGCCTCTTCTGCTACAGCCACGACATGCTGAACATGACGCATATCGGCGAGACCATGCGCGCCATGGGCTGGCGCCCGCCGGCCGAGTTCAACATGCCGCCGCGCAACCCCGACCGCAACATCGCCCTGCCTGCGGCCTGGGCCCATCTCGAGAAGAGCCGGGCGGCCTGAGGCGCTGGGGCGTTCGATGCGATGTGCGATGCCATGCCCGTTCCGAAGGCCAATGTGAGACCCGATCGGGGGAGCGTGAAGGCCGACGCGCAGGCAGGGCGGCCCGCGAGCTACGAGGAGGCCCGTTCGCGCCTGACCGCGCCGGGCTCGCCTTTCGAGCTCGGGCTGGAGACCGTGGCGGGGCGTGAGATGCCCGTCTTCCGGCAGCGCTTCCGGTCTTTGCGCGAGCTGCTCGCGCGCTCCGCGGAATTCGGGAGCGCGGAGCTCGCGATCTGGGACACCGGACTGCGTTGGACCTTCGAGGAGCACGTCCGCCTCGTGGCTTCGGTGGCGGCGGGACTGCGCGAGCGCCATGGCATCGGTCCCGGCAGCCGCGTCGCGATCCTCGCCGAGAACCGGCCGGAGTGGGTTCTCACAGCCTGGGCGACGATCAGTCTCGGCGGTGTCGTCGTCGCCATGAACGGCTGGTGGCAAGGTGACGAGATCCGCTACGGGCTCGAGCTCGGCGACCCCGCGCTGCTCGTCGTGGATCGGAAGCGGCTGTCGCGTGTCGAAGACCCCGATCGCCTGGCGATGCCGACCCTCGTCATCGAAGACGATTTCGAGGAGCTCGTCGCCTGGGACCGGCAGGCGCCGCTTTCGGAGACGACGATCGAAGAGGACGATCTCGCGGCGATCATGTTCACGAGCGGCACGACCGGACGGCCGAAGGGCGCGATGATCTCCCATCGGAACCTGCTCGCCTTCCTGCAGATGAACTTCTGTCAGGGGGCGATCGCCGCCTCGCTCCGGCCTCCCGCGGCGAATCCCGCGCCGCCGGTCTCGATCCTGTCGAGCCCACTCTTTCATGTGTCGGGCTTCCAGGCGGGCGCGCTGATGGGACCGGCCACCGGGATGAAGGCGGTCTGGACCACCGGCCGCTTCGATCCGGAGAAGATCCTCCGCCTCACGCTCGAGGAGGGCGTCACGCGCTGGGGCGGGATGACGACCCAGCTCTGGCGGCTGATCGAGCATCCCGGCTTCGAGCCGGAGCGCTACCGCGGTGTTCGCGCGATCGGCGGCGGCGGCTCGACCTTCTCGCCCGAGCTGCTGCGCGTCCTGCGCGAGAAGCTGCCCGAGGCCAGCGCCGATCTCAGCGTCGGCTACGGGCTCACGGAATGCTCGGGGCTCTGCTCGCTGGCGACCGGTGATCAGCTGCTCGCCGATCCCGACAGCGTCGGCCGGCCCATCCCCGGCAACGAGGTCGCGATCTTCGACGACGACGGCCGCCGTCTACCCGAGGGCGTCGAGGGCAACATCTGCGTCCGCGGCCCCAACGTGATGCTCGGCTACTGGCGCAATCCCGAAGCGACGGCGGAGGCCTTCTTCGAAGACGGTTGGCTCCGCACGGGCGACATCGGGCGGCTGCGGGGCGAGCAGCTCTTCCTCGCCGCCCGCAAACGCGACCTGATCATTCGCGGCGGCGAGAACGTCTACCCCGTCGAGATCGAGAATCGCATCGGTGCCCACCCCGAGGTCGAAGAGGTCGCCGTCGTCGGCGTCGACCATCGCACCCTCGGCCAGGAGGTGAAAGCGATCGTCGTACCGCGGGCCGGGGCGTCGCCGGATCCGGAGCAGATCCGGTCGTTCGTGGCGGAGACACTCGCCTACTTCAAGGTGCCGACATACGTGGAGATCCGCCGCGATCCGCTGCCGCGGAACGCAACGGGGAAAGTGTTGAAGGGGATGCTGAGTGGGGAAGGGGACGGGACGATCTGAAGACAGCCAACATCGCTGCCAATCCGAGCGCGAGGGGTGTCGAGGCGGCCGCCTCTGGAACGGGGTGAAATTCGACTTCCTCGAAGCGCACACGAGTCGTCGAGGCAGTACTCGGCCATCGAGCCCGGTTCGGGCAGCCAATGACCATTGGTGAGCTGTGCGCCCGCGGCAGGGGGCATGCTCAGGAAGACGGAGACGACCAGGGTCGAGAATCGCGATGTCATTGCGCGCGATCTCCGAAGGCGAAGAGTCAGACGGCCTGCCGAGCTGTGCTGTTTGAGGCGTCCGGATCGACCAGATGGTTCCGCTCGTTGCCGACGATCGCCTGCCGCAGATCCACAGCCGATCATTGAGATCGGATGGCTTACCGTAGCTCGTGCGGGATCGAGGGGTTCGACTACGGAGGACCTGCGCGTCGTCGCGAGATTCAGTCGAGTGTGTCCCTCCGCCCCCCCGCCCCTATCGGAAACGCGACAGGATCCAGAGGACGAGGGTCAGCACGACGCTCAGAAGAATGCTGGTCGTGAGTGGGAGGAAGACCTTCAGGCCCGGCCGCTCGATGCGGATGTCGCCGGGCAGGCGGCCCAGCCAGGAGAGACCGGGCGGAAGGCCCCAATGAAGCAGCAGGCCTGCGACGACCAGGCCGAGGCCCACGAAGATCAGGCTGCGCGGCAGAATCTCCATCGACGGCGGGTATACCGGATTCCGAGGCGTCGGTCGCCGGTCGCGGATCAGGTCTGGAGCTGGGCCAGCAGCGCGACGCTCTCCTCTCGGATGAGATTCAGCGTCGGCTCGTCGAGTCCGAGGGCCGTTCGAGCGTTCCGGAGGGTCTCGCTGCCGCTGCGGTCGACGGAGGTATGGGCGCGGATGCAGTCGCGCTCGTCCTCGCTCATGGCCGTGAGCGTCTGGTCGGCCTTGGGGAGGACGCCGCTGCCCAGCAGATGGGCGAGCTCGTTGGCCACGGTGACGGTCGCGGCGAGCGGGTGTGCGTGGCCCTGGATCAGGACCTGATGGTGTGCGGAGATGGCGAGCCGCAGATCGCTCGGCAGGTCCCAATGCTGGGCCATGATCTCGCCCGCCCGCTGATGGACGCGGTCCACGGCCGGCCAGATCGCGATCAGATCGGGGGGACTCTTGCGCCGACCCTTGCGATCGGAGAGCGCGAGCAGCGTGCCCGCTATGCCCACATCGTGGAGCAGACCAGCCATGAAAGCGAATCCGCCGTCGATGGGGGTGTAGCGACAGACGATCTGGGCGAGATGGGCCGTCGTCGTGGCGTGTCGGCGGAGAAGCTCCATCGTGTCGCCGTAGTCCTGGGACTTGAAGACGCGCATGTTCATCGCGATCTCCATCACGAGGTCCCTGATGGTGCCCAGCCCGAGGCGCATCGTCGCCTCCCGAAGCGAGGTGATCGGAACGGCCCCCGAGAGCGCCGCCGAGCCGACGCGTTTCAGGACGGCCCCCGCGATCATCCCGTCGCGCTCGAGCAGCGTCACGACCTCGTCGATCTCCACGTTGGGTTTCTGGGAGAGCTGCATCAGCTCGACGGCGACGGCAGGCAGGGTCGGCGGTCGGTAGTCGGGCGCCTCGATGCACGCGAGCAGATGCTCGACCATCTTCTCCTCGTCGAGCAGGACATCGTCCCCCTCGGCGATGGTCGCGCGCCCCTGCCCATAGCCCTCCTCGCCTTTCTTCTTGCCGCGCCTCTCGCCGATTCCCATGAAAGCCACTGTGTTCCGCTCCGACTGGATTGAGCCCAATGGATCGATCGGTCGGAGCGCGCCGGGCTTGAGGGTCGTTTGCGGGATTTCCACCCGTCCGTCCTGTCCCCCGAGCCTGTCTTGCTAGCGTTGGCCACGGGGACGCCCGCGGATCGTCGATGAACGGCGCGGCGAGGTGTCACGGGGAAGAAACGGGATGCGCGTGTTCGTCCGGAGCGTGGCCGTGGTCGCGAGCCTCCTGCTGCTCGGACTGGCCATCCTCCTGCTGCCGCCCCATTCGCAGATCCGCCGAATCGCGCCGCCGCTACCCAGCGCCGCGGAGCTGCGCGCGCTGGACTCCGAGCCGGATGGCCCGATCGCCGTCGAGTATCTCGTGAACGCGAGCCAGTCCTCGCCACTCGGCGTGCTGGGCCATCTCGTCTTCCTGGTGCGCTGGGCCGACGGCCGGGCGTTCATGATCGACGCGGGCATGGACCGCGACGAGGCCGCGGAGTTCGCCGAGCTGCTGAAGCTCATGTGGGGCGCCGACGAAGGCCGCTTCCACGGCGACGTGGCTGAGCTGCTCGGAGACGATATCCGGCAGGTGCGCGGCGTTGGCTTCACGCATCTGCACATCGACCACAGTCAGGGGGTGGTGGCCTTCTGCGCGGCCCGGGGTGGCGCGGTGGATGGCGCCAACGATGGGCCGGGAGAAGAGAGGGCGGTCGTCTACCAGACACGCTGGCAGAGAGAGGAGCACAACTTCAACACGACGGAAGGAGCCGGGCTCGTCGAAGCGTCGTGTCTCGAGGCGTTTGGGCTGTCGGGCGACGGTGTGATGCGAGTTGAAGGCTTTCCGGGTCTGGGCGTCGTCGCGCTCGGCGGCCACACC
>CAYWGW010000173.1:0-8939 GCA_964457385.1 uncultured Spirochaetaceae bacterium
GAGCCTCGCCTGCTCCCGTGTCCGGGTCAACGTCCGAACGCCCGCGATGGCGCCGCCGGCAGTTCGTTGGGCCCGCCGATCGCACAGGGGCGGACGGGCGTGGCGGCAAGGCGAAGGCCATGGCGTCCGAAGCGAGGCTAGAATCGCGCGGCCCGGCCCCTCTGGACGACGAAGTCCGCGAGACGAAGGCCGCGAGGAGATCCTTGCACGCGCTCGATCCGACGACGCTGCCCATCGAGGCGCGACTCCAGGCGCGGCTGCTGCGACGCTACAAGCGCTTTCTGGCGGACGTCGCGCTCGACGATGGTTCGCAGCAGACGGTCCACTGCCCCAATCCGGGCAGCATGCAGGGAACCCGCCGGCCGGGCTCCCGGGTGCGCTGCTCCACCCACGACGATCCGAAGCGGAAGCTGCGGCATACCCTCGAGATGATCCGCGTCGGTCGGATCTGGGTCGGGCTGCACGCGGCGAAGGCCAACGCGTTGGTGGGTCGGGCCCTGGAGCGGGGCGCCTACGAGCCCTTTCGCGACTATCGGCGGATCGAGCGAGAGGTCCCGAGCGAAGAGGGCTCGCGCTTCGACTTCCGACTCTCGGACCATCCGGAGACGCCTTCGTGCTGCTGGATCGAGGTCAAGAGCGTGACGCTCTGCCATGATCGCCACGCCCGGTTCCCGGACGCAGTCACCAGCCGGGGCCGACGCCACCTCGAGCATCTGATGGCCCGCCGCCGAGCCGGCGATCGGGCCGTGCTGCTCTACGTGGCCCAGCGGGCCGACGCCGACACGGTCGCCCCGGCCGACGACATCGATCCCGCCTACGGCGAGACCCTGCGCGCGGCCGCCGCCTGTGGCGTCGAGATTCACGCGCTCGGCGCGCGCGTCCGCGGCGACGGGATCCGGTTGGAGCGGGTCCTGCCCGTGCTGCTATGAACCGGGGATGAAGAGCGCGGATCGACCCTCCGGTCTTCGGAAGCTCCGGGCGCCGCTGCTGCGCTGGTACGACGAGCACGCCCGCGACCTGCCCTGGCGGCGGTCGCGGGATCCCTACGCGATCTGGATCTCTGAGGCGATGCTCCAGCAGACCCGCGTCGAGACGGTGATCCCGTACTGGCAGCGCTTTCTCGAGCGCTTCCCGACCGTGGAGAGCCTGGCCCAGGCGAACCTCGACGAGATCTACGCGACCTGGACGGGGCTCGGCTACTACTCGCGCGCGCGCAACCTGAAGGCCGCCGCCGAGACGATCGTGGCCGACCACGGCGGAGCCCTGCCCGATACGGCCGAGGAGCTGCGCGCGCTCCGGGGCATCGGCCGCTACACGGCCGGGGCCGTCGCCTCGATCGCCTTCGACCGCGAGGAGCCTCTGGTCGACGGCAACGTGATCCGGGTCTTCACGCGCTGGATCGGCATCCGGGAGGACAGCGCCAGCAAGGAGGTCGTCGAGCGACTCTGGACACTGGCGGGCGAGCTCGTCCGCGGGCCGCGACCGGGCGACCTGAACCAGGCCCTGATGGAGCTCGGAGCCACGGTCTGCACCCCCCGAGCGCCTCGTTGTCCCGCCTGTCCGATCCGACGCGCCTGCGACGCCCACGCACGCGGAGATGCGGAGGCGCTGCCCCGTAAACGGCCGCGCGCGAAGCAGACGCCGATGCGCGCGGTCGCCGCCTGGATCGAGCGGGGCGGCAAGGTCCTGGCCGTACGACGTCCGGAGAGGGGCCTGATGGCGGGGCTCTGGGAGCTTCCGGGCGGCGAGATCGCCGAGGACGACGAAGGCCGGTATCGGCTGCCGGACCTGCTCGAGGCGCGCATCGGCCTCCGGATCCGGGATCCCGAGCCCCTCGGATCGATCGAGCACATCTTCACCCATCGCCGGCTGCGACTCGAGGTCTTTCGCGGCCGGGCTCGGGCGGGTGAGCGGGTGCGACTCGAAGGCTTCGACGCCCATCGTTGGATCGAGCCGAGTCGCTTCCTCGAGCTCGCCCACGCCGGCTCGACGCGCAAGGCGCTGACCCTCCTCGGTGTCACGCAGGAGAGCTCGGCGCGGGCGGCGGGGCGAGTCCAGCGATGAGTCCCGGCGAGGGAGACGATCGGGGCGAAGTTGACGGGCGCGATGGACACGGCGACCGCCGTGCCTCCGACCGCAACGCCCCCGACCGCGACGCAGGACGATCGGGGGAGGGCTTCGCCGATCTGGTCGGACCCCTGAAGCCGCTTCGGCGAGGGCCGGCCCGGCTGCCGCCCACGGTGCCCACGGCGCCCGGGCCGACCGGCCGCGAGCCCGGCCCCGACCCGCGCCGGCATTCCGAAGACGCGGCCCCGCCCTTTCGCTGGCCGGATCCCGAAGAGCGATGCCGGGCCGCCGCTCCGGGCGTCAGCGATCGACAGCTCCAGAGCCTCGGGCGGGGCGAGCCTGCGCCCGGCGAGCGGATCGACCTGCACGGGATCCGCCACGATGCCGCCGAGAGCCTGCTCGGACGGCGTCTCGAGGCCTCGAGGGCGCGCGGATTGCGATCGGTGCTCGTGATCCACGGGATCGGCCGGCACTCGAGCTCGGGAGGGGCCGTCCTGCGGGAGGCGCTGCCCGATTGGCTCACGGGTCGGCTCTGTCGGCCACACGTGCTCGGCTTCGCCCCCGCGCCGCCGCATCTGGGTGACCGGGGCGCGACGATCGTCCTGCTGCGCCGACGGCCGCGCGGGTCGTGATGGCTAGAGGCCATCTCATGAACCCCTCGGTCGCGATGCACGCGTCTTCGACCCGATCTCAGCGTTGCGAAATCTTGAAGTAGCTACGGCTACGCCTGCGATTTCGCGCCTTGATCTCGGGCCGAAGCCACGCACCTCGCTCGGTCGGGGTTGATGAGATGGCCTCTAGTCTTCCGCGGCCCGGACCAGTCCGCGGCTCGCCAGCTCCGTCCGGATTGCTTCGATCCGCTTGCGGTTGGCGCCGAGGTCGCTGTAACCGACGCGAGAGGCCGATCGAACCGCGATCTCCCCCCGTTCGGGTCGCGCGTGGAACTCCACGTCGTCCCGGAAGCGCAGCACCGGCGTCGTGAAGACGGCGTGCAGATAGCTTCCGTCGTCGACGGTGATCCGGACCCGGTTCTGTGCCTCCAGCCAGCCTCGGAGCCCAGTCCAGGCCGCCTCCATGTCCCCCTCGACGACGAAGGCCCCGACCCGATGCTCCGGATCGGTCGCCTCGCTCGAGACGCAATTCGGTGAGCCCGGGCAGGGGGCGAGTCGGCCCTCCCGCAGACCGAGCCCCTCCGGCGCGCGGCCCGCGCAGGCCAGCGCATTCAGCGTGAAGGCCGCTACCCCGAACCATCCCGTCGCTCTCGTCATCGCTCTCCTCCTCAGAAACGATCCGCCGGCCAGAAGACCATCGCGTCCGGCGGCAGCACCCGACGCAGAAAAGCGTTCCCCTCCTCGTGCGGCAGCAGATCGACGTCGAGCCGCGCCGCCAGGCCGATCAGGTTGACACAGCGAAAGCTGGCGGAGGTGTCGTCCATCGGATGCGAGCGGATCCCGCGATGCTCCAGGGCGACCGTCAGCCCGATGTCGTCGAAGGTCGGCAGGACCACGAAGGATCGGAGCTGCTCGCTCGTGAGCGAGCCATGGGCCAGCGCGTCGTCCGCGCGCGGCTCGAGCAGGCTCTCGACCAGCTTCGCGAGGGCGTCGGCTCCGTCCTCGAAGCGGCCGAGCTCGGTGATCGTGAGAACGTCCTCGACCAACGCCGCCCGCGCGTAGGCGACGGCCAGCCCGCCGCGTCGAGCGATCCAGAACTCCTCCCGCGGCGAAGGCGCGATCCGCAGCGAAGCCTCCCACAGCGCATGGTCCCGCAGCACCGTTCCGCTGCGGCTGGCCGCGTAGGCCGCGTGGATCGACTTCACGGACTGCAATGCTCTCGGCGCCCCGAGGCCGACCGGCTCGAGCTCGATCTCCACCGCGGTCGCCGAGGCCTGGCGGACAGGGGCCTGGGAGTCGCGCCGAAGCACCGTCTGCTGTCCGCCCCAGGCCTGCCAGCCCCGCTTCGCGAAGAAGGCCGAGGTCGCGGGAGGCGCACCCGGGAAGACCATCGCGAGCTCGAAGCCCCGCGACCGCATCGTCTTGCACGCCTGCTCGAGAAGCTCCGTCGCCACCCCGCGGCCCCGGGCTGCCGGGTCCGTGAAGAGGTGGCCCAGCCCGCCGGTCGGAATCGAGTGACCGAGGATCCGCAGATGACGCGGAAAAATCACCGCCAGGGCGACGACCCGATCCCGCTCGCAGGCGACCAGGACGTTCTGGTCCTGGTAGGTCGGATCGATCTCGGCCTGCTGCCGAAAACGATCGCCCGCGGTCCAGCCCTCCGCCAGCCGCCAGCCGTCGAGCATCGTCGCGACCTTCGGCCTCTCGTGAGCGGTCAGCGTCCGGATCTCCATGCCCGGGCGAGTATACTCATGCTGGAAGGAGCACAGAAACATGTCAGACAGCGGGTCCGGTAAAAATTCCGACGCCTCGAGCGCCCCGGATGCGAAGGCGATCTACAAGGAGGGTTTCGGACTCTTCGCCCGAGGAGACGTCGACGGCGCGATCCGCCTCTACCGCGAGGCCCTGGATCTCGATCCGACGCTGGCAATCGCCTGGAACGGACTCTCGATGGCGCTGGCCAAGCGCGGAGAGCTCGACGAGGCGATCGAGGCCGCCGAGAAGCTGGTCGAGCTCGAGCCGGACGAGCCCCTCTCGCATACGAATCTCTCCCGCATCTTGATGCAGAAGGGATTGATTCCGGAGGCGGAGGACGCCCGTGCCCGGGCCACTGGCCTGCAGATGCGCGGCCGCTGACGGTCGCGCGGGCCGGGGCCGGGGCCGGGGCCGGGGGATGAAAGCGCAAGCCGGGAGCCCGGGAGCCCAACGCACATACTGCGGAGAGCGGTCCGAGTCACGGATCCGAGGTCAGGGATCCGAGTCAGAGATAGGTGCCGTAGCCCGGCTTGTAGGCGCCGCGCTCTTCCCCGAGTCGCTTGTTCAGATCCTCCTGATGGGTCGAGCCGCCAAACATCTGCTTAAGGCGATCGTCCCACTCGTCGGCGGTCGAAGCGACGACCTGCACCGTGAAACGGAGCTCCTCGTCGCTGAAGTGCTCCCCGAGCAATGTCTCGTCGAACCATATCGAGCGACGTTCGGTGTTCAACGCGAAGCGCCCGAACATCAGGCCGAAGTTCAGACGGGCGAGGAAGAGTCCGAGCTCGGGTGAGATCGTGACGTCGACGTTCGTGATTGCGAAGACCCGGACCATCAACAGTCCGCCCGGGGCGATGCGCGCCCCCACGACGACACGCACGTCACCCAGCCCGACGACGTAGTCTCCGTCCTCGTCCTCCGTGGGCTTCTCTTCCATCATCTCCGTAAGGATCTTCTCGACCCGGCGTCGGATCGTGGCCCGCTTGAGCTCCGCCTCGTGCTGGGCCCGACGGCTGCCGTGGAGGATGTTGAGTCGAACGTCCGGCTTTTCCTGAAAAGCGTCCTGGAGCAGGCTCTGCACCCTTGCGAAGGCCTCGGCGGAATCCGCCACCTCCATCATCCAGGGCACGGTCTGATCGGCGGGATCATCGGATGCCAGACCCAGCTCGCGAAGCCGGCTCCGCACCGCGACCGGCAGCGCGGGCATCGGCACCGGCCGCCCGGGCACCCGGACCTCGAGCCCCCCGTTCTCCCGCCGCGCGACCTCGAGCGTGTGCAGCGGATTGGTCGCCGGGCTCACGCTCACGAAATCGAAGGGCTCGAGCGCTTCGAACTCCGCCTCGAGATAGGCCCGGGCCCGCTCTACCGCCGGGTTGCGCGCCGAAGCACGGGTCGGACGGACGGGACCGGTGGCGGGGTTGCGGGCGGGTTCGGTCTCGGGATCGGGCGGATCATTGGACACGGGGCGGCTCCTTGCTGGACATGCGCTGCAGAGATCCTAACGGAACGAAGACGTCGGCAGGCCGTCCGCCCGCAACGGCTCGCATCCGCTCCTCCACCTCACTCGTCGAGCGATTTGCCGAGCGCTGCCACGACCGCCTCGAAGTCCGGAGGCGGCGGAACGGACAGCTCGATCTCCTCGAAGACCAGCCGCGCCGCGTGCAGCATCGGCCGCAGCGCCCTGGGCGGGTCGGGCTGCCCGTACTCCCGATCGCCCAGCACGGGATGGCCGAGATGGGCCAGGCTGGCGCGAATTTGATGCAGGAAGCCGGTCTCGAGCTCGACCTCGACCAGCGTCGCCCCGTCGAAGCGGCGAAGCACCCGGACGCGCTGTCGACAGAGCCGACCCTCCGACGGCTCGACGACCTCGACCCGCGCCGGCCGATGTCGCCTCACCGCCAGCGCGAGCTCGATCCGACCCTCCCTCTCGAATCGACCCTGGACCAGCGCGAGGTAGCGCTTCTCGACATGATGGGCGCTGAAGGCCCCGCGCAGGCGGCGCCAGCCGGCCTCGGTCGTGGCGAAGAGCAGCGCCCCCGTGGTGTCGACGTCGAGCCGGTGGACGATGCCCGACCGCAGTCCCCCCTCCCCGACGCCGACGATCTCCGGATGCCGGGCCACGACCGCGTTCAGCACCGTGTCCTGCTGCGCCGGATGCAGGGGATGGACCCCGCAACCCGCAGGCTTGTCGACCCCGACCCAGCCCGGCCCCTCGGCGACGCAGCGCCAGTCGAGATCCGGACGGGGCATCGGACGCTCCTCCTCGGCCCGCAGCGGGCCCGCCACCGCGAAGCGCTCGGCGACCGCGGTCGGCCGCGCCTTGTCGGCGAGCTCCAGCAGCTGGACCCCATCGTCGTCGCCCATCGAGACCCGCCCGAACTCGAGCAGATGGCGGACCCTCGCCCGGGAGATCCCGAGCCGCTCGGCCAGGAAGCGGTCCAGCCGCTGGCCCACATCCGCCCCCTCGACTTCGACCTCCACCTCGACCGTCCTCGGATCGGACTCCAAGCCCTGGCTCTCCTCATGGGGAATCTGGGGCAGTCCGGCCCGGGACATGCCCGACCGGGACGGGACATGCCGGGGCTGCATCTCGATCCCCCGAAGGTGACGATGCTAGCGCTCCGGGCGTCCCGGTCGACAAGCGCGCAGCGCGCAGGGTACCTTGGTTGGACTCCATGCCTGCCACCGCCAAGCCCTCCCCTGCCTCCAGACGCGCCCGCCCGCCGGCAGACGATGCGTCGACCCATGTCGCGATCATGGACACGACCCTGCGCGACGGAGAGCAGACCCCCAACGTCTCCTACACCCCGGCCGAGAAGCTCCAGCTGGCCCGCATGCTGCTCGTCGAGCTCGAGGTCGACCGGATCGAGATCGCCTCGACTCGGGTCTCCGAGGGGGAGCTGGAGTCGGCCCGGGCGATCACCAGGTGGGCCCGCCGCGCCCGGCTGATCCAGCAGGTCGAGATGCTGGGCTACAGCGACGGCCGCAAATCCGTCGACTGGATCTGTGAGGCCGGCGGCAAAGTCCTGAATCTCCTCACGAAAGGCTCCGAACGCCACTGCACCCAGCAGCTCGGGATGAGCCCCGAGGAGCACCGTGAGCGGATCGCCGAGACGATCCGCTACGCCCGGCGCAGGCACCTCACGGTCAACGTCTACCTGGAGGACTGGTCGAGCGGCGTCCGGGACGCCTTCGACTACGTCTTCGCGCTGGTCCAGCTGTTGAGGGAGCTGCGGGTGGCGAGAATCTACCTCGCGGATACGCTGGGGCAGTTCTCCCCCACAGACGTCTCGCGCTTCGTCGGGCTGATGACTGCCACCTGGCCCGCGGTCGACTTCGAGTTCCACGGTCACAACGACTACGGGCTGGCCACGGCGAACTGTCTGGCGGCGATCCGGGCCGGGGCGCGCGGTGTCCACACCAGCGTGAACGGCATGGGCGAGAGAGCGGGCAACACCTCGTTGGCCGAGGTCGTGGCGGCGATCCACGACCACACGGACGTCCGCACTGGCGTCCACGAAGATCGACTGACGGCGATCGCCACTCTCGTCGCCACTTTCAGCGGCAAGGAGCTCGCCGCCAACGCCCCGATCGTCGGCCGGGACGTCTACACCCAGACGGCGGGCATCCATGCCGACGGCGACGCCAAGGGCGATCTCTACGCCACCCGATTGGCCCCGACCCGCTTCGGCGGCGCACGGCGATACGCCCTGGGCAAGATGAGCGGCAAGGCGTCCCTCGACCACAATCTGAGCGCCATGGGCATCGCGCTGCCCGACGAGGACCGCGACCTCGTGCTGCGTCGGATCGTCGAGCTCGGCGATCGCAAGCACGTCGTCACACCCGAGGACCTGCCCTACCTGATCGCCGACGTATTGAAGACGCCCGACGACCAGCTCGTGAAGATCGAGAGCTACCGCGTCGACGTCGACTCTGCGGAGCCGCCCCGGGCCCGGGTGGCCCTGGCCTACCAGGGACTCGTCGAGAAGGCCGAGGCGACGGGGGACGGCGGCTACGACGCCTTCATGAACGCCCTCAAGAAAGCGGCGCAACCGCTCGGGATCGAGGTCCCGCGACTGGCCGACTACCGCGTCCGGATTCCGCCCGGCGGGCGCACGGGCGCGCTCGTCGAGACGACCGTGACCTGGCAGATCGAAGAGCCCACGCGACCCGGGCCGTCCCGGAGCCAGACGAGCTTCTCGACCCTGGGCGTGGACTCGGACCAGCTGGCCGCCGCGGTCATCGCGACCGAGAAGATGCTGAACGCCGTCGTCACGCGCCGAGACGTGCCCGGACCGGAGCGTCCCGAAGCGACGACCGACAAGGCTGGCAAGGCCGAGAAGGCCGGCAAGGCTGGACGCGACACGAAGGGGGGGAGACGAACCGCCGGGAGTCGACCTCGGAATCGCGCTTGAGCGGGCGCCGGCTCCATCCCCACCGGGCTTCGACGCGGATCCCGTCCCTGCTTCTCTTGCTGCTGGTCGGCCTCCCTGCCCTGCTCGGCTG
>CAYWGW010000174.1:0-8868 GCA_964457385.1 uncultured Spirochaetaceae bacterium
ACCACTGCAGATAGGCCGGGAAGTCCGGGCTGTCAACGGCGGGCTTGAGCCTGCCGGGCGCGTGCCGCGCCAGGATGTACTCGACGATGGCCCCCGACTCGAAGATCCGCACGTCGTCGTCGTCGAGCACCGGCACCCGGCCGAGCGGATGACGCTTGCGATGTGCGTCGGACTTCAGGTCCTTCGGGTGGAAGTCCATGCGGTTCAGCTCGAAGGGGATGTCCAGCTCCTTGAGCAGCCAGTAGATGCGACTGGCCCGGGAGTTGGGGGCGAAGTGAAGGGTCAGCATGCGCGTCGATCTCCTCTTGGATGATTTGGAACCGGAACGGCACAGACGCCGAAGGCTCCTGGACTCGACACCTAGGGCACGGTGGACGGAAGCAGTGATCGTGTGACGAGGACCAGCGTGTCGGCGAGGCCGGCGTTGCGATGCACAGTGGCCGCCTGAAAGTCCGGGTCGGCCCCCATGTCGAGGAAGGCGGCGACGTTCGGGTATTCCATCGTCGCAACCTGGTGCCAGTGCACGCGCGGAACCCACGATACATCATCCTTCCGCCCTGCATGGCACGCCCGGGCGTCGAAGCCTGCGCTCGGTACGGCCCCGCTACGGCTCTCGGGTGACCTCCGACTCCCGGTTCACCGTCGACCCGTCGCGGCGAGTCACGTCGGTGGCGCTCGTTCGGCCGTCGTCCGTCTTCCGGGTCAACGTACTGCGTGAGCGGGTGTCGCCATCGAGACCTTGCCAGGTCACGTCCTTGGTGCGCGTCCCCGAGTCCGCGTCGCGCGCGACCTCGGCCTCGCGCGTGGCGGTGTTGCCGTCCGCGTCCGTGTAGACCGTGGAGCCGGTCCGGCCGTCCTCGGTCCTCTGCTGCGTGGTGCTGCGCGTGTGCGTCTCGCCGTTGCGGCCCATCCAGGTTACGTCCTTGGTGCGCGTTCCCGACTCCGGGTCGCGCACGACCTCGGCGTCGCGCGTGACCTGGCTGCCCGAGGGATCGGTCAAGGTGGTGCTGCGCTCCCTGCCGTCGTCGGTGCGCGTCGCGCTGTCGCTGCGGCTGGCGGTGCCGCCAGCGGGACCGGTCCAGGTCGTGTCGCGCTGCGCCGTTCCACCGCCGCGGTTCCAGCTCGAGTCCTTCTGCCAGGATCGCGACTGTCCGCCGGGGCCGGTACGGGTCACCTGCTCCTGAAAGCTTCCGGAGCCGCCGGAGTGAGCGCGCGCGGCCTTGCCGCGACCGCCGGCTTCGGCGCTCTCCACGCCGGCGAAGGGCAGGGCCAGCGCGAGGCCAATCGAGAACGTGAGAGTACGGGTCCAGTGGTTCATTGGAATCTCCTCGAGTCGCCTTCGAACGAGGCGGCACAATCGTGGTCGAGAAACGCAAGCCGCGAGCTTCAGCGGGAGCGGCGCCACCCGCCCGGCCCCTGCGGAAGGCCCGCCGCCTCCCGCTCCTCGGGGCTCAGCCGGCCGTCGCCGTCCTTGTCGTACTGCTGGAGCAGCTCGTCCCGCTTGCTCCGGAGCTCGTCGCGCGCTGCGGAGCGCTCGGCGTCGCTGATGACGCCGTCGCCATCGGTGTCGAAGCGCTCCAGGAGCTGGGCGCGCCGGGCGTCGCGGTCGACGGAACCCTCCTCCGCGAGTGCGCTCGTTCCGGCACCCAGGCAGGTGATCGCGATCAGGGCTGCAAGAAGCTTCGTCGAGCGAGTCATCGATCCGTCCTCCTTCTTGGTTCCGGGCGTCGCCGGATGGAAAGGAAGCTAAGGCACGCGACCTGAGCACAGCCTGAGGCTTCCTGAGAGCTCTCTCAGGGAGCGCTGGGGCGCTCGCCTATACTCGGCCTCGTGCGGATCCTGATCGTGGAAGACGAAGAGCGCCTCGCGCGCGCCATAGCAGACGGCCTGAAGGCCGAGGGCTTCGAGACGGACCTCGCGCACGACGGCACCGACGGGCTCTTCAAGGCCCGGGAGGGCCGCTACGACGCGATCGTGCTCGACGTCATGCTGCCGCGCATGAGCGGCTTCCAGGTCTGCACCCGCCTCCGCGAGGACGGCGTCCACACGCCGATCCTGATGCTCACGGCGCGGGATGGGGAGGACAGCGAGCGTCGCGGTCTCGACCTCGGTGCCGACGACTACGTGACGAAGCCCTTCTCGTATCCTGTCCTGGTTGCGCGTATCCATGCGCTGCTGCGCCGCGGCGGCGAGAACAGCTGGCCTGTTCTGCGCGTAGGCGACCTCGAGCTCGATACCCGCACGCGCGTCTGCCGCCGGGGCGACGCGGTCGTAAAGCTCACCGCCCGGGAGCTTTCGTTGCTCGAGTTCCTGATGCGCAATCCCGACGCCGTCCACTCGAAGCAGGCGATCCTCGATGCGGTCTGGGGCTTCGACTACGAGGGCGACTACAACGTGGTCGAGGTGTACATCCGCTACCTGCGCGAGAAGCTCGATCGCCCCTTCCAGCGGAACAGCGTCACCACCCTGCGCGGGCTGGGTTACCGGCTCGTCGCCGAGGGATAGCTCTCCGGTGAGCGTCGTGCAGAAGGCCAGCAGCTGGAGCCTGCGTGCGCGGCTCACCGGGCTCGCGGCCGGCGTGGTGGCGATCGCCCTGCTCGTGGGCGGGCCGCTCTGGCTGTCGTCCGTCGAGTACGGGATGCTCGCGGACCTGCGAGCGCGCGACCGCGAACGGGCGCGCGGGCAGGCCTTCTTCCGCGCGAGGATTCTCGGACCCCTGCGCCTCGAGGGCGCCGTGCGTCGGTCCGCCCTTCCGCTCGATCCGTTCCCCGACGCGGACCTGATCCTGCTCACGCCCGAGGGAGACACCGAGTTCACGGGCGCAGGCGAGGTCCCCACCGGCCTGAAGGCCTGGCTGGAGGCGCAGCGCGACGACCCCGGTCTCTCGGCAGCCGCGGATGAGATGGGCGGGATCGTCCTCGAGGGCGAGGACGGGGTGCGGGATTGCCTCCGGGTCGCCCTCTTCGACCGGCGCGGTGGAGGCCGCCTGCTGGACCTGCTGTCCGAGGAAGCCGCCCCGCTGAACGCGTGCCGCGACGCGGTCGAAGCGGCACGCGCCGAAGCGGCGCGGCGCGCCGCGCCGCTCCAGTGGCCCCAGCGCGTGGTGGACCTGCCGGACGGTGCGCGTCGCCTGCGAACCGCCGTCGTGGTCCGGTTCCCCGGCGACGCAAAGCCGTTTGCGCTCGCACTCGACTCGTCGCTCGACACCGTCGACGCCACGCTCGCGGCGCTCACCCGCAGCCTCCTCCTCGGCGGGCCGCTGCTGATCGCCTTCGCCTCGGGTCTCGCCTGGCTACTCGTCGGTCGCTCTCTGCGAGCGGTCACGGAGATCCAGAGCGAGGCGGAACGGATCGCCTTCGGCACCCTGGAGCGGCGGCTCGACGTGCCGCCGGCGGACGACGAGGTCCGGCGGCTCGTCCTCAGCCTGAACCGCATGCTCGATCGGGTGGCGGAGGGCGCTACGCGCCAGAGGGCCTTCGTCGGCGACGCCTCTCACGAGCTGCGCAGTCCGATCGCGGCGCTGCGTGCCCTGCTCGAGGTCGGCCTGGCGCACCCGGAGCGGGCGAACTGGGCCCAGCGGGCGCGCGACGCCCACGAGGAGGTGGTTCGCATGGAGCACCTCGTCGACGACCTCTTGCGGATGGCGCGTCTCGACGAGCCCGGCGCTGGCGACGCATCGCCCCGGCCCGTCACGGACGTGGATCTCGACGACCTCGTCCGCAGCGAGGCCGCGGCGCTGCGCTCGGCGAAGGTGTCGCTGCTCGGCGTCTCGCCCGTGCGGGTGGCGGGCATCGAGCCCGACCTGCGGCGCGTGGTGCGGAACCTCCTCGAGAACGCCGAGAGCTACGGAAAGGGGCATATCCAGGTGTCGCTCACCCGTCGCGGCGACGAAGCTCGCCTCGAGATCGAGGACGACGGGCCGGGAATTCCCCTAAAGCAGCGCGAGCGCGTCTTCGCGCGGTTCACCCGCCTCGACTGGAGTCGCAGTCGTGCGTCGGGTGGGGCCGGTCTCGGCCTCGCCCTGGCGCGCGGGCTGGTGCGCGAGCACGGCGGAGACGTCTGGATCGAGGAGGGTCGGATGAGCGGGGCGCGGCTCGTGGTCGTGCTGCCGGTCGCCCCGAGCCCTTCCTGAGAGATCTTTCAGGAACGCTCAGCTTCCTCTCAGGTCGGGTTCCGTATGTTCGCCTTCGTTGATCATATCGGAGTAACCATGCAAGCCCGCAGCTCCAAGACCGCCCACCTCGCGATCCTCGCCCTCGCCTCGTTCACCGTCGCCCTGCTCGGCGCGCAGTGCCCGATCGGCCTGAACCTCCAGGCGCGACAGGAGCTTTCGGCCGCGGGCGTGGACCAGTACCTCGGCCAGTTCACGCCCAGCAGCAGCACCGACGTCGGCGACGGCTGGGTGCGCCACGACTTCGACAGCGAGGGCGGCGACGGCCCCATCTGCATCGAAGGATCGGACTACGCCGTCTTCACGTTGGAGCGCGACCCCCACAAGCTCCTGATCCTCGAGCAGGGCGGTGGCGCCTGCTTCACGGGTTCGCCGTTCTGCCTACGGAGTGTGGCCCAGAACCCGCTGCGGCCCCCGATCCCGCCGGGCCTGGCGCAGGGCCTCTGGGACGTCGAAGACCCCGAGAACCCCTTCGCCGACCATTCGATCGTCTATCTGCCCTACTGCGACGGCTCCCTGTGGTCTGGCGACAACGACGTCGCCGACCCCCTCTACCCGGGCGGCATCCGCCGCCACCGCGGCCTGCGCAACCAGTCCGCGGGGCTGGACGTCGCGCACGACCTCTTCCCGCATGCGGTGCAGATCACGGGGGCGGGATCGAGTGCCGGCGGTACGGGGATCGCGCGCTTCTCGCCCTTCCTGATCCGCTTCCTCTGGGGCGACTGGGTCGATCTGACGATCCTGAATGATGCCGGCCCCGTATTCGGCAACCCGAACGACGTCGCCGGCAGGACCGTGCGTGCCAACGAATGGGCCTTTGGCCAGTTCTACCCCGAGAGCTGCACCGACTGCAGCGACATGGGCCAGGCGAGCGCACTCATCGCCTGGCGGCTCGCTAACGACCGGACGATCCGTGAGGCCTTCTACAGCACGGATCAGGACGAAACGGTTCGCCCAAGCCTCGGCTTGTCGGTCGAGGAGTTTCGCGAGTTGATCGTCGCCGAGCACGGCGCGCTGAACGACGCCCATCCGGCTCGCTACAAGGCGTTCATCGTGAGCGGGGACGACAGCCACACCGCGATCCAGAAGGACCTGCTCTACACGCAGGAGGCCAACGGCACGCCGCTCGTCCGCTGGGTCCGGCGCTTCCTGAACCACCGCTTCTTCTGGCGCCACATCGTCGAGGACTTCGTCCCGTCGCCGTAGCGACGTCGGTGCGGGCTTCGGCGGGGATACGATCCAGGTGCGGGGGTGGTGCGCCCGCTGGGCGGCCGGGAGTTGCCATAATGGCTCGCATGCCTATCCGACACCCTCGGGGATGTCGGGACCTATGGGCCCTGGGCGGCTGGCTCCTGTGCCTCCGGGCTGGCTCCAATACCTATGGAAAGGGGAGGACACTAGATAGGGGACCGCCATAGATAGGGAGCGGCGTCTGACCCCAAGGGGCTCCCTGCGACGCGCTGCCGCCCCCCGCTCGACTGCCATGGCCGCTCTCGCGTCGCTACACTGTCGATTCGATTCACGACGGGAGTCATGCAGTGTCTCGACGCAGACCGTGGTTCCGCGCGCCGTCCCCGGTGGAAAACGCTTCCTACCTGGTGGTGATCACAGCCATGGCGTTGGCGGCTCCCGTGGTCCACGCCGAGAACCTCGTCGTCAACGGCGAGTTCAACCAGGACCTGGCGGGCTGGAGCACGGAGTCGGCCTCGGTCGAAGGCGTCTGGGCGGCCCTAGACTTCGATGGCTCCATGGACTCGGGCTCGGTGTTGGTGACCAGCGTCGAGTCGAGGACCGGCATCTCGGTGGGGGTCACCCAGTGCGTCGAGATCCCGCCCGGGCAGCCCCTCGAATTCTCGGGAGCCCTCTACGTGCCCTCGGGCCAATCCGAGGAGGCGAGCGTCGGGTACATCATGGACTGGCGGGAGGGGCGGGAGGGGACGGGGTGTGGCGCGCGGGTGAGCCTCATCGGCGTCAATCCGGAGTCCGGGGTCTTCGACGAGTGGGTGTTCCTCGAGGAGACGCTGGAGCCGCCCGAAGGCGCGGAGAGCGTCGTCATCATCGGGCGCATCAACTTCGCCGCCAAGAACGACCCGAACGGAGCCTTCGATACCTACTTCGACGCGGTCGCGCTTCCGGAGCCCGCGAACGCAGGGCTCCTGGCGTTGGGAGTGCTGGCGTGGCGGGCGCGCAAGTCGCGGCTCGACGGATAAGACGAAGAAGCGGGCTTTCGGAGCCTAGGACGAACAAGCAGGGAATGCTTGTCAACCCAAAGTAGAAATGTCCGCTCCTGCTTATCCGGTTGCCTCAACGCGGCCCTATATGTATTGATCCCGCATGGGCGGCAGAAAGCGGGGCGACTACCCGCGCAACCTCGGTGAGTTCTACCGTCGCTTCCATGACGACGACGCCTGCCTCCGCTATCGGATCGAGACGCGCTGGCCCACCGGGTTTCGTTGCCCGACGTGCGACGGCAGCGACGGGCGGGTGTTGACCACCCGCCGGGTCTGGGTCTGTCGCTCCTGCCGCCATCACACTTCGGCGACGGCCGGGACCATGCTCCACCGGACGCGACTCCCGCTCACGACTTGGTTCGCCGCGGCCTAACTCGTGGCGTCCCTGAAGCCCGGAGTCTCGGCCCTCCAACTCCAAGCCCAACTCGGGACCTCGCGCTACGAGACCGCCTGGCTGCTTCTCCATAAGTTGCGCCGGGCGATGGTCGATCCCGACCGGAGCCGACTGGCGGGAACAGTGGAGGTCGATGAGACCTGGGTGGGCGGCAAGCAAGCCGGCCTCCAAGGAGGACGGCAGCGCAAGAACCGCAAGGCATCGATGGTCGCGGTCGCGGTCGAACGGCGCAAGAAATCGCTCGGACGGCTCCGTCTCGAGGTCGTCCCCGACGACTCGCAGGCCACGCTCGGAGCCTTCATCGCCCGCAACATCGAATCCGGTTCGACGGTCGTGAGCGACGCGTGGCCGGGATACGCCGGCCTCGCCGCGCGGGACTACACCCACGTCGCGCTCTCGCAGGCCGCGATGACGCGGGCAGGCCTCGAAGGCGATGCCGTACCGGGCGCGTCCATCGAGTCGTCTCGAACCTGAAGACGTGGCTCCTCGGCACCCACCATGGCGTCGGAGCCGATCACCTCGGCCACTCCCTCAACGAGTTCGTCTTCCGGTTCAACCGCCGCTATTCCCCGATGCCAGGCTTCGCCACGCTGCTCGGCCTCGGAATGTCTCAGTCGCCGACGACGGCGCACGAGATCCGCGCTCCGCTCCCGCCCTACGCGGAGAAGCGGCGACGCGGGCGATCCACCGGCCTGACGACAGCCCGGCGTTCAACGGCTGACGGGATGCGACTGCCGTGAGGAACCCGCGCACCGGCCGCGCAGTCGAGCCTCCCACTACATCTGGTATCAAGTTGAGTAAACCGGATAAGCAGGAGCACCAGAATGGACCCGGCACCCTGGAGGAAATGACGCCGCTTCTGATTCACGATCCGGACCTTGGCGGTAGGTTGCCAGATTCGCCTAACCGGACCTGGTCCAGCTCCGGCCGATCGAACCCCGACCCCGCCATGATCGACGCCCTAACCGCGTCCTGCGGGCTTTCCACGGGCGGCTCCCCAAGAACCGCAGTCACGACCCCGTCCACTTCCCACGCGTAGCACCTGGCCGCCGTGGGATGGCCCTCCAGCTCGAACTCGAGCACGTCGCCTTCCAAGACCGTCTCCAGCCGGGGCGATCAGCTCTGAGTGCGTCGCGATGGTGTCCACCAGGCCGATCACTGCGTAAAACACCACCCGATATCGGCTGCGCGCGTCCTTGCCATGCTGCGTCTCGCTCGTCCGCAGGATGGAGGCGATATCAGCCTTCGCGGGACCGGAAAGGCGATCACGCGCCATGGATGGCCTTCTCTACCTCGGGGCCAACCTGTCGAGGGCCGCGTCGAGGTCGGCGTCACCCACTTCGGTGTAGTCGCCGCGATCCAGAGCCTCGGCGCCTGCCCTGATCTGCTTGCGCAGGGCCGTCAGCTTCAGTTCGTCCTCTTTCCAACGCTGCTGCAACCCGCGCACGGCGTCGCGCATGGCTTCGCTGGCATTTTGATACTTGCCTGCCTTCACCATCTTCTCGACGAAGGCATCCTGGTCATCGGTCAGATTCACGTTTCGCGTGGGCATGGCGAATCTCCCGTCGATCCGAGGAAAATGCCGGCATTGGCAAAGATTGCCAATCGCTGGTGTTTCCGCGCCGCGCGGATGACTCGGGGGATGCGCAGGGCTTCACAGCCGGCGCGCTGCCCTGCAGCCCCGCCGGTGAGGGGGACTGCGAGTGCAGAGGGTTCGACTTGACTTTCGTTTTTTCTTCGCATACCTTGATCCGTGCTTCGGGGGAAGCTCGCGAGAGGCCGCAATGGATCGTGACGCTTTCGATCATGACACTTCGGGTCGCGACACTTCGGATCGCGACGCTCTGAATCGTGAGGCCCGATCGCCGCTTTGGGCAGGTTCGTTCCCGCCCGATGAGGGTTGCGAAGAGACGCGATCGGTCGCCGGGAATCGAGATCAGTTCGCGGCGGGCGCGACCCTGGAGTCCGGGCTCGCGCAACGGACGGCCGCCGGCGGTCCGCTGCGCCGCACGCTCGGCGCAATTTGTGCGCGGCTGCTCGACACGCAGGCGATCGAGCGACTGTGCTACGCG
>CAYWGW010000175.1:0-8865 GCA_964457385.1 uncultured Spirochaetaceae bacterium
CACCTGGGCCTCGAGCGCAGCCTCGACTTCCCGGGCGACGTCGACTGGCTGCGCGTACCCCAGGAGCTGTTGGAGGTGCACGTCTGGGAGGTGAGCCGGGTTTCGGGCGATCTCACGCCACAGCTCGCGCTCTTCGACGCCGCGGGCAACGAGGTGGCCGGGGTCGAGGTCGAGGAGCTCGCCGATCGGGCCCGACTCCGTTTCGAGCAGACCGAGTTCGGCGATCACTACCTGGCGGTGTCCGATCGCGACGGCACGGGCACCGGCGCCTACCAGGTGCTGGCGCTGGGCGGCGACCAACCGGGCGACATTTCCACCTGGGCGCAGCTCGAGCCGGGCCACCCCCGCATCGGAGCCGTCCGAAGCAGCCGCGATCCCGATTGGTATGCGATGGCTCTCGAGGCCGGGATTCCCTATGAGATCGCCGTCGAGGGCGCCGCCACCGGCCGCGGCGACCTCACGAGCGCCCGATTGGTGTTGCGGGACGGTTTCGGCGAAGAGCTCCTGCGCGACGAGGAGGGCGGCGAGGGCGGCAACGCGCGCCTGGCCTTCGAAGTGGGCGAGCCCGGCACCTACTTCGTCGAGGCCGGCGGCGCCTCGCGCCTGGCCAAGGGTACATACGAGATCCGCTTCGTGCCCGAGCCCGGAGCCGTGGAGAGCGGGATGGCGGCGGTCGGCGCGCTGGCGCTCCTGGCCGCGCGCCGACGGCGGACCCGACAGTAGGCGACGGGTCGACGAGCCCCGGGAGATCGTCGCGTCGGGGCGGATTCATGACCTGGATACGCGTCAGCAGTGTTGGATGCGCGGACGGCGGAACTGATCACCCGCCGTCGGGTCTGCCTTCGAGGAAGCGCGCGGTCTGCACCGGGCGACCGAGTGCGTCCCAGGTGAGCACGAGTCCGTGCTCGCGGCCGTCCGCGAACTCCGCCTGCGCCTGCTTTCCGCCGCTGGCGAACCAGCGAGTCCAGACGCCGATCCGCTCGCCGTCCGAGTAGGTTCCGGTGACGCTCACCGGTCCGTCTCGATGCCAGGCCGCGTAGCCCCCGTGCTTCCGGCCATCGCGCTCGCACCAGCGCTCGCGCCCCTTCGGCGGCCCCGCACCCATTTCCCGCGTGCCATCCGGGCACTCGAATGAAGGCGGCACGGCAGCGAGCTCGGGGCGCTCGCGCGGCGTTTTCTCGGGGTCGGCATCGCCATCCGGCTTGAAGAGATCCGGCTGCTGCATCCCCGAGAGCATCTCCCGCAACCCTCGGACCATGCCGTCCACCTCGCCCCCCTGACCTACTCCGGACACCGAGGCCACGCCCCCGATCTGCGCCCCCAGCTCCCGGATCCGCCGCGCTTCTTCGAGCTGGGGAATCGTGGGAAGCACGTAGAAGAGGGTGCCCAGGACCAGGCCGGCCTTGCTCGGAGCCACGGGGCCGTCGTGAAAGGCGATGTAGAGATAGAAGAGCGGGCCCACGAGGGGAATCATGACGAGGATTCCCATCCAGCCCGACACGCCGCGCGCCTCGGCTGTGTTCCAGAGCAGCCGGACGAAGAAGACCAGGATCCAGGCCAGATAGCCCAACATCACGACCGCACCGAGCGGGCCCGTCAAAGCGGCCACCAGCCCGACCGGGATGACCGCCAGCATCAGCCCGACGAAATGCGGGAAGGATTGGTCGCCCGCCTTGACGAGGGGATAGGTCTGAAGAATCGGGACCCAGGCCATCCAGGAGTACGGCTGCTCCAGCTTGTCGGCGATGGTCTGCAGCGCGTAGCAGGAAAGCAGCGAGACAAAGAGACCCGCGAGCAGGACCGCGGGAAGGTGCTGCAGGAAAAAAGCCAGTACGGTGGGGAGATTTTCCATGGATGGATCCTCGGCAGCCGGTGGAGATCGGCCCGTCCATCCTCTTTTCGGACGCCCCGTCGCGGGCATTACGAATGAGTCGCCTCTATTCCCTTCTCTAATTCCAGTGTCGACGGGCGTCGCGCGCCCGGCCTCGCGCCTCAGTCGGTGTACCGGATGTCCAGCTCCGGCGCGTGCTTCGCGAGCCAGGCGGCCACCTGGGCCGCGTCTTCGGCCGTGTAGCGGTCCTCGAGCCGCACGATGCGCTCACCCACGTAGGTGGTGGTGCTGGTGCCGTCGAACTCGAGCGGCGGTGCGTCGCCCCGCTCGTAGTGGGCCTTCCAGTGCAGCGTCACGACCTCCTCTCCCCCGCGGCCCTCACCTCGACGATGGACGGCGCCCGCCACGGGCTCCGACGATCCCCATGGCGGGGAGCGCTCAGAAGCCGAGGCGCGACAGGGCGCCGGCGACCCGCTTCCGGAGGGGCTCGGTCTTCATCGGGAAGGACCGGAAGAAGTCATTGGCAGTGAGGGCGGAGCGTCGCTTGCGCGCGTTGGCGGCCCAGGCGGCGGCGCGGTCGGGATCGCCGGCCAGGGCGTGGGCCACCACGGCGACCATCGCGATCATCACGTGGGCCCCGGGCGAACGAGCGGCGCGCTCCGCCCACACGGCAGCCTCCTGCTCCTCGCCGAGGACCATGTGGCCGAAGGCCCGGGTGCCCTGCATCGCGTAGTGCAGCGGGTCGAGGGGCGAGAGGCGCATCGCGAGGTCGACATCCGCCCGGGCGTCGAGGCCGCGGCCGGCCAGGGCCTCGGTCCACGCCCGGGCATAGATGCCGTGGGCGTAGCTCGGGCTCAGCGCGGTGGCGCGCTCGAGCCAGGGCATGCTGGCCGCCAGATCGCCCTCCAGCCAGTAGGTGCGCCCCATCGTGAAGTGGACAAAGGGGTCGAGGGGGTCGAGTTCGAGGCCCTGCTCGGCGCGGCGTCGGGCCCGTTCGATCTCCGCCGCGCGATCCTCCGTGTAGCGCAGGAAGGCGGTCTGGAAGTGGAGGAAGGAGAGCCCGGCGTGGGCCCGCGCGAAGCCGGGGTCCAGCGCCACGGCCTGCTCGAAGAGCGCAGCGGCGGCCGCGTTGTCTCGAATGTTGAAGCGGTACATGTGCTGCAGACCGAGGTGGTAGGCCGACCACGCGTCGAGGTCCTCGCATGCCCTGCCGCGGGCGAGCGAGGCCTCGTGCAGCGGGATCCGGATCTCGAGCGCCGACAGGATGCGCGAGCGGATCTGCTCGCGCAGCGCGTGCACGTCGTCGAGGGCGCCGGCGAAGCGTTCGGCCCAGACGACTCCACCGTCGCGTGTGTCGGCCAGCTCGGTGGTCACGATGAGCCCGGGACCGACCAGCTCGAGCGTGCCCGAGAGGCAGTAGCGCACCTGGAGCAGGCGACCGACCTCCCTCGCTCCGAGGCCGGAGTCGCGCAAGCGGAACGATGACGCACGCGAGGTGACGAAGAGCCAGCGCAGCCGCGACAGCTCGGCGATCAGCTCGTCCGGGAGGGCATCCGCGAGGGCCGTGTACGTACCCGCGTCGCCCAGCCGGCGGAAGGGAAGCACCGCGATCGAGGGCCGCTCGGCGGGCTCCGGGTGGAAGTCCGCCGCCGCGGCCGGCGGCCCGGCGTCGCCCGGCGCACCGACGCGGACGGTCTCCCGCGCGCTCGGCTCGCTCCGCACCTCGGCGACGAAGCGGAAGCCCCGCCCGTGCAGCGTCCGGATGTAGCGCTGGGCGCGCCCATCGTCCCCGATGGCCTTGCGGGCCGACTTGATGCGGCTCGAGAGGGCGGACTCGGAAACGATTCGGCCGTCCCAGACCTTCTCGACCAGCTCGGACTTCGAGACGAGACGGTCGCGGTTCTCCACCAGCAGGCGGAGCAGCGCGAACACCTGCGGCTCCACTGGCTGGACCACGCCCTCCGCTCGCAGCTCGAAGCGGTCGGTGTCGAGCTCGAAGGGACCGAAGCGGTGAAGCACCCCTGGAGGATAGGTCAGCCCCCTGGCGGTCGTCTCCCGGCCGTCTCCAGGATTTCTCCAGACGGTCTCCAAGCAGCGCGAGACCGTCGGAGGGATCCTCTGCCCTGACAGCGCCGGGCGCTTCCGCCCGCCACGGATCCGGAGGAGAGGACCATGAAGCAAGACCTCGAGCGACTGCCGACCCGACTCGAAGCCGGTGGCGTCTGCATCCCGGCGCGGGACTGGGGCACGGTGCTCCGTGGCTCGATCCACGTGCGCTTCGCCGACGGCAGCGAGGAGACGGTGCGGGCCGGGCAGGTCTATTACTGGCCACCCGGCCGCCCGGCCACACGGTCCGGGTCGACGAGGACTACGAGTCCGTCGAGTTCAGCCCCAGCCCGGCGATGGGCGAGCTGATCGAGTACCTGGGGTCGAAGCTCGGCTGACGGCGTGCCCGCCATGGGCGGGCCGTCCCACGACAACCCGCCCGCCGGAAGGACTCCGACGGGCACGAACCAGCAACACGAACCAGAAAAGAGGAGGAGCGACATGCCGCTCGTGACCATCGATGTGATCGAGGACGTCTTCACCCCGCAGCAGAAGCAGGAGCTGATCGAGCGCGTGACCGAGGCCATGGTCTCGGTCGAGGGCGAAGGGATGCGCGGCGTCACCTGGGTGCGCATCCAGGAGTTCGCCGGCGGTGACTGGGCGATCGGCGGCCAGGCGCTGAAGGCGACCGACGTCCACGACATGGCGGTCGGCCGCTCTTAGGGCGGCCGGCCAGCTGCCGCATCGCGAGTGCCGGATCGACGGCGCGGGGCCGTCGGACGCAAACGTGAAGGCCTACACGATACGGGGCCAACGAACCCCATTCCGGCCTGACCCGCCAGAAACCCACTCATCGGACGTGCCGAACAGGGGCTTCCTCCATCCCATCCCCTCCCCCAACTTTCTGATCGGCTTTCGAGTACCATTGCGCAAGTATGAAAGATCTTGATCGCACAGTCAGGCTGCTCTACACGGGTCAAAGCCAACGCGCCCGACGGTTTCGCTATGGGCTGATCGTATTCGACGCCGCGACCATTGCCTATTTCATTGCCATAGCCGCTCTACCCGCGACCCCGCTCGACGTTGCGCTGAACATGGGCCTTGGGTTTCTGATTCTGCTGGATCTCGCGGCCCGATTCTGGATTTCCGAGAACCTGCGCCGAGAGTTCACGCGGTAAGCTCTTGTCCGTGTTCATCATGGTCGTCGGTGTGGCGCTCTTCGTCCGACTCGCGCGCGCCATCTTCCAGCCGTCCGAGATCAAATATGAATGTCCCGAATGCGGTCTGAACCGGCACGAGCCCGACACGATCCACTGCAAGCATTTCGGCGAGCCGCTGAAGATCGAGACGGAAGGCGACACCGGAACGTGAATGGGCGCTTCAGGGCGGCGCATGCAGCCAAACGCCTGTCATCGGCCGCATGGCTGCACCCCGAGGCTTCTCCCGAGCCGAGGTATGCAAGGATCAAGACGCATGTCGGAAGTAGCCGATCTCGACCGCGAAGAGAAAAAGCGGGTCGAAGAATATGAGAAAGTTCCCTCCTCGGTCATCTTCGAAGCGATCCGCCGAGAGGGCGAGCACGAACTGTCGCGGCAGATCAGCGCGCTATGGTGGTCGGGCGTTGCGGCGGGACTGGCGATCAGCACCTCGGTGCTGGCCAAGGGGCTCCTCGCCTCGATCCTGCCACATCAGGACTGGGCCGCGGGCGTCTCGAGCCTGGGCTATACGGTGGGGTTCTTGATCGTGATCCTGGGGCGGATGCAGCTGTTTACCGAGAACACGATCACACCGATCCTGCCGCTGTTCCTTGCGCCGACGCGGTCGAACCTGGCTCAGACCGGTCGGCTCTGGGGCATTGTGTTCGTCGCCAATCTGGTGGGCTGTCTAGCGGCGGCCCTGGTGCTCGTTCATGGCCACATTCTGCCCGAGGCGCGGTTCGAAGGGATCCTGTCCATCTCGCGCCATTACGCCGAGGCGACACCGCTCCAGCATTTCGCCTGGGGGGTCCCGGCGGGCTTTCTCATCGCCGCGCTGGTCTGGATCCTGCCACGCATGGAGAGCGCGGGAGAGGTGCTGATGATCGTGATCGTGACCTACGTGATCGGGCTTGGCGGCATGTCACATGTGGTGGCGGGCTCTACGGAACTCTTCATCCTCGTCGTGAACGGCGAGCTCGGGATCGCTCCTGCGGTCTTCGGCGGCATCCTTCCGGCCTTCGCCGGCAACGTGTTGGGCGGCACTGGGATCTTCGCGGCGCTCACCTACGCGCAGCTGCGCGAGGAGATCTGAGGCGTGGGGCATCAGGATTTGCAGTCGAACCAGAACTGCACCCGGACGTTCACGGTGGATGGGCCGGGCTCGTCGACAATGGCACCCGGTTCCGGACCGTCGAGAATGGCAGGATGCGCGTGCAACACAACCCGGTACGGGGCTGAAGGGTTGGTCTTCCAGCGGCGATCCGGTGAGGAGCGCTGGCTGCTGGTGAACGTCGGCATCCCGATGCGGAGACCCATCAGAGCGCCCTGGTGACGCTCGATGACGAGGCGCTGTCCGCCGAGGCCGAATGCTTCGGTCTGCGCATGCACGAGAGCGGCCTCGTCAGCCCGGTCCACGCCTCGCTGCTGCGTTTCATCGGCGCTGAGCGGCCGGAGCTGCTGGCCGATGCGCTGGCGCTGAACGGGGTCATCCTCTTCTTCTCGCCCATTCCCCCGGCCCTGCATGAGCTGCTGGTGATCGATGTCGATCTCTCGGTGGGCGCAGTGCCGCAGGGCGCTAGCCCGCTTTCGGATCCGCCCGACCCAGTCGTCCTGCTGCTGGCGGGCACGCTGAGCGTGATCGGTCAGCCGTGCGGCATGGACCAGGGCCACAACCCGACCTGCCAGGCTGGGCGGGCCATCCGCCTCTGGAACCGGAACGACGTGGGCTATCTGCCAGGGCTCATCGAGCGCGCGGCCCCGGAAAATGACGTCCTGATGCATTTCGAGGGCGAGACCCTCCGCGCGAGCGAGCTCACCTTCGGCCTCGCCGAGGATCTCCACGCGGATGCCTCCGAGCTGGGCGCGAGCCTTCATCAACGCCTTGTCGCGAAAGAGCACCGCTTGCCCGTGCAGACGCGGGTTGTCCATGAGGACTGCGTTGATCGCGCCCGCCCACTCGACCGTCTCCTCGATGAGCGGAACCGCCACGTCCACGCCCTCGTCCCGCAACCGCTTCGCATTCTCCATCAAACGATCGTTCAGACGATCGTTCAGACGCGCGAAAGCCCAAGGGATGAAGGGGATGTCCTGCTCGTTGAAGTAGTCCGCAGCCCAGTCGGGAGCGACGAAGACATAGCGGCGGTCGAAGCGGTCGGCGGACCCGACCGCGCCCAGGCTCCAGCCGAGCCAAGCGATATAGCCTCAATCGGAGTTCTTCTGGGTCATTCTTCCCCTTCATAGCCTGATTCAATTCCTCTTGGACTCTACCACCGCTTCGCCGCTGCCCGAAGCCGCAGCGCGCGAGATCGCTCACGCGTCGGAGAGGACCAAAGAGTGCGAGTCCCCGCACGCTCGGTGCGAGGGCGGCGGGAAACCGGAACGACTCTATCTTCTCTCCGTCGAGGCCACGGCGCATCGGGTAGAAGAGCGCGCCCGGGACAGCGGCGAATCACGCGCGAAGGATCGTCAGAAGGAGCATTCATGAAGGTAGTGCGGATCAAGGACCTCGAAGGCACCGAGCGGGAGGTGGTCAGTCCGGCGGGTTGGACCAGCGTTCGGTTTCTCCTGAAGGAGGATGGCATGGGCTTCTCCTTCCACGAAACCACGTTTCCAGCGGGCCTCCAATTCGACATGTGGTACAAGCATCACGTCGAGGCCGTCTACTGTTACAAGGGACGGGGCGTGCTGACGAATCGGGATACCGGGGAGACCTTCGACATCGAGCCGGGCACGCTCTACGCGCTCGACAAACATGATCGGCATACACTGAAAGCCATCGAAGAGCTGAAGCTCGTCTGTGCTTTCAACCCGCCGGTGACGGGTCGGGAGATCCACGACACGGACGGCGCTTATCTCGTCGACGACTCTTGACATCGGGCTGACGGCTCTCGACATCGGGTCGACGACGCCTGGGCCGAGCGGATATCGAAAGAACCACGCACAGGGAGAGGGGGGATTCCTGACCACATCCACAGGGCGTTCATCGTTTGGATGATCAATGACTTCGAGACGCGTTGGCTTTGATATGCGGGGACGACGTGAATGTGACAGAGGCGGCTGCTCGACCCGCGATAGGCGGCGGATGGGCGAAGCTGTCGTCGCGCCGATCTCGCGCCGGTCGGCATGGGCCGGTTCTGCGTCGGCGACCGGATGGAGGCCGCGGCCTGCGTGCGGCGATGTCGGACGGGCATCGAGATCCGGCCGCGGTCGGAGGAGCTCGGGGCCCGTCGTGGGCCTACTGGTCGACAACTTCGGCCATGCCGACGCGTTTGCCATGTTCGCGGCGATTGGCATCTCGGTTGCGCTGCTATCCCCGATGTATCCGGGCCATATCCAGGACGCCGGCGACCAGGCGGATGCGGATACCGGCCTCCAGGCGGCCTACGACTACCAGCTTGTGGGCCCGGAGGGCGAGCCGCTCCATTCCGCCACGGTTGAAGCCAAGACGACTTGACCCGTTCAAGTGGCCGAACACGAATCTGGTCGCCATCGGAATAACAGCCATCATGACCGCGAACATTGCGTGGAAGACGACCTGGACGTCCAGGGATTCCACAAAGCTCTGCCCGGTCTCGAAGCCGATCTGGAAGAAGAAGGGCGCCAACCCGAGCTCCTTGGGAACCGACGTGGCGTTGCGGGAGTAGGAGAGAAGAGGCCCCTTTTCAGCACGTCCGATCAGTCTGTTTCCGACAAGTCAGATTGGGACGGGGCTCTTCAGCGCCGTGCGGGAAGAAGCGAACCCGGCGAGCGCTTCAGAACGGCGGATAGGGATGATCGATCAGACCCAGCGTG
>CAYWGW010000176.1:0-8724 GCA_964457385.1 uncultured Spirochaetaceae bacterium
GCGGCCTTTCTGGCTTTGGCGATTCCGCCCGCGGCCACCGCCCAGGACGACAGCGACCTCTTCACGACGGCCGTGCCTCCGAACGTCCTGGTGGTGCTCGACAACTCCGGGTCGATGAACCACATCGTCTGGCATCCGGCCTTCGATCCGGCGGTGACCCCGAGCGGTTGCACCTTCTGGGACAACGGGCGGGACTACTTCCTGGATCAGGCGAACGGCGATGATCCATCAGGTCCCAATGATACGCGATTCGGTCCGGGAACCTACAACCGATGCGGCAACGTCCGAACGGTGTTTGTCGATCCCGTCGTCCAGAATGCGAGCGGAGACAACGACACGCGTTGGTCTGGCCGCTACCTGAACTGGTACTTCAGCGACGCCGCGGACGCCTACGCGAGTGAAATCGTCTCGGCCACCGGAGCCTATTCGACCTGTGTCCAGAACGAGTTCGGGATTACGACCTTCTCCCGCTATCGGCGGTCGCGGGTCTCGGCGGCCCAGGACGTGATGCGTGAGGTCGTCTGCAACATCAATCAGGCCGGCGAAGTCCGCTTCGGGCTCGCCGAGTTCCGCCTGCCAGGCGGCGACAACGATCCGAACGGTGGATTCGTTCTCGTCCCGATCAATGATTTCGACGCGCCCCCCTACAGCTTGAACGGCTCGCCGGCAAAGACTCACATCCAACACTTCTCCGAGGCCATCGACGCGCTCGAGGGCGACAGCTGGACGCCGCTCGCCGAGACCCTCTTCCAGGTCTATACGTACATGATGAGTCGCGACTCGTCCGACCGTCCGTCGGGTGCCGTCAGCGGGACTTTCCCAAAGTACTGCTACACGACTGAAAAGTCGGGGAACTTCGGGCCGGAGACCAGCGACGACTCCCTGATCCCTCCGGATCCCGTTCAGTTCTCGTGTCAGAGGAATTTCGTCGTGATGATCACGGACGGCGAGCCGACCAAGGATGATTTCGACGAGTCGAACGGCGGCGACACCGCCAAGGGCTTCGACGATTTCACGTCGCTGATTGGGGACTTCAATCCGGACGGAGAGACCGAGGGGCCCGGCGGACTGCCCAACCCGCCGTGGAACAGTTCGGAGTCGACCCGCTTCCTCGACGATATCGCCAAGTTCATGCACGAGACGGACTTCCGTCCTGATCTCGACGGTGAGCAGACGATTGATGTCTACACTGTCGGCTTTACGACGCCGCCCCACGCCGACGAGGTTCTCCGGAAGACGGCTGATGCCGGCGGAGGGCTGTTCTTCTCGAGTAACAATCCGGAAGAACTCTCGGCCGCACTGGTCTCCGCGGTCACCGACATCGTGGAGAAGTCGCAGTCGTTCACGGCGGCGACGGTTCCGGCGACGCGAACCGCGTCGGGCGGCAATATCTACACGAGTCTCTTCCTGCCCTCGGATGAGCCCTGGTGGGAGGGACAGCTGAAGCTCTTCGAGATCACGGCGGGTGGCGACATCCTCGACTCGCTCGGAAATTGTGCGCTGCTGAACCCGCTTCCGGTGGGGGAATGCAAGAGCGGTCAGATCTCGCCCAGTGCCGTGCCTTTCTGGGATGCGGCGAATGAGATGCCGGCTCCGCCCCTGCGTAGGCTGACGACCTCGCTGCCCGGCGTGGGCGAGGTCGCCTTCAACGATGGTCTGACCGCCAACGCCCTCGGTGATCCATTCGATCCCGCCGATGACCTCCAGGCATCGGACATCCCGCTCTACGATGGCAGCGGTGCGGCCGACGTCGAGGAGCTCGCCGACTCGATCATCGCAAACGTGCGCGGCTGCGAGATGGCGCCCGCCGGCGCGACGTGTACGCCGAGACCGTTCGTGCTCGGAGACATCTTCCACTCGAATCCGCTGGTGATCGGGCGCCCGCGCTCCCCGATCAACGACTTCCCGTCCTACAAGGCCTTTCGGGAACGGTTCGGGGCGGGCGCTACGACGCGGGACAACATCATCTACGCGGGCTCCAACGCGGGCTTCCTGCACGGATTCCATGCCGGGGACTGGCAGCAGACGGCTACGCCGCAGGTCCCGAACGCGCCGGCCTACGATCGGGGTACGGGAGAGGAACTCTTCGGGTTCATGCCGTGGCCCGTGCGACAGAATGCGCGACATCTCCCGATCGACGGCGGCGGACGCGACTACTACGGCGTCGACGGCTCGCCGGCGGCGGCGGACGTCTGGTTCAACTCGTCGCCCACCCAGACCGTGAAGGCCGTGAACGGGAGCGAATGGCGCACGGTGCTCGCCGGGGGCCTTCGCCAAGGCGGCCGCGCCTACTACGCGCTCGACATCACGGATCCTTCCGATGCGAACTACCCGGGCTATCTCTGGGAGTTCCCGCGTGAGGACGATCCGACCGCGGTCCGGGAGTTCGTCGGCGAGACCTGGGGGCAGCCTGTTCTCACGAAGGTCCAGGTCGTGATCGGTAGCCAGGTCTTCGAACGCTGGGTGGCGATCGTGAGCGGTGGCTACGACCGACGCAGCGATCCCAACGATGCCCTGAACTACGACGTCAACGCCCGTGCGGGTCGGGCGATCTACATCCTCGATGTTCAGACCGGCGAGGTGATCGCCGAGAAGAAGTTCACGCCCGCCGCGACCGACGGCCGCGAAGAGATGCTGTACGCGATGGCAGGTACGCCCTCGGTCTTCGATACGAACCAGGACGGCTACGCGGACGTGATCTACATCGGTGACCTCGGTGGCAATCTCTGGAAATGGGTGATCCACTACGATCCCAACGCGACGATCCAGAACTTTCTGGTGGACCGATCCGACGGCTCCTGGAGCCCCGACCAGCCGACGACGAAGTTCCGGAAGTTCTTCGAGGCGAAGGCGACGCCCGCTTCGCCTCTCGGGGTCACCGTGGGGTCGACGACCTACTTCAAGAGCATCTTCTTCTCGCCGGCGGCGACGATCTCGAAGAACCGCTTCTGGCTGGCTTTCGGGACTGGGGAGCGCGCGAATCTCTCGCTCCAGCACGATTCCTCGACGACGGAAGAGAATAATCGCTTCTACTCGATCAAGGACGAGGATCTCTTCGATCGGCAGCCGGCACCGCTCAAGCCGCTCACCGAGGCGGATCTCGAAGATCTCTCGACCACGGCGGTGTGCCCGAGCGTGGCCGCCAAGGCGGGCTTCTTCTTCCACGTCGACGATGGCGAGAAGTTCGTCACCGACGCGACCATCTTCTCGTTCTGGACCATCGCGTCGACGTTCTTGCCCAGCACCACCGTCGATGCGTGTACCTCTGGCGGGACCTCTCGGCTCTACGTCTTCAAGGTGCATTGCGGTCAGGGCTTCTTCTTCAACAACAACGGGACGACTCCGACCTCGCCTGTGGGTTCGGGCGGATCGGGCGGCTTCAACGATCCGACGCTGCCGGACTTCGGAGATCCCGAGTCACGCTATCGCGAGATGGGAGCCGGGATGCCCAGCGACCCCCGGGTCACGGTGGGACCGGGCGGGACCCGGGTCGTGATCACCCGACAGGACGGACAGATCGAGAATCTCGAGGGACCGCCGGCCCAGGATACGCCGGGCCTGCTGTATTGGCGTGAGAACTCGCCCTGATGCGGGACCGTATGTGGGACACGACGATTGAAGGGGCGAGGTCGAAGACTTCCTGGAGGATGCCCGGTCGCGGGCGAAACGGGGGAACGAAGATGAAGCGGACGAGAATGACTGGAGCCTGGATCGCGTGCGCGCTGCTGTCCCTGGCCGGCGGGCAGGCACAGGCAGAGGACGACAGGGGCACCGCGCTGTTGCAGGAGGTCGATGTGCTCCATCGGACCGTCACCCTCAACGACGTGAAGTACCGAGTGGGCAGCTTTACGGCACTCGAAGACGAGAATGGCCGAAGGCTGTCGTTGGGACAGCTGCCAGCGCGGCTGGGCGGGAGGTCGGGTGAAGAGGTCGGCGGGGAAGACCTGGCCGTATGGTACGAGCTCGGCGAGCAGCGAGGATCGGGAACGCGAGCCCTTCTGCGAATGAGGCTCACGAAAGAAGGCATGCCGCGCTAGCGCGGAGCGGCTGCGGGACGCACGTGCATGGGTGCTGCGCGTCGCAGCGAAGGAGCCGAAGGAGGGGATGGAAGCATGGCGAGAGCAGGCGTACATAAGGTTGGTCCGAGTCGACTCGTCGGAATCTGTACGACCGTTCTACTGGGAGCCGTGACGGGAATCCTCGTGGCCTGCGGCCAGAGCGAGGTCCCGACCCCGAGCGGGCGCTCGCTGGAGGCAGCGGCGCAGGCGACCTCGAAAGGCCGGAATCGACCGCCCGAGATCGAGAGCGTGAGCTTCGAGCCCGCGGCGCCGCGGCCCGGTGCGCAGATCCAGGCGAGGGTGGCGGCTCGCGATCCCGACGGCGATTCCGTGGAGCTCCGCTATGCATGGTCGATCGACGACAGGCCCGTCGAGACCGACGGAAGCCACCTTCTCGTGCCGCAATCGCTGACGAAGGGAGTTCCGATCGAGGTGGTCGTCGTGGCGCGAGATGGCGCCGCGGTGAGCGAGCCGGTGAAGGCGCGGGCCCACGTCGGCAACCGCCCGCCTGCGATCCTGGGTGTCTACCTCGATCCGGAGCAGGGGGTCCGGGTCGGAGACTCGATCTCGGCGGTCTCCGAGGTCCGGGATGCCGACGAAGACTGGCTGGAGTTCTCGTACGCCTGGTTCGTGAATGGCGAGCCGGCCGACGAGTCCGGGGAGCGGTTTTCGACGGAAGGACTGGAGCGGGGGGACGAGATCCGGGTCCGGGTATGGGTGAGCGATGGGACCGAGCGATCGACTCCGCGCGACAGTGCGCCCGTACAGATCGGAAACAGCGCGCCTGTGATCCTCTCGTCGCCGGCGGGGCTCAGTGCCGACGGGGTCCTGCGCTACGTGCTCGAGGCCGACGATCCCGACGGAGATCGCAATCTTCGCTACGCGCTGGTGGCGGGGCCGGAGGGAGCGCGGGTCGATCCGAGCCGCGGGGAGCTCGTCTGGAACGCGTCGCGAGACCAGATCGGCATCCACGTCTTCGAGGTCGAGGTGGCGGACGACCACGGAGGGAGAAGTCGGCAGCGCTTCGAGGTAGGCGTCGAGGCTCCGGGTTCGACGCCGAAGACGAAGCCGGGTGAAGACGGCGGGCGACCCGCAGCGTTCGAATAGCGTCCGGCTTTCGCTACCGCGTCCGGGCTCTTCACAGCGACCGTGCGGTAGAAGCATGGGGGGAGCCTCGGGGTTCCTCCCGATGGGCTGCGCCCCCGTTCGGTCGATACGGCCTTGAGGGGGCGTGCATGATGCGGCTCCCCCATCGAGGTCGGCTTGACTGCGCATCCGGAAATCGGTCTGCTCCAGCTGGCGACGGCGGTCGCGGGGATCGGCTTGACGCTGCTCCTGATCGCTTCCTGGCATCTGCGCGGCACGCCGGTCAGCCGGAGCTACCTCGCGCTCCTCGTCTGTTGCGAGCTGCTGGTGCTGACCGGTCTCTCGGGGATCCCGCTTCAGCTCGATCCGGGTCTGGGCACCCGCCTCCGTGTGCTTCTCTATCTCTCGATGGGGTCGCTGAGCCTTCGGCTCGCGTATCAGGCGGTACGCAACCCTCTGCCGCTCCCCGTTCGGACGGAGTTGCTGATCTGGGGGCCGCCGATCCTGATCTATGCCGTGAATCGGAGCGACCTCGGCGCGATCTGGACCAGCGCCACCTTCGCGATCGCGAGCTTGCGGATCGCCGGACTGCCTATCCGGAGCTGGCAGGGCTATCGCCTGGCGCTCAACTCCGTGTGCGCTGCGATGGCCGTTCAGGCGGCCTTCCCCCTGTGCTGGCTGATCGGCGTACCGCTCGAGAACCTGGTCGTGATGGCCCGCTTATCGCAGCTTGGGCTCGCGGCCTGCCTCTACTACGGCCTACCCCGTCTCGGACTACTGTCGTCCGATCGCGTCGAGCCCGGCAGTGTGATCGAGGCGATGAGCGACGGCGTCCTGATCGTCGACATGAGTGGTCGGCTCGTCGACTTCAATCAGTCGGCCCGGGAAATTCTCGGCCTGGCGGTGACGGGCCAGGGAATGCGGCCCCTGCCGGAAGCTCTCGCGCGTCATCCCGATCTCGTGGAGCTCTTCAGTGGTGCGATCGACGGCCGCAGCGTCTATACGCCTCGCCAGGACGAGGCTGCAGGTGAGGCACGCACGTACGACCTCCAGCTGAGCGCGCTTCAAGACTCCTCGGGCGTGCTTCAGAGTCGCATTCTCGTGCTCCGGGACATCACCGATCGCATCGCGATCGAGCGGGAGAACCAGCGACAGGCCCGCCACGTCCGGCTCGTTCACGAAGTCTCTGCGACGGTTCATGAGGCGGATTCGATCGAGGGCGGTCTCGGGGCGGCCCTCGCCTTGATTGCCGAGACCATGGGCTTCACGATGGGGCAGTTCCTGGAATCGAGGGGGGCGATGGGCGATAGCGCACTCGTGCCATCGGGGATCGTCTTTCCTGCGAGCCCGAGCCCCGACCCGGCTCTGCTGGCCGCGCCGCTTCCGCGCGGGGTGAGCTGGTGGAAGGAGAACGGTCTCACCTCGACCCACGCGGTTCCAGTCCTGATCGGCCGGCGCCTCTATGGTGTGTTCGAGCTCTTCTCGGCGGACGAGGTCGCCGTGGACGACGTCACGGCCGAGATGCTCGAGCATGTGGGGGATCTGGTGGGGCGGGCGGTGGAGCGGAAGCTGGCCGAAGAGAAGATCCGACGACTCGCCTATCGCGACGACCTGACTGGACTTCCGAACCGGCAGCGCTTCCATCAGCTTCTCGCCGGCGGCGTCGCCCTTGCCCATCGGGCGCAGCGCCGGATGGCGCTGCTCTTCCTGGATCTGGACGGCTTCAAGAAGATCAACGACACGATGGGTCATGAGGTCGGTGACCGTCTCCTGGCAGAGGTGGCCAGCCGCTTCGCCCGTGCGGTGCGGATCAGCGATCACCTCGGACGGGGCGAGAGCGAAGAGGAGGGGAATGCGATCTCTCGACTGGGTGGCGATGAGTTCACGGTGCTGCTGACCGAGATCAGCCGGCCGGGCGACGCGGCTCTGGTCGCCGAGCGTCTGCTCGGCACGCTCGAGGAGCCGATCGTGCTGGCCGGAAAAGAGGTCTTCGTGAGCATCTCGATCGGGATCGCGGTCTTTCCCGAAGATGGTCGGGAGTCGGAGAGCCTGCTCCGGAATGCCGATGCGGCGATGTACTTCGCCAAGGGGCGGGGCCGCAATCGCTACCAGTTCTACTCCGAAGAGATGAACCGGACGCATTCGGGTCGCCTCGATCTCGAAGCGAGGCTGCGGGGCGCGATCGAGCGGCAGGAGCTCGCGCTCCACTATCAGCCGATTCTCGACGCGGCCAGCGGCGAGCTGGTGGCGGCCGAGGCGCTCCTGCGGTGGGAGGACGGGGAGCGGGGCCTCGTCGCGCCGGACGACTTCATCGCCATCGCCGAGGAGACGGGGCTGATCGTTCCCCTCGGCCGCTGGGTCTTTCTCGAAGCCTGTCAGCAGCTTCGGAGCTGGAGGAACGCGGGGCTGCGGCCGATCCGGGTCGGGGTCAACGTGTCAGGACATCAGATCCGCGAGCCGGGCATGATCGAGATGGTACGAAGCGCCCTCGAGGCGACCGGCGTTCCCCCCGATCAGATCGAGCTCGAGATCACCGAGTCCACGATCATGCAGGACGACGTCCTGACGGTGAGGACCCTGCGTCAGCTCAAGGAGATGGGGATCGGGCTCGCCCTCGACGACTTCGGGACGGGGTACTCGTCGCTCTCCTATCTTCGACGGTTCACGATCGATCGGGTGAAGATCGATCGGACCTTCGTCGCCGAGCTGACGGAGAATCCCGACGACGCGGCGCTCACTTCGGCCATCATTGCGATGGCCCACGGACTTCGCCTCGAGGTGGTGGCCGAAGGCGTCGAGACCCGGCATCAGGCGCTCTTCCTTCGTCAGCGAGGCTGCGACGAGCTTCAGGGCTATCTCTTCGGAAGGCCCTGCCCGCCGGACGAGTTCGTGGACCTGGTGCGAGCGCGACCCCGACTCTTCGACGAACTCGAGAAGGAATCCGACTCGACTTCGTTATCCTGGGATTGGAGGTGAAGATCCGCTGATGATCGAGATCACGCAGCCCGATGACTGGCATCTCCATCTCCGGGATGGCGCCATGATGAAGCGCGTCTTGCCGAGCACGGTCCGGGTCTTCCGGCGGGCGATCGTGATGCCGAATCTGACGCCCGCGGTCACGACTGTGGCCGCGGCCGAAGCCTATCGGGGGCGGATCCGCTCGGCGCTTCCTCCTGGCTGCGAGTTCGAGCCGCTGATGACGCTCTACCTGACGGAGGAGACCCGTCTCGAGGACGTCGAGGCCGCCGCGGGATCGCCCTTCGTGGTTGGCTTCAAGCTCTATCCGAAGGGCGCGACCACGAACTCCGAGGCGGGCGTGGAGGGACTCGATTCGCTCCGATCCGTGGTCGAGGCGCTCGAGCGCTTCGAGCTGCCGCTGCTCGTGCACGGGGAGTCCACCCGTTCCGACTGCGACGTTTTCGACCGCGAGCGTGTCTTCCTCGAGGAGACCCTGCGTCCGCTTCTGGCGGACCATCCACAGCTCCGGGTGGTCTTCGAGCATATCACGACAGCCGAGGCCGTCGCCTTCGTCCGCGAGTTCTCGCCGCGCGTGGCGGCCACGATCACGCCCCAGCATCTG
>CAYWGW010000177.1:0-8719 GCA_964457385.1 uncultured Spirochaetaceae bacterium
TGTAGGCAGACATATCCGATCCCAGGAAAAGGCATGCATGGGCAACGTCTTCGGCATCGCCGACTACGTGCTCGCCGGCTACGGCACCGGCGCGATCATGGCGGTGCCGGGACACGACGAGCGCGACTGGGCCTTCGCGAAGACCTTCGACCTGCCGATCCTCGAGGTCGTCGAGGGCGGTGACGTCCGCGAGCAGGCGTACACCGGCGCGGGCCGGGCGACGGGCTCGGAATTCCTCGACGGACTCGAGACGGGCGAGGCGAAGCGGCGCATGATCGACTGGCTCGAGGCCCGGGGCGTCGGCCAGGGCACGGTCACCTACAAGCTTCGGGACTGGCTCTTCAGCCGCCAGCGCTACTGGGGCGAGCCCTTTCCCGTCGTCCATCACGAGGACGGCTCGATCGAACTCGTCCCCGAGTCCGAGCTGCCCCTGACGTTGCCCGAGCTCGAGGACTTCAAGCCCTCGGGCGAGGGCTTCGAATCGCCCCTGGCGCGGGTGAAGGATTGGATCGAGACGACGGACGCACGCGGACGCAGGGTGCTGCGCGATCCGAATACCATGCCCCAATGGGCCGGCAGCTGCTGGTACTTCCTGCGCTTCCTGGATCCGATGAACGACGAGGCCCCATGGTCCGGGGAGGCCGAACGCTATTGGATGCCGGTCGATCTCTACGTGGGCGGCGCCGAGCACGCCGTGCTTCATCTCCTCTACTCCCGCTTCTGGCACAAGGTCTTCTACGACCTCGGGCTGGTGCATACGAAGGAGCCCTTCCAGAAGCTCGTGAACCAGGGAATGATCCTCGGCGAGAGCTTCCGCTACTACGACGACGACGTCTCCGACACGGGGGCGACGACCACGAAGCGCTATGCGTACTCGGCCGTCCGGGAAACCGACGAGGGTCCGGTCGCAAGGGACGACGGCCGACCGGTCAAGGCCCGCTGGATCCAGACCCGGGAGGTCAGCTGGGACGAGGCAGGCAATCCGGTGCATCCCGACGACCCGGAGCTGCCCCTCGAGCGCGTCGTCGAGAAGATGTCGAAGAGCAAGGGCAACGTCATCAATCCCGACGACGTGATCGCCGAGCATGGCGCGGATGCGATGCGTCTCTACGAGATGTTCATCGGCCCGCTCGAGAAGGCCGCCCCCTGGTCGACCGAGGGCATCCAGGGCATCTCGCGCTTCCTGCAGCGCGCCTGGCGGCTCTTCCATGAAGAGGAGGAGAGCGACGGCAGCGAGCGCTTCCGCCCGCCCGTCCCGGGCCCCGGCCAGGAGGCGCAACAGCGCCTCACCGCCCAGACGATCGCCGGCGTCACCGAGGACCTCGAGGCGATGCGCTTCAATACGGCGATCTCGAAGCTGATGATCTTCGCTCGGGAGATCACGAAGGAGGCGCCGCTGGATCGGGCGTCGGCCGAGGCTTTCGTTCTGCTGCTCTCGCCGATGGCGCCGCATTTCGCCGAGGAGGTCTGGTCCCGACTGGGTCACGAGGAGAGTCTCGCCTACGAGCCCTGGCCGGTGGCGGACGAGAGGCTGCTGACCACGGAACGCATCACGCTGGTGGTCCAGGTGAACGGGAAGAAGCGCGGGGAGATCGAGGTTCCGGCCGACGTCTCCCGAGAGGACGCCGAGGCCGCCGCACTCGCCCACGAGAACGTCCAGAAGCTGCTAGCCGGACGGGTGCCAAAGAAGGTGGTCTTCGTGCCCGGGCGCCTCGTGAACGTGGTCGGCTGATCCGCCTCCGCACCCCCGACCGCCGCACGACACGCCGACAGCGGCGGAACTCCATGCGATCCGGAGCGGGAGAGGAACAGGAAATGAAGAGACTCGCCGACCGGGTGGCCATCGTCAGCGGAGCGGGCCAGGGCGTCGGCCGGGGCATCGCCCTCGCACTCGCCCGGGAGGGGGCCGCCGTCCTGGTCGCGGAGCTCGACGCCGAGAAGGCGAGCCGGACGGCCGGGGAGATCGAGGCTCTCGGCGGACGCGCCCGCGCCGTCACCACCGACGTCCGTCACCGCGCCGAAGTCGAGGCCGCCGTCGCCGCGGCCGTCGAGAGCTTCGGCGGCGTGGACATCCTCGTGAACAACGCCCAGACGCAACATCCGCCGCTGCCCTTCGAGGAGACGACCGCGGCCGACATGGAGGCCGTCGTCGCCTCGGGCGTCCTCGGGACCTTCCACTTCATGCAGGCGTGTTTCCCATGGCTGCGCCGTCGCGGAGGCAAGATCATCAACCTCGCCTCGGCAGCCGGCCTGATGGGCCACGCCGGCTTCACCTCCTACGCCGTCGCCAAGGAGGGGATCCGGGCGCTGACGAAGGTCGCCGCTCGCGAGTGGGGCCCGCACGGAATCCACGTCAACGTCATCTGTCCCCTGGCCGAGACGCCGGGCTCCCAGGCCTGGAGCCGTGCCCACCCGGAACGCGCGCGAGCCATGCTCCAGACGATTCCCCTCGGCCGCCTGGGCGATCCGGAGACGGACATCGGCCGCGCCGTCGTCTTCCTCGCGAGCCCCGACTCGGATTACGTCACCGGGCTGACGATGATGATCGATGGCGGACAGACGATCCTGCACTGACGGGTCGAACCGATCCGATTCCGGCCGGATCGCTCAGCTCTTCTTCACGGACCACTTCTCTTCACGGCCCAATCCGGAGCCTTCAGCTTGTAGGGCATCTCCCGCCGGTCCAGGATCTGGTTGAGGACGCGGCGATAGCCGGTCTTCGAGATCCGCCAGACGCCGTCCTCCTTCCGATAGGCGTCGTCGTAGTAGACGAACATCTCGTCGACGAAGCCGGCCGCGTGGTTGTAGAAGGAGTGGTACATGGCCCAGATGGCCGTCGCTTCGGTCTCGCTCTCCAGCGTGATCTCCGGCATGCCGGCCATCCAGTAGGCGATGATCTTCGCCTCGGGATCGTGGGAATCGATCAGGAAGCGCAGCAGCTTCTCGCGATCATCGAAGACGTAGAGCCCATCCGAATAGCTCGTGACGACGTCCGCCGTCAGCGTCTCTTTCAGGAGATCGTAGTCGTGGAAGGTCATCGCCCTGAAGTAGCGATGCTTGAGCGACCGGATCTGCTCGAGATCCTCCAATCGCGCGATCCGACTCGCGAGCGCCTCGATCTCCGCCATATACCGATTCCTTCCTCGATCTCCTCGCGGTCCAGGCCTGGCCCGTGGTGATCGGTGATGACCTACGCTCTCCATTGCAGCGTGATCTGTCAACCGGCCCCGGCTCCCAGCCCCGGCTCCAATCGAATCCCACGGACCGGGCGAGGCCGACCCCGGTTGGAGTTCGGCGGGCACGGATCGCGCGGTAGACTCCGGTCGTCGACTCTCTCTAGGGAGCGTCTCGACTCCGAACCACCTGGAGGCACGAATGCGATTCGCCGATCCGACCCCGTGGCTGCTCGTCGTCCTCGCCACCCTGGCCTGCTCGACGCCACACGTGCAGACGAAGATGCGCCCCGGCGCGGATCTCTCGAGCTACTCGCGGATCCACGTCCGACCCACGACGCCCGCGGATCCCGTCGCCGGGAGCGACCGCGCCGACACCGACACCGACACCGACATCGGCGCCGACATCGGCGCCGAGCTGGAGCGACGGGCTCGGAGCCTCCTTGCCCGTCGCGGATACGAGATCACCCCGGCCGGCCAGGCGGACCTCGCACTCCAGATTCACAGGAGCGAGCAGCTCGTCCCGCGCCGCGTCTGGTCGAGCGATCCGGATGCGAACTACTACGTGACGCGGGAGACGAAGGAGGCGATCCTGACCGTCGAGCTGCTCGACGGAAACGGATCGCAGGTCGTCTGGCGGGGCGAGGCGCGCAGCCGTCTGCCGGAGCGCGATCTGATTCTGGGACCGGATTCCGAGAGGATCTGGACGAAGGCCCTCGTCGAGGTACTCGAAGAGCTGCCCGCGCGCTAACGGATCCCGTCCTCGATCGGACTGCATTCATGCCGATCCGGCCCTGCGGGCCTGGACGCTCCGATGATCCTCGACGATCATGATGAGATGGACGCCTGGCGTGGCCGCTCCCTGCGACGGCAGAGCCGGCATGGACACGACGAACGCCACCCCGAAGCCCGATCCCCCGAGACCCTGACCCGACTTCCTCTTCAAGGAGCCTCGACGCACGATGAGCGAGATCACCCCCTTCAAGATCGAGATCCCGGACGCCGACCTCGAGGATCTACGCCACCGCCTGGCGAATACGCGCTGGGCCGATCCCGAGACCGTCGACGACTGGTCCCAGGGCATCCCCCAGGCCTACCTCCAGGAGGTCTGCGCCTACTGGCAGGAAGAGTACGACTGGCGCGCTCGTGAGGAGCGATTGAATCGGTTTCCCCAATTCAAGACGGAGATCGACGGGCTCGGCATCCACTTCATCCATGCCACCTCGCCCGAGCCGAACGCTCTGCCCCTGATCCTCACCCATGGCTGGCCGGGCTCGATCGTCGAGTTCCAGAAGGTGATCGGCCCCCTCACCGATCCCGCAGCCCACGGCGGACAGAGCGAAGATGCCTTCCACGTCGTCTGCCCGTCGCTGCCGGGCTACGGCTTCTCGGACAAGCCCCGGCAGACGGGCTGGGGCGTCGAGAAGATCGCCAATACCTGGTCGACCCTGATGCAACGCATCGGCTACGGACGCTACGTCGCCCAGGGAGGAGACTGGGGCGCCATGGTGACCTCTTGCATCGGCGCCCAGGATCCAGAGCATTGTCTCGGTATCCATTTGAACATGCCGATCGCGCCACCCACCGAGGAGTCGATGGCGGATCTCACGGAGCAGGAGCAGGGGGCGCTGACCGGCATGGCCCACTACCAGGAGAAGGACAGCGGCTACTCGAAGCAGCAGTCGACGCGACCCCAGAGTCTCGGGTACGGGCTGGTGGACTCGCCAGTGGGTCAGGCGGGCTGGATTCTCGAGAAGTTCTGGAGCTGGACCGATTGCGACGGCCATCCCGAGAACGCACTCACCCGGGACGAGCTACTCGACAACGTGATGCTCTACTGGCTGCCGGCGACCGGCGCCTCCTCGGCACGGCTCTACTGGGAGAGCTTCTCGTCGCCCCCGATGATGCCGATCGACGTCCCCGTGGCGGTGAGCATCTTTCCGAAGGAGATCTTCCGCAGCTCCCGACGCTGGTGTGAGGCGCGCTTCGAGAAGCTCGTGTACTACAACGCCCTCGAGAAGGGCGGCCACTTTGCGGCCTTCGAGCAGCCCGAGACCTTCGTCGAGGAGCTCCGGCGGGGCTTCCGTCCGATCAGAACTCGTAGCTGACCATCCAGGTGGCGCGCTGCTCGAAGATGTCCTCCCGCTGGCTCAAGGCGCGTTCATAGGAGAACCCTGTCGAGATGCCGTTCCGGAAGGGCACGCGGACGCCCCAGGCCATCGTGACGATGTCCTCGTTGCCCATTCCGGAGGAGCCCAGATTGGCGACATCGACTCCGTCCCCTCGCCGATCGGCCGTGATTCCCGAGAGCACGCCCTGAACGGTCCGGAGCGGCTGACTATGGCCAAGCCCTGCGGACGAGGCGAGGTTGATCTGGGTGCTGCCATCGCCGGAGTCCATGTAGGCGAGGCCGTTGAGTTCGATGAAGGGCACGACGAAGTCTGCGCCCGGGATGAAGTCCACCGCGAAGGCCTGATCGAGATGGACGTTGTAGAAGAGCAGACTGCTGTTCGCGTCGCCGTCGATGGGGAGCTGGGCTCCGAGTCCTGCGATCAGATGAATGGCGTCGGGACCCCAGCCCACGGTCACCGCCGGGATGAAGATTCCGTCTCCATGTCCCTGGAGCACATCGTCATTGCCGAGCGGAATCTCGAAACGAAGGCTCGGCGTGACGATGAGGCCGCGCTCCCGGTCGTCGATCACGGCGTACTTGAAGCCCGCCGATATATTCATGAATCCCTCTTCGTTGTCGAGGGCGAAGTTGTCGGAGCGGAGGATGGTGAATCCGTCCTTGGTCGCGATGAAGGCCAGACGATCAGTAATCGCGAGCCTGGCCTGAAGCGCCAGGACGCCGACCTCACCGCCGTCGAAGACCGAGTCTTCGGGGAAGTTGTGGTAGATCCCGACCAGGTTGAGACCGGTCGTGATGTAGGGGTCCTCGAAGAGATAGGGCATGGACATCGGCGCCACGTGTCCAGCGGGCCGTGCTTCCCACTCCTCGCAGGTGAACCCCGGAAACAGGCCCTCGCAGCCCGCGGCGGCGCCAGCAGTCGGGGTGATCAACAAGAGAGCCGCACCGGGTACGGCGAGCATGCCCGCCCACGACAGCAGCATCGATCGATCGCGTCCAATGCGCTTCCTCGGCGAAGACCCGTAGCGATCGCTGAGACCCGACATGACCATCCCTCCTCCCTGGATCCCTAATCCATGCGCCCACGCGCGGGACCGGGACCTCGTGCCCTCGGTGGTGCCGATGATCGACCGGCTCCACGAGATCGCGAGCGGCGGTCCTGCTCCGTGCTCGCATTCTCTCGGCCCTGCTTGGGAGCAACATGTGTGCCATGCAATCACGCATGTCTGCGGCCTGTCGCAGCCTTGATAGTCGAGGGGGCACGATCGCTTTGGGGCACTACGCCACGCCCCGACCCATGCTCGGGACATCTCGCCCTCGCGCATGCTCGTGCGCCGCAGCGTGCCTCGCGGCCGACTGCAAGACCGTGCTGCGGAATTCAGGTGCCCCCTGGCAGCGATCGAGGGGGTTGGTTCCGGGAATGTTCCGAACGCGCGCTGAACATCCATCGCCCATGACGAGCTGTCCAGACGCGCTGCTGGACGCGCGACCCGCCCTGCGCGGGATCACGAAGAGTCCGCGGGACTCCTCCTCTCGCCACGCAGTCTCGGAAGCACGGATTCGGCGAGCAGCGCGACCGAGGCCTCGCTCTCCGGTTGGGTCAGACCGCCGTACTTCACCATCATCAGCACGTCGATGTCGCAACCGAGAATCTCCCGCTGCCGCTCGACCTGCGCGACGATCTCGTCCGGCGTGCCGAAGGTGTTGACCGACGCGTACATCGAGGCCATCGCCTCGAGGCCCATCGCCTCGATCGCCTGGGCGGCGTTGCCGTAGTACTCGTAGCCCTTCGTGCCCGAGAAGTGCTTGCCGGCGATCTCGTAGTGATCGACGACGGTCATGAAGTAGCTCTTCACGCACTCCTCGCCCCGAGTTCCGGCCCGGGCCGCATCCTCATGGCAGTAGACCAGCTGCCCGCAGAGCGGGGGCGGCGGCTCGCTGCTCCACCGGACCCGCCAACGCTCCTGGTAGGGTGCCAGCGCCTGCTCCCGGAAGACCTCCCAGGGCTGCTGCGCCAGCACCATCAGCCGCGCCCCGAGCTCCGCCGCCTGGACCGCCGACTCGGGCGAGACACCGATCGAGTAGAGACGATCCGCGAAGCCCCGGGTCGGGCGCGGCCGAAGCTCGCAGCGCTTGCGCTTGAAGTAGGAGGTATCGGCCTCGTAGAAGCCGGACTCGAGCGCATCCACGACGAGCCGGGTGCCCTCGTCGAAGCGACCTCTGGCCTCGTCCATCGGAATTCCGAAGGAGTCGTACTCCTTGCGCGACAGTCCACGCCCGAAGCCCATCAACGCGCGCCCGCCGCTCTGCTGATCGAGCAGCGCCATCTTGGCGGCGATCCGATAGGGATCGTTCCAGGGCATGATCGCCGCCCCCGTGCCGAGCCGGATGCGTTCGGTCATGCCCGCGACCTGAGCCAGCCACTGAAAATTGTCCGGACACATCGAGTACCCGAAGAAATGATGCTCGGTCGCCCAGTAGTGATCGAAGCCCAGTCGCTCCGCCTGCAGGGCCAGGGAGAGCTCCCCGCGCATGACCTCGCCATCGTCCTCGCGATCGCGGTAGTTCTGGAAGATCCCGAGCATCCCGATTTCCATCGTCGCCTCCATCGCCTCCATCGTCGCGCCGCGCCGCGCCGCGCGCCGGACGCACGTCCTCGGATGTCTCTGATGCTACCCGAATCGAGAACCCCGCCCGAGCGGGGACCTGACTGACTGAACGGAGCCAGCAGAAGGGTCGAGCCGTCGACCTCGAGACAACATTGTTCCGCCTCGAGCCCCGATGCAGATGATGCTGGTTCACGAGGGGCGCCGGTTCGCACCGAGCACCTTGGCCCCCGGTTGCTCTGCTTGCATCTGGGCTTTCGAGCCTAGGGGCCAGAACACCGGCCTCCTCTTTCGACTCGAGCTCATCGCGCGAAGCCCAAATGCCTCGACGTGGGAACGGCGTTCGAATGTCGGGAACGAGACCAGCGGACCACGGATCTGGAGCATCACCTCGCGTAGGCCCCGCGTCGGCGACGCGTCGACGACCGATTGCGCGACGGCGTGGGCGATCGCGTGGACGACTGTTCGGGCGCCAGCAACATAGACTCCGAGGACGCAATCGGAGGCTCGTAGCCGAGATCGGGCGGCGGGCAGCCGGCAGCGGGCGAGCGAACGGATCCGGAACGCCCGCTCGTCCGGGGAGCCTGCGACGGCGTCGCGGATCTCGAAGTCGGCCTCACCCCGCCCCCCGGCTCCACGCCGGGCTCGCACCGCTTCGGCCCCGGCCCGGGCCGATCCGGCTTCGCCCCAACCGCGCGCCCAGCCGCGCGCCCAGTCGCGCACCCCGGCCGAGCGCCCCAGCCGCGCGCCTCGGCCTCAGCTGGAGCTGGCAGGGTTGACTTTCGTCTTTTATTCGCCTACTCTGTAGG
>CAYWGW010000178.1:0-8643 GCA_964457385.1 uncultured Spirochaetaceae bacterium
ATCATCGACAACTACCCCTACAGCGAGTTCGAGAAGCAGGCCCAGCTCAAGATCGCGGACTCCTACTTCCAGGATCGGCGCTATGACGAGGCGCTGGCCTACTACCGTGACTTCGCCGACCTCCATCCGCAGCATCCGCGGGTTCCCTACACACTGCTGCAAGCCGCGCGGTCCCACTACGCGCAGATCGAATCGATCGAGCGGGATCAGACCGCGACGCACCAGGCGATCGCCACCCTCGAGATCCTGCTCCGGAATCATCCCTACGCCAAGGAGACCCGGGAGGGCGAGGAGATGATGATCGAGCTGCGAAGCCGGCTCGCCCTGCACATCCTGCGCATCGGCGACTTCTACCACGAACGGACCCATTGGCAGTCGGCGGCGGAGCGCTATCGACGGGTGCTGGACGAGTACCCGGGTCTGGGGCTGGACGCCCGGGCACTCTACCGGCTCGGGACCTGTCTCGAGAACATGCGGCGGGAGGACGAGGCGCTCCGTCTCTATCATGTGGTCGTGGAGAACTACGCCGACACGGGCTCCGCCCGCCTGGCCCGAGCGCGCATCGCCCGCGCGCAATAGAGCGCCGAGTCGAGGCGAGGAGGGCCGCGCCCGACCGTCCCTCCCGAGAGCCGTCTCCACGCGCCGATCTCGACTCGAAATGCTCGACGGACCATGCGGGAGGTGCGATCCTGGCCCCGTTCGCTGGAGGGACGCCTTCAGGCTTCCGGGGGAGGGCCAGGCTTGGGACTTCAGACGGGCTTCTCGACGATCGAGCGCGAGACCTTCATTCAGGGCCGTCGCGCCTTCGAGCGGGGTGAGGATGCGCTTGCGTTCGAGACGCTCTCGCGACTGACCGGGCGGGGCTGCGAGTACGCCGACGTCTTCTACATGATCGGCCTGCTCCAGGAGAGAGCCGACGATCTCGACGCCGCGCTGGAGAGCCTGCGCCGAGCGGTCCGGATCAATCCGTCCTACGTGGAGGCATTGCTCGCCTTGGCCAGTCTGCACGAACGCCGCGGAGACTTCGACCGATCCCAGGGCTACGCCGAGCGGGCCAGCCGATTGGCCCAGCCGACTGCTGGCGGACTCGATCCGACCACCCGGGGCAAGCTCAGCAATCAGCAGGCCGAGCTGGCCGACGCCCTCACCCTCGCCGGCGAGAAGCGCGAGGCGATCGAGGAGTACCGCCGCGCTCTCGAGCGCTGTCCCGACTTCCACGACATACGCCATCGCCTGGGCATGACGCTGCGCGAGGCGGGGCTGCCCCATCAGGCGGTGCAGGAGTTCCAGCACGTGCTGCGCCTCCAGCCGAGCCTCTTCGAGAGCCAGATCCAGCTCGGACTGACCTACTACTCGATGGGACGCACCCCCGACGCAGTCCGGGAGTGGGAGGCCGTCCTCGATCGGGATCCGAGTCGGGACGAGGCGCGGATGTACCTGCGCCTGGTGCGCGGCGCGGCCGAGAGCCGCGACGCCGGCTCCGGAGCCGTTGGTGCGGGCTGGTCGCAGAAGCCCCTGGCCCAGGGCGAGCCCGTTCTCGGTCGCGCGGGCGAGCAGGAGAGCGCTTCGCAATGAGCCTCTCCGAGCTGCCCCTGATCGACGGCATCGCGCTCACGGTCCTGCTCATCGCGGCCGCGCGGGGCCTCTGGATCGGGTTGATCCGGGAGGGCCTGTCGCTGGCGGCCATCGCAGCCGCCACGATCGTGACCCGACTCGCCGTCGACCCCACGGCGGCGAAGCTCACGCAGCTCAGCGCGGGGGAGATCAGCGGCAAGGCCGCCCTCTGGATCGCCGGCGTGGTGCTCGTCGTCTCGACGATCCTGATCGTCGGAGCCTTCGGGCGGCTGCTTCGTCGCGGGGCCGTCTTCGCGGGACTCGGCTGGGCGGACCGCGTCGGAGGTGGCGTGCTCGGGGCGGCGGAGGGCGCCGTGGTGGCTGCGATCCTGGTCCTGCTCGCGCTCTGGTTGGTGGGAGCAGACCATCCGGTGACGGCGGGCGCCCGCAGCGTGGAGCTCGTCGAGCGCATGCAGACCTGGCGAGAGGAAGGCGAGCTGCCGGCCGTCGCTGCGCCGGGAAGCTGGCGGTAACGCCGAGAGGCGGGTGCCCCCATCGGCCTCGGGCGAAGACAGGCTTCAACCGGCGGGAGTCGGATCCGTTGCGCTCGTCTCGGACACCGCCAAGGGTGCGGGGCCATGCTCCTCGGCCCAGCGTCCGTGCTCCTGGATCAGCTCGACCAGCCGATCGGGTGCCTGGGCTTCGGGGACGGCGCGGGCCACGATCTCCTTCCCCACATAGAGCGTGACCTGCCCGACTCCGGATCCCACGTAGCCGAAGTCGGCATCGGCCATCTCGCCGGGGCCGTTCACGATGCAGCCCATGATGGCGATCTTGACGTTCTTCAGATGCCGGGTCCGGTCCTTGATCCGCGCCGTCGTCTCCTCGAGATCGAATAGCGTCCGGCCGCACGAAGGACAGGAGATGTACTCGGTCCGGGTCGTGCGTTGCCGCGCGCCCTGCAGCACGCGATAGGCCAGGTCCACCGCCGCGGCCGCACGTCCGTCGGACCGGATCGAGACGACGTCGCCGACCCCATCACACAACAAGGATCCGAGCCGCACCGACGCGCGCAGCAGCTCGGACTCCGAGAGTCCCTCGAGGCCCCCCAGACCGGCCGGGATCGACACGACCTCCCGCAGAGCCTGGCGCAGGACGATGGGTGTCCGGCCCGCACCGGCGTCGGCCAGAGCCGCGACCAGCACGCGCCAGGCATGCAGCGGCGCCTCGGCGCCCAGGGACATCACGCAATCCGTCGTCCCCTGGCCCGAGGCCTCCAGGGCGCGGCGGACGAGCGGGGGAATCTCGAAGTCCCGTGCCTCGAGTTCCCACTCGATCGCCGCATCAGATTTCCGAGCCGCATCGGCCCAGCGAGCGAGCGCCTGCGAAGAGGTTCCCGGCTCGATGGTGCCTACCCAGCGCGCGATTCCCGCCACCGGCCGGGCCAGGGCAGCCTCGAGCAGCTCGTCGTCTCCCGCGTCGACACGCAACGAGATCGGCAGCTCGAGACCGAGGGTCGCGAGCTCCGTCTGCAGCGTTCCCACCTGGTCGAGGGCCTGTGGGCCCCGGCCCGTCACCAGCAGGGCCTCGCAGTGGATCTCCCGCAGCGTCGTGAGCTCCATCGCCAGCCGCGCCGCCGACGCCAGGGGATCGTCGAGCGCACCGACCCGATCGAGCTCGACCCGGACCGGCGCCTCGTCACCCAGGGACAGGCCCCGCCAATCCTGCAAGCTCGTCCCTCGCCGGACGTGTCGGAAGGGATCGGCGACATGAGCCGACTCGACCTCGACGGGAGGCGTCTCGTCGACCCGCTCCCGCAAGGCGCTCTCCGCCCACGCCACCAGCGCCCGCGCCACCGGCACCTCGCGGACGGGATCCTCGGTCAGCGAGACCCGGATCGTGTCGCCGAGGCCATCGGCCAGCAGGGAGCCGATCCCGATCGCGCTCTTGATGCGCCCGTCCTCGGAGTCGCCGGCCTCGGTGACGCCCACGTGGAAGGGATAGGAGGGCTCACCCGGACGGCGTGCCTCGAGCCGCGCCGCCAGCAGCCGGTAGGCCTGGATGGCGACCTGGGTATTGGAGGCCTTCATGCTGAAGACGACGTCGAAATAACCCTCGTCCTCGCAGACGTCGAGGAACTCGAGGGCGCTCTCGACCATGCCTTCGGGCGTGTCACCGAAGCGGTTCAGGATCCGATCCGAGAGCGAGCCGTGGTTCGTGCCGATCCGCATGGCGACGCCGTTCTTCTTGCAGCGCCGCACCAGCGGCCGGAATCGCTCGGCCACCCGCTCGATCTCGGCCGCGTACTGGGCATCGTCGTACTCGCGGATCTCGAAGCGCTTCTTGTCGGCGTAGTTGCCCGGATTGATCCGGACCTTCTCGACGACGTCGGCGGCGATCAGTGCGGCGTTCGGCGTGAAGTGGATATCGGCCACGAGGGGCACCGTCACGCGACGCGCAGCGAGCCGACGCCGGATCTCGCGCAGGTTCTCGGCGTCGCGGATGGAAGGCGCCGTCACGCGCACGATCTCGCAGCCCACCTCGGCCAGCCGCGTGATCTGCTCGACCGTCGCGTCGGTCTCCATCGTGTCGGTGTTGGTCATCGACTGCACGACGATCGGGTGGTCGCCCCCGATCGGCACGGCGCCGACGTGCACGACCCGCGTCGGTCGTCGCCGCGGCCGGAAGGGATCCCCGAACATGCAGAATCCCGACGCCATCAGACCCCCACCCGCTCGCAGAATTTCGCGAGCGCCTCGTCGATCCGAGCAGGATCCTTGCCCCCGGCCTGGGCGAAGTCCGGTCGACCGCCACCGCCGCCGCCGACCACGCCCGCCACCTCGCGAATCAGATCGCCCGCCTTCAGCCGATCCGTCAGATCCCGGGTCACGCCGATCGCGAGCAGCACCTTCTCGCCCGCCTCGCCCGCCGTCGCCGCCAGGCAGACGACCCCCGAGCCCAGCCGGTTGCGCAGATCGTCGATCATCGTCCGCATCGCCTTGGCGTCGACGCCCTCGACCCTGCTCGCGATGGCCTTCGCCCCCGGAATCGCGACGATCTCCCGTGCCGTCGCGAGCAGATCCCCCGCACCCGCACCCTGTCGCCGCGCGCGCAGATCGTCGAGTTCCTTCTGCGCCTCCTTGCGCTCCTCGAGCAGTCTTCCCACCCGACCCGGCAGCTCCGTCAGCGGCACCTTCAGCTGCCGCGCCGCCTCCCGCGCGAGCCGCTCCTGCTCCCGGATCTGGCGCAGCGCGCCGAGACCCGTGAGGGCCTCGATACGCCGGACTCCGGCGGCAATACCCGACTCCGAGACGATCTTGAGCAGCCCGATGTCCCCGGTCGCCCGGGCGTGGGTGCCGCCGCAGAGCTCCGTGCTGCAGTCGCCGAAGGAGACCACCCGCACGCGATCGCCGTACTTCTCGTCGAAGATCGCGACCGCCCCGGCCTCGATTGCCGACTTGTAGTCCATCTCGCGGGTCGACCCCGCCTCGTTCGCCTCGATCCACTCGTTGACGCGATCCTCGATCGCCTCGATCTCGCTCTCTGCGAGCGGCGCATCGTGAGTGAAGTCGAATCGCAGCCGATCCGGCCCGACCAGCGATCCCTTCTGCATCGCCTGCAGACCGAGCACCTCGCGCAGCGCGGCGTGCAGCAGATGCGTGCCGCTGTGGTTGCGCACGGTGGCCTGGCGCGACTCGCGATCGACCACCAGCTTCGCCTCGTCATCGACCGCCACGCGGCCGCTTCGGACCTTGCCCCGATGGACGAAGAGCCCCTCCACCGGCTTCTGGACGTCGTCGATCTCGACCTCGCCGTTCGCCGCCCTGATCCAGCCACGATCGCCGACCTGGCCGCCGCTCTCGGCGTAGAAGGGCGTCTCCTCGAAGACGAGCTCGATCTCGTCGCCGGCCTCCGCCTCGGAGACGGCTTCGCCGCCGCGCAGGATCGCCGCCACCTTCGCCTCGAGCTCGAGCGCCTCGTAGCCGCGGAAGGTCGTCTGGAGGTCTGCGGCGATGCGTCCGTAGATCTCCTGGATCGCCGTGTCCCCGCTGCCCTTCCAGGCCGCCCGGGCGCGCTTCTTCTGCTCGCCCATGGCGCGATCGAAGCCCGACTGGTCGAGGCTCATGCCGTGATCGACCAGGATGTCGCCGGTCAGGTCGACCGGGAAGCCGAAGGTGTCGTAGAGCTTGAAGACGGTCTCGCCCGGCAGCTGCGTCTCGCCCCGGCCCCGGAGCTCCTCGATCTCGCCCTGCAGCAGGCTGAGGCCCGTCGAGAGGGTCTCGAGGAAGCGCTCCTCCTCGCGGCGGATGCGATCGGTGATGTAGGCGCGGCGATCGGCGAGCTCCGGATAGGCGTCACTCATCTGATCGATCACGGCATCGGCCACCGAGTGGATGAAGGGCGTCTTGCGGCCCAGGAGCACACCGTGCCTCGAGGCCCGGCGCAGGATCCGGCGGAGCACGTAGCCCCGCCCGGCGTTGCTCGGCATCACGCCGTCCCCGACCAGGAACGTCAGCGCCCGCGCGTGATCCGCCACCACACGCAGCGAGACGTCCTTCTCCGGATCCTGGCCCGGCCCGACCCCCGACAGCTCGGCGGCGCGTGCGATCAGCGGCGTGAAGGCGTCCGACTCCCAGCTCGACCGCACGCCCTGGAGCACGGCGGCCCAGCGCTCGAGCCCCCCGCCCGTATCGATCGAGGGCCGCGGCAGCGGCGTCATCGCGCCCGTGGCGTCCCGGTTGAACTGCATGAAGACCAGATTCCAGATCTCCATGAAGCGGCCGGTCTCGCTCGAGGGATCGTCGTCCGGATGCTCGGGTCGGGCGCCCCAGTCGTAGTGGATCTCCGAGCAGGGTCCACAGGGTCCGGTATCGCCCATCGACCAGAAGTTCTCCTTCTCGTCGAGGCGGTAGATCTTCGACTCCGGCAGCCCGATGGCGTCGCGCCAGAGTTCGAAGGCCTCGTCGTCCTCCTCGAAGACCGACACGACGAGGTCGTTGGGATCGAAGCCGATCCCCTCCGTGAGCAGCCCCCAGGCGTACTCGATCGCCTCGGCCTTGAAGTAGTCGCCGAAGGAGAAGTTGCCCAGCATCTCGAAGAAGGTGTGATGGCGCGGAGTGCGGCCGACGTTCTCGAGGTCGTTGTGCTTGCCCGAGACCCGCATGCATTTCTGGGAGCTGGTGGCGCGCTTGTAGTCACGCGCCTCCTCGCCGAGGAAGACGCGCTTGAAGGGCACCATCCCGGCGTTCACGAACATCAACGTCGGATCGGATTCGGGGACCAGAGAGGCGCTGGCCACCCGCCGATGGCCCCGCTCCTCGAAGTAGCGCAGGAAGGTCTCGCGAATCTCCCGGGCCGGGAGGAACATGGATCGAACCTCGAAACGATTGAGTCCGGAATATAGCGGCACCCGGTGGGGAATCTCGCGATCCCAGCGATCGAGGGGCGCTCGTCGAAGAGAAGCGTTGGACCCGATTCGGGCAAACGATCAGCCTGCTCGAGGGCGCGGTTCGGCGGGGCCGCAACGCGGGTCCCGGGCGGACGCGCCGCTCGCGGGAGTCTCGCCGGTACAGTCGATCTACCGGGTCCTCAGCTGGGCCTGCCATCGGAAATGCGTGCACCGCTACGACGGTCGATTCCGGCCCTACGCGCGCGACGCGCTCTCCGAGGTCGTGGCCGAGGGCCGCACGGCCTACGCCCGGATCATCGCGAACCTGCCGGACGATCCGACCTGGATCGACGATCGGGACGGCCGGCGACGCAGGACCCGGCTGATCCTCGCCGGCGGCGAGCTGCTGATCGACGGCGTTCTCGATGAGCTGCTCCATCCGATGCTCGAGACCCTGACGAACCGCGACGGCCGCTACGAAAGGGCTACCGACGGCGCAGCCGCAGCCGACGGCGAGACCCGCGCCGGCGCCCGCGCCGACGAGCTCCCGGCCGGCACGCCGCCGCTGATCTCGATCCAGACCACCGGCGACGTGCTCACGCCGACCTTCCTCTACGAGTTGCTGGAGCGCGGCGTGGATGGCATCGCGATTGCCTCGATCGACGACTACCACGTCGACATGCAAGACGGGCGGAAGTTCGCCTTCATGGAGCGGATCCGGAAGCCGATGGCGTCGTGCGGCGGGCGGGGCGATCCAGAGGCCATGGGCCTGGAGGCGGGTTGGGATCGCGAGACCTTCCGCCGCCGATCCCACGCCGCGCACGGGCAGGGACGCGTCGTGGCGAATCCCTGCCTGGACTGTGAGGCATTCTTCGAGGAGACGCCGAAGGCAGATCAGGCCGAAGGACTTCAAAAAGGAGAGCGCGATGGATTCAGGAATGCCGCAGAGTCTCATGGAGGCGATGGGCACCGAGCCCCTCTGGCTTCAAGCCTGGGTCGGGGTGCTGATGGCGGTGAATCTGGCAGCCCTGCTCTTCGTGGCGACTCGGGAGGAGAACGGCTGGAAGGTTCGCTGGGAGCCCGTCGCCATCCTCGTGTCGTTCTTCGGGGCCGCAATCGCGATGGACGCGCTCTACGCGGCAGTCGGCTATGTGCGCCTCCTGGGCCTCGCCCATCTGGTCTTCTGGGGACCCGTCTGGGGCTGGATCCTCTGGCATCGCTCGCAGTACCCCCCGCGCAACGCGTTCGCCGTCTACCTGCACGTCTACCTCGTAATCGCCGGGATCTCGCTCGTCATCGACGCACTCGATGTCGTCCGGTATCTGCTCGGCGACGGCGAGCTGCTCGGACGCTGGCCCGGCGCCTGAGTCCGACGCGTGCCCAGCCCGACCGGCCTCTCGCTCCCCCTCCCGGTTCGGGGTTGCGGGCTGGGGTGAAGGTCGATCGGGGTCGGGGTCGGGGTCGGGCCGCTCAGGGCCGGATGACGTAGAACGCGTTCACCGGATGCCCGAGATCGATCGGCTCGAAGCGCGAGAATCCGGCGTCCCTGGCCCAACCCTCGAGCCTGTCGGCGTGGAGACCCAGCGTGCCGAGCCCCGCACCATCCGGCGTCGAGAGCGACGAGGACATGCAGACCATGACCGAGATGCCGTACATCATGGCGGCCATCGGATTGCGCTCGACGTTCTCCGCATAGCTCG
>CAYWGW010000179.1:0-8620 GCA_964457385.1 uncultured Spirochaetaceae bacterium
CGCCCGCGCGTGATCCTGAGACTCGAGCCCGCCCCGGGCGGTGTCGAGCTCTCGGTCGAGGACCGCGGAGTGGGCATCGACTCGAGCCGGATCGACGAGGTCTTCGATCCTTTCTTCGGCGACGGCGACGGCGACGGCGACGGCGACGCGCCGACGGACCGGGGGAGCGAGCTCGATCTGCCGGCCTGCCTGCGGATCGTCGAACGCCATGGGGGCGAGATGCGGATAGAGGCCGGCGATCGCGCGGGCACCCGGGTCACGATCCTGTTGCCCATCGCCGGGCGGGGAAGTCAGGAATGAGCGGACGACGAGCGATCGGACGAGCGAACCAACGAGCAATTGGAGGAGCGATGGGCAGAGGCCGGTGGAGTCGGTTCGCAGGCCTGGCGATCGCGCTCGGGCTCGCGATCGGTGCCCTGGGTTGTGCTTCCACTTCGGAGCGGGGGCCCGCGTCGGAGCCCGAGCCCGAAACCGCGTCGGCGTCCGAGCCCGCGTTGCGCATGGATCCAGCGGATCCATTCCCGCGGTGGGTGGCATCCCTCGAGATCGGGAAGACGCGGACAGACGATGTGAGGGCACGATTCGGTCGACCCCGTGAGCGCGTGCCGAGTCCGCGCGGGGGCTGGATCTGGCGCTACCACCACGCCGAGATCCACTGGTCCGCGAAGGATCCGCTGCGACCGAGTGTCTCGGCGGAAGGCGAGCTGCGGCCGTCGCGGCCGAGTCCGGGGAAGCGATTCGTGCGCGCCCTGGGGGCTCCCTTCCGTTGGCTGGGCGGGGTGTTGCTCTATCCGCCGTTGCCCGAACGACCGCCTCCCTCGAGCCTGCGACCGGCGACGATTCACGTGCTCGAGGTCGACTTCGATCTCGATGGAACGATCCGCAGCATCCGCTATCAGCCTCGGGAGGGGCTGGCGCCGGTGCTGATTCCGGGCTGAACCGGGCTCCGTCCGGGGTATGCTCGCGCCTCGATGCCGCGACCGCTCCAGGGGTCGTGGGCGGGAGGCGTCATGACCCGAATCGCGACCGTGACCGGAGAGACGACCGCCGAGGCGCTCGGCCGGACCCTGATGCACGAGCATCTGGTGATCGGCTACCCCGGCTTCGAGAGCCATACGACCCATGCCGGGCCGACGGCGGAGGAGCGCTTCGCGATCTGCGTCGATCGCGTCCAGAGCCTGCAGGCACTCGGCTTCCGCACGATGCTCGATCCCTGTCCGAATGATCTCGGCCGCGACGTCGAATTGGCGGCGAGAGTCGCCCAGCAGACGGGCTTCCAGATCATCTGTGCGACGGGGCTCTACAAGCAGAGCGAGGGCGGCTTCGCCTACTGGCATTTCCGCTCGAGCTTCGAGCCCCAGGTGGAGGCGATGGCCGAGCTCTTCGTCCGCGAGCTGACCGAAGGCATCGGGGACACCGGCATCCGCGCCGGCATCATCAAGGTCGGGACCGGCAAGGGCCGCATCAGCGACTACGAGCGGACGGTGCTCGAGGCGGCCGCGCGCGCCTCGGTCGAGACGGGGGCGCCGATCACGACCCATACCGACGACGGCAAGCTGGGCGACGAGCAGCAGGCGATCCTCACGGCGGCCGGCGTTCCGGCCCATCGCATCATCATCGGGCATTCCTGTGGCACGGACGATCACGACTATCATATGCGGATCGCCCGGGGTGGCTCCTACCTGGGCTTCGATCGCTTCGGGATCGAGCTGCTCTTCCCCGACGAGAAGCGGATCGCCTCGTTGGTCGCCCTGATCCGGGCGGGCGCCGGGGACCGGGCCGTCGTCTCCCACGACTCGGTCTGGTGCTGGCGGGGGGAGCCGATCCCGGCGGCCCTGCTGGCGAACGCCGGCGATCTCTTCGATCCGACCCATTTCTCCCGGAACATCGTCCCGAAGCTCCGCGAGGCCGGGATCCGCGAGGAGGAGATCGATCGCCTGCTGGTCGAGAATCCCCGACGCTTCTTCGAAGGCGAGAAGCTGGCGACGTTGATCTGATCGGGGCAGGGGACGGGACGGCTCTCTTCTTTGTGCGCTGACGGCTCTCCCCCCCCACGCTATCGTGATGGCCGATCCTGGCATCGACACTGACATCGATACCGACACCGACCCTGAAGAAGATCGATCAAAGAGAAGGAGTCCTCCATGCAGGCCGCCATCCTCACCGAGCTGAACAAGGACCTCGTCATCCGTGACGATGTGGAGGTCGCGGGCCTGGGGCCTCAGGACGTCCGCGTGAAGATCGTCGCGAGTGGCGTCTGCCACTCGGATGTCTCCGCCCAGAACGGCACGATCCCGACCGGCACACCGACCGTCCTCGGTCATGAGGGCGCCGGCATCGTGCAGGAGGTCGGTGAAGGCGTGCGGGGGCTCGAGATCGGGGATCACGTGATCCTTTCCTTCGTGCCGGCCTGCCGAGTCTGCACCCCCTGCCTTCGGCATCAGTCCTATCTCTGTCAGGATGCGCTGCCCCAGGCGATCGCCCAGCACTTCGTGATGGACGGCAGCCCCCTCGGCGGCATGACCGGGCTCGGGACCTTTGCCGAGGAGTTGATCATCGGCGAGTCGGGGGTCGTGAAGATCCCGAATGACGTGCCCCTGGACGTGGCGGCGCTGATCGGCTGTGGCGTGACGACGGGCGTGGGTGCCGCGATCAACAGCGCGGGTGTGACGCCGGGCTCGTCGGTCGTCGTCTTCGGCTGCGGCGGTGTCGGCATCTCGGCGATCCAGGGGGCCCGGATCGCCGGCGCCTCGGAGATCCTCGCCATCGACACCCTCGACAACAAGCTCGAGCAGGCGAAGCATTTCGGGGCGACCCACGTGACGAAGCCCGACGGCTTCGAGGACGCGAAGAACGCGATCACCGGCGGCGAGGGTTTCGACTACGCCCTCGAGTGCATCGGGAATCCGAATACCATCCGTGCCACCTACGATGCGGCGCGGCGCGGCGGCGTCGCGGTCGTGGTCGGTGTCGGTCGCCTCGAGCAGCAGGTCGTCTTCAACGCCTTCGAGCTCTTCTACGGCGACAAGATCCTGCGCGGCTCGCTCTACGGCAGCGCCAACGTGCGGACCTTCATGCCCGAGCTGCTGCGCCTCTGGAAGGCCGGCAAGCTCGACCTCGAGAGCATGATCACGAGGCGCATCAAGCTCGACGAGGTGAACGACGCCTTCCGGGCGATGCAGGCCGGTGAGGTCATCCGGTCGGTGATCGACTTTTGACGCCGCGGCGCATCTCTCGGGCGGGCGGGTTTCGGGTAGGCAGGCCTGGCTCGGGGCGCGGAGCCCGCGCGAGGGTCGGCCTGATTCTGCTGGTCGTGATCGCGCTCGTCGGCTGCCAGGGCGGTCGTTTCGATCCGCTTCTGCCGCTGGCGTCCGAGGATGCTGTCCACCGCATCGCGGCGAGCGGTCGGCTGCGAGTGGGGATGTCGGGGGTGCAGCCCCCGCTCACGATGAAGAATCGTGATGGCGAGCTCGTCGGTCTCGACGTCGATCTCGCCCGGGCGCTGGCCGAGGCGATGAATCTCGAGCTCGAGCTCGTCGAGACGCCCTTTGCCGATCTGCTCCCCGGACTCGCCCGCGGCCGCTTCGATCTCGTGATCTCCAGCCTGACGATCACGCCGGCCCGCAACACCCGGGTGGCCTTCGCGGGGCCCTATCTGATCTCGGGGGCGATGCTGCTCACCCGCGAGGTGCTCGTCGACGAGCTGGACGAGGTCGAGGCGCTGAACTCGAGTGAGCGGACCTTCGGCGCGCTCGAGGGCTCGACGAGTGCCGACCTGATCCGCGAGGCTTTTCCCGAAGCGACGCTGCGGGTCTCTCCGGATCTCGACTCGCTCGTGCCACTCGTCGTTTCCGGCGAGATCGACGGATTGATCAGCGATCTCCCGTACGTGCGCTTCGTGCTCGCCCGCTACCCGGACTCCGGTCTGGCGGAGCTCCCGGCCCCCTTTACGACGGAGCCGCTCGGGATCGCGCTGCCGCCCGATTCGCCGCTGCTCGTGAACCTCGTACAGAACTATCTGAACACGCTCGAGTACACGGGAAGGCTGATCCAGATGAAGGTCCGCTGGCTCGGCGGTGGCGAGTGGCTCTCCGAGATTCCGTAGGACGTTGTGCGATGAGTCGATCCAGTCATCGTCCGCCTGGAGGCCACCTTCGCCGAGGGTCATGGCGCCTGCGCAATCGCACGACCCTCACCGGGCGGAACGGACCGCGGACGGGCTCGGCGATCTCCATCTCGACGATGACGATGATGGCGATCCTGCTGCTGACCGTGGGGCTGGGATGCGCCGGCTCGGGCGGCAAGGGTCGGGGCCCGGATGCGTCGGGGCGCACCGTGCTGCTCACGATGGCCGACGACGTGCGGACCGGGGCCGAGGCGGCGGAGGCCGTCGAGATCGAGGTGGGCCTGCTCGACGACCCCGAGCTCACCGCCTACGTCGAGGACATCGGCCGGAAGCTGCTTCGTGGGTTGCCGAGACGCGAGTTCGCCTATCGCTTCTCGATCGTGGACCAGATGGAGCCCAACGCCTTCGCGCTGCCCGGCGGGCATATCTACGTCTCACGCGGCTTGCTGGCGCTCATCAACGACGTCGACGAGCTCGCCTGCGTGCTCGGCCACGAGATCGTCCATGCGACGCGGCGCCACGCCGCCCAGCAGCAGGCCGTGGCCCGCTACCAGGGGAGCTTCTCCCTGCCGATCTCGCGAGCCGCCACGATGGCCGCCTACAGCCGCGACATGGAGCGGGAGGCCGACATGCTGGGCCAGCGCCTCTGCGCGGCCGCGGGATACGATCCGATGGGGCTGTCGACCTTCCTGCGGAGCCTGGATCAGCGCGAGCGACTGCTGATTGGTGCCCCGCGCTTTCCGACCTTCTTCGATACCCACCCGGGCTCGCGCGAGCGAGCCGCAGCGACCTCCATCCGAGCCGGGGAGATGCGTTGGACCCGGGATCCCCGGCTGGGGGACCTTCGCGCAAGCCACCTCGACCAGATCGACGGGATGGTCCTCGGAGATCGACCCGAGACGGGGATCTTCCTCGACGAGCTCTTCGTTCATCCCGTGATGGGATTCCAGATGCGTTTTCCGAAGGGATGGCAGACCCAGAACTCGAGCCGCGCCGTAGGCGCCCGCGCGCCGCGCGGAGAGGCCGTCGTCTATCTCACGGGCGATCTGCCGGCGGGCGATCTGGTGGAGGCCGCCGACGGCTTTGCGGAGAAGGCGGCGGAGGAGGAGGGCGTCCGACTGACCGATAAGAAGCGGGTGGCGATCGGTTCGATCGACGGCGTGCGTTATGCCTTCGATAGCGGTCGGGGGTTCCCGATCTCCGCGATGATCACCTTCTTCCCCTACGGCCAGGGAATCTGGCGGATGGTCGGTGTGGCGCCGCGGGTCGCTGCGGATCGATATTTCGGCCCGATCCTGCTCTCGATGCGAAGCTTCGGGCCGCTCAGCGAAGCCAACCGGGCGCGGATTCGGGTCGATCGGCTCGAGGTCGTGCTTGCGCGCGCCGGCGAGGATGTGGTGGCCCTCGGCGAGCGCACGGGCAATCGGCTCGATCCTGCGTCGACGGCGCTGCTCAACGGCCTGCTCGGCAACGAGACCCTGTCCGGGGGTGAGCTGATGAAGATCGTCCGGCGGACGTCGGGTGAGGCGGCACTCGCCAATGGAGGAAGCTCGCCGCCGCCATCTTCGTCTTCCTCGCGGCCCTGAGCGCCGCTCAGGTCGCCAGGCTCATCGCGTCCTCGATCCGGACCTCGAGCTCGGCCACGACGACCTCAGGCACGCGCAGCCACTGGGCCTCAGGACTGGCGGCGGCGTTCAGGTCGGCCGGAGGTCGCAGCCCGATTCCCAGTCGGTTGCAGACCATGTCGACCAGCCGGACGATGCCGAGCACCGGCTGGCTCTCGGGGCACTCCTCGTCGTGGTGGTGCAGGACGATCTCGCCGTAGATCGGCGGGATGTTCCAGGTCCGCATCAACGCCTGACCCTGCTCGCAGTGCAGACCTTCCACCAATTGGAGCACGAGATCTTCGGAGGGTTGGAATCGGGCGCTCTTCTCCGACATCAGCTCGTCGAGCACCCTGAGAATGACGAGCTTCCCGATGTCGTGGAGGAGGCCGGCCAGGAACGCCACGGACGGGCTCTCTCCGACGTCGACCTTTCGCGCGATCCAGCGCGCTCCGATGGCGCACGCCACGGCGTGACGCCAGAGGTTCTCGGACATCTTCTTGAGGGACGGATCGGCGAGTCGGTACTGCTCGCGCTGACTGGAGAGGATCACCAGCTCGGCGACCTGCCGTACGCCGAGGCGAACGATCGCGTCGCGCGTCGTGAGCACCTTCTCGATTCCGCCGAAGAAGCTCGAGTTGGCGTGCCGGAGCAGGTTGGTCGAGAGCGTCGGATCGGAGGAGACGAGTCGGTCGACCTTCTGGGGGTCGAACTCGCCGCGATCGATCATCTGCCGCATCGTCAGGGCCGTGCGATCGAAGACGGGCAGGGAAAAGCTGCCCCGGTCGATTCGTTCCTGGACCAGACTCGAGAGGGATTGGCTGCGGTCCATGGATCAGGCTCCCAGCAGGCGCGTCAGCTCGTTCAGGGGTCGGGGTTTGTCGAGACGGGGGAGCATCCGGTTCACCTCGTGGATCGTCGTCCAGCCCTTGGCTGCCTTGTTCACGCCATCCTCGAAGAGGCTCACGACCTGACTCGTCTCCCGCGCGAGGCGGCGGATCTCCTGGGACGTCTTCCGGTTGAGAATCGCTTCCCGCACCGTCTCGTCCATCACCAGCAGCTCGAAGATCGCCAGCCGCCCCGCATAGCCCGTATGCCGACAGGCGTCGCAGCCGCGACCCGTCACGAATCGGGCGGCGTCGAGCTCGTTTCCGAAGTAGCCGAGGCGGCGATAATCCTGGGGCGTGGGCCGATAAGGGGTGGCGCATTCGGCGCAGACCCGGCGCAACAGTCGCTGCGCCAGAACGCTGATCACGGTGGACGAGATCAGGAAGGCCTCGATGTTCATGTTGAGCAGGCGCATCAGGCCCCCGATCGAGTCCTCCGTGTGGAAGGTCGTCAGCACCTTGTGGCCGGTGAGGGCGGCCTGGATCGCCGTGTTGGCCGAAAACGTGTCCCGGATCTCGCCGATCACGATCACGTCCGGGTCCTGCCGGACGATCTGCTTGAGGGTCGTGTCGAAGCCGCGGTCGATGGAGGGATCGATCGAGCATTGCGAGATCCCGTCGACCACGTACTCCACCGGATCCTCGGCCGTGATGATGCTCGTCTCCGGGTCGATGATGTGGTGGATGCAGCTGTAGAGCGTCGAGGTCTTGCCGGAGCCGGTCGGGCCCGTGACCATCAGGACGCCACTCGGACGGCTCAGCGCGTCGTCCAGGAAGCGCGTGAGGATATGGGGCGCCATGCCGATCTCGTCGAGGGGCGTGACCTGGCGATTCCGGTTCAACAGCCGGAGGACGATCTTCTCACCGTGGACGGTGACGTAGATCGAGACCCGCATGTCGAGCTCCTGACCGGCGCTCTCGAAGTACAGGCGCGCATCCTGATGACGGCGGCGCTCGGCGACGTCGGCCTCGCAGAGGACCTTGATCCGCATCGCGATGGCCCGGGCGAGGTCGAGTCGGTACTCCTTGTGGATGAGCAGGACGCCGTCCACCCGAAAACGCACGCGCAGGCGGTCGGAGAGCGGCTCGAGATGGATGTCGCTGGCGCCATCCGCCGCCGCGGCCGTCAGGATCTGCTCCACGATCTGGGTGACGGTGGACTCGTCCGCCTCGAGGCTGGCCGCCTTTCCCCGCGGATCCAGGCTGGCCAGGGTGTTCAGCAGCGCCACGCGCGGAGCGATGGCCGCTCGGACCTTCTCGCCCCAGACGGCGGCGGCCGCCTCGAGATGGGCCGGATTCGTCGGGTCCGCGAAGGCGACCACGGTATGATCCCCGTCGCTGCGAATCGGCAGGAACTCGTTCTTGATCATCCAGGTCACGTTCGATCCGGCGATCAGGGCCGAGTCGAGCTCCGACAGATGGGGCTCCACGAACTCGAATCCGAGCTGGCAGCCCAGGATCTCCGCGAGCTTGCGGTCCTCGACGAAGTGATGCTCGACCAGGATGTGTCCGAGCTTTTTCTTCTGCCCGTTTTGGTCCGGCTCGCTGCGCTGGATGTCGAGGGCCATCTGCAGCTCACCGGCCTCGAGATGACCGAGCTCGACCAGCATGTCGCCGATCGGGACCTTCAGACGATGACGGGTGAGCACCGCCTGGATCTGGCCGTCGTCGACGCTGCCGGTCTCCTTCAAGACGCCTAGCAGCGGGCCCGGATTCGCCAGCTTCGAGCGGATGCGCGAGGCGAGACGGATCTGGGCCTCGTCGATCACGCCCTCCTGCAAAAGGAAACCGACGATGGCGCCATAGGATCGGCCTTCCGGTTCAGACATCGAATTCCCCCCGCCCCGCGTTTCGGATGCCGCGTGCGCGAGCGTGAGGAGGAAAGTCCCTGGAATCGAGGAGAAGTGACACTTACATGCGTGGCCTCGATTCCGCGCGGATCGTTGCGGAGAAGGCCGGATCCGCAGCTCGGGTGAACCCCGGATCGGGTGATGTTTCGGATC
>CAYWGW010000180.1:0-543 GCA_964457385.1 uncultured Spirochaetaceae bacterium
GACTTCATCCAGACCGTGATCATCCTGGTCGGCGTGGCGGCCCTGGCGTGGCTGGCGATCGACGTGGTCGGCTTCGAGGAGATGCACGAGGCGACCCTCGCGAGCCGACCGAAGTTGCTGGACCTGCTCTTTCCCGCGGCGTTGATGTTCCTCTTCAACAACCTGCTCTTCGGCGTCGGCGAGATCTTCCACTCGAACGTCTGGTGGAGCCGGGCCTTCGCGTTCCGGGAGGGCGTCGGCTTCCCGGCCTATCTGATCGCCGGGCTGCTCTGGATTCCGGTGCCGATCGTGGCCGGTTTCATCGCCCTGACGGTGCCGGCCCTCGACCTGAACGTGCCATCGGCGGACATGGTGGGCCCGATGGTGGCCGCCCATCTGCTCGGGCAGGGCGGCGCGATTCTCGTGTTCGTCGTGGTCTTCGCGGCGCTCGCCTCGAGTCTCGACTCGCTGCTCGCCGCGACCTCGGACCTCGTGCTGACCGATCTGTACAAGGGCCACCTGCGGCCGGAGGCGGATCGCGAGGAGCTCTCCCGGGCCGCGCGG
>CAYWGW010000180.1:553-7305 GCA_964457385.1 uncultured Spirochaetaceae bacterium
GGGGCGTCGTGCTCGGCCTGGGTCTGTTGACCTGGGCGCTCTGCCTGCCGCGGCTGGCGACCCTCGCCGAGCTGCTCCATCTGACGGGAGCCTTCGTGGCCAGCACGATCTGGCCGATCGCCGCCGGGCTGTACTGGCGGCGCGCGAGCTCGAGCGGAGCCGCCTGGGCCATGGTGCTCGGGACGGCTTCCGGGCTGATCGGCTACTTCAGCATCGGCTTCTACGTGGCGGCGCTCGTTTCGGCCGCCGTCTCGATGGTGGTGGTCTGGTTGGCGGCGAGATGGGCTCCGGATCGCTTCGAGTGGGCCGAGCTGTCGGTGTCGACCGTGGAGGCGCCAGGGGCGGGCTCCGCCGGCGTCCATCGCACCGTGCTGGAGGGACGTCGATGACGGCTTCGGTCGGCTTGTTGCAAGGGCTCATCACGATTGCGACGGTCGTGGTCACGGTCGCACCCCTCGTCCTGCTCTTCTTGTGGGTGCGAGATGCGCGAGGAGGACGCCTCTGGTGACGCTCGAGAGGAGGACGGCGGAGCGACGGAAGGGGCTGCAGGAGGCGCTTCGCGACGAGCCCGCCCTCGATCCCCAGGGCTTCGAGAAGCCGCGGCGATTGATGGAGGAGGTGGCGGAGGATCTCGCACCCCTGCTCGAAATCTCGAACCGGCCGGTGATCTCGGCGCGCCAGTTCAACCGAGCGCAGATCGTCCAGCTCTGTCGGCTGGCTGCTCGCTACGAGACGCAGCCCCAGGTCATCAATCGCCCGCTGACCGGGAAGATCCTGGTCAGCGCGTTCTACGAGCCCAGCACCCGGACCCGGCTCTCCTTCGAGAGCGCCTGGCATCGCCTCGGCGGCGACGTCATGTCGATCACCGACCCGCTCTCCACGGGGATCGCGAAGGGCGAGTCCCTCTACGACATCGGGGAGATGCTGAACCACTACGGCGACGTGGTCGTGCTCCGCGACGGCGACGATCAGTCGGTCTATGAAATGCTCGAGTCGCTCCGGATCCCGATCGTGAACGGCGGCAACGGGCAGGACGAGCATCCCACCCAGGCGCTCGCCGACCTCTACGCCATGCTGAAGTGGCGCCCGAGCCTCGCTCTGGAGAAGGGTGGCCGGGACGATCGGGGAGCGTCCGCCCGCATCGGCATCGTCGGCGTGCCCGCGCGAATGCGCACGGTCCGCAGTCTGCTGCTGCTGCTCTCGCGTTTCGCCGACAACCTCGGAGACGTCGTCATCATCAGCGACGAGAGCGAGCCCTTCGCGCCCGAGCAGCGCGAGGAGCTCGAGGAGGCGGGTCTCGCGATCCGGATCGCCGACGACCTCGACGCGAACCTTCCGGATCTCGACGTCGTCTACATCAACGCCATCGCCTGGAAGGGTGACGCCTACGAATCCCTGGGCCGGCGATTTCGTCTGCACGAGAGCTCGCCCTTCAAGAGCGGGGCGATCGTGCTCCATCCGCTGGCGCGCGGCGACGAGCTCGATCGGAGCCTCGACGCGACGCCCTACAACTGGTATTTCGCGCAGGCGCGCGGCGCCGTTTTCATCCGCATGGCGCTGCTCTCGGCCATGCTGAAGACATACGCCTGATCTACGTCCGACCTACGCCCGAGGCAGGCCCGACCCAGTCCAAGGAGGTTCGTCCCGATGTGTGGCATCGCCGGCATCTTTCACGCCGATCGACGACGACCCGTCGATCCCGAGACCCTCGTCGCGATGGCGGCGATCCAGCATCATCGGGGACCGGACGGCTTCGGCTGGAAGACGATGGACGGAATCGGGATGAGCCATGCGCGACTCTCGATCATCGATCTCGATGAGAATCGCGCGCGTCAGCCCTTCATCAGCCAGGACGGCCGTTGGTTGCTGGCCCAGAACGGTGAGTTCTACGATTACAAGCGGATTCGCGCGATGCTGACCGCGCGTGGTGCCCGATTCGTCACGAAGAGCGACTCCGAGATCGTGCTGCATCTCGCCCCGCGCGAAGGGATCGATCGCATGCTGCCGTCGCTGCGTGGCGAGTTCGCATTTGGTCTCTACGATCGGGACGAAGACGAACTCACCCTGGTGCGGGACCGCTTCGGAGTCAAGCCGCTCTACTACACGTTGGTCGGGGACACCTTCGTCTTCGGGTCGGAGCTGAAGGTCCTCTTCGCCCATCCGGAGGTTCCTCGTCGCTTCGATCCCGCCGGCCTATACCACCAGCTGATGCAGACGATCGTGCCCGGGACGACCGCCTTCGAGGGCATCCGGCAGGTGGCGCCGGGATACGCCGTGCGGGTGCGCCGGCGCGACGGTCGGCTCGAGGTGGACGAACGCCGCTACTGGGACATGGAGTTCCCGGGGCTCGGCGGGCACGCGACCCTATCCGACGCCGAGTGCGTGGAGGCCGTCCGCACGGGGCTGCTCGAGGCCGTGCAGCTCCGGCTCGAGGCCGACGTGCCGGTCGGCTGTTACCTCTCGGGCGGCATCGACTCCTGCTCGATCCTCGGGCTCGCGTCGGCGGCGCAGCAGTCGCCGGTGAAGGCCTTTACGATCGGGTTCGACGATGCGGAGTACGACGAGACCCCGATCGCCCGGGAGATGGCGGAGTCGGTCGGCGCGGATCAGGATGTGTTGCTCCTGAACGCGACGCATCTCTACGACCATCTCGAGGAGACGCTCTGGCATACGGAGCGTACGGTCTACAACACCCTCGCCGTCGCCAAGTTCCTGATGAGCCGGCACGTCCGCGACGCCCACTACAAGGTCGTCGTGACCGGGGAGGGATCGGACGAGCTCTTCGCGGGCTACCCATCCTTCCGCAACGATCTCTTCCTCCACGGACTCGAGCATCTCCCGGAGTCGGAGCGCCGCGAGTGGGGCCGGGCGCTGCACGACGAGAACGCGCTCTTCAAGGGCGCGATGCTCGCCGAGAACGAGATCGACGATCCGGCGCTGACGGCGCGGATCGGCTTCACCCCCGCCTGCCTCCAGCCCTGGCTGGCCGCCTCCGTCCATGTGCCTGGCCTCCTTCATCCGGAGATGGGAGCGCGTCTGGAGGGCTACGATCCCGGGCGGGCGATTGCGGAGGCCCTCGATCCCGACGCACTGAAGGATCGCCATCCTCTCGATCGCGCCCAGTATGTCTGGATCAAGACGATGCTGGAGGGACAGATTCTCACCTGGGGCGGCGATCGGGTCGACATGGCGAATTCGATGGAGGCGAGACCGGCCTTCCTGGACCATCACCTGGCGGAGCTGGCGGCGACCCTGCCGCCTTCGGTCCGGATCAAGGGACGGACCGAGAAGTGGGTTCTTAGGGAGGCGATGAAGGGCCTGCTGCCGCGGGTCCTCTACGAGCGCGAGAAGTTCGCGTTCATGGCGCCCCCCGCTCATACGGATCCGGAAAAGTGGAAGGCCATGCAGCGACTCGCCGACGTCCATCTGTCGCCGAAGGCGATCGCCGAGGCGGGGCTGCTGTCGCAGAGCGGAGTCGCCGCGCTCTTCGCGCTCCACGACGCACCCGATACGACGCCGGCTACTCGCAATACTCTCGACGCCGTCTTCAACCACATGATCGGCGTGCAGGTCCTGCACGCCCGGCTCGTGGCCGCCGACGTCCCGGCGCAGGCCCGGGCGAAGGCCCGGGAGCTCGGCTGGAGCGCCAGCGCCGTCTGAGGCGATCGGGGCCGCTCGAGCGAAGCGGCCCGAGGACGCGCCGTCCGATCGCCAGGCCGCCTGAGCTCGAACGGTCGGAGCCTTGCGCGCCCCACCACCTGATATACTGATCGGTGGCTCCCCCGCAGCGCGAGCACGAAGCCAGATCGGCGCAGACTCGTCGCGGCAACCGGGCCTGGGCGGAAGACATGGCTGAGAACGACGTGATCGAGGGCGCGATCGACCGGGGATTGGAGGGCGTGGTCGCCTGCTCGAGCGCGATCAGCACGATCGATGGCACGACGCTCCTCTATCGTGGGTACACGATCGAGGATCTCGCGGAGCACACGACCTTCGAGGAGGTCGTTCATCTGCTCTGGCACGGTGAGCTGCCCGAAAAGGATACCCTCGCCGCCTTGAGGGCGGATCTCGGTCGCAGTCTGGCGCTGCCGACCGAGATGCGGGCCTGGCTGATGGATCTGCCCAAGACGGTGCATCCGATGGATTTCCTGCACGCGGTGGTCGCGGGGCTCTCGCTGCACGATCCCGACGCGAATCTCCTCGATCGGGAGGCGACTGTCCGCAAGGCGATTCGACTTACCGCCTGGATCGGGACGATCATCGGCGCCTACGAACGCTCACGGCAGGGGATCTGGCCGCTCGATCCGGATCCGGAGCGTTCGGTGGCCTGGAACCTGCTTCGCGGCATCCTCGGCCACGAGCCGCCGCCCGAGCTGGTGCGGGATTTCGACGTCTGTCTGATCCTCCACGCAGATCACGAGCTCAACGCGTCGGCCTTCTCCGCCCGGGTCACGGCGAGCACGCTCTCCGGGCTCTACTCGTCGGTGATGGCCGCGATCGGCACGCTCAAGGGCTCGCTGCACGGAGGGGCCAACGAGGCCGTGATCCGCATGCTCGAGGAGATCGGGGAGCCCAGCCGTCTGGATGCCTGGCTCGACGCCGCGCTCGCCCGGGGCGACAAGGTGATGGGCTTCGGCCATCGGGTCTACAAGGAGGGCGATCCGCGCGCGCGGATCCTGAAGAGCATGAGCGAGCGGATCACGAAGGCCGCCGGTCGATCCGAGCTCTTCGAGATCAGCGTCCGCCTCGAGGAGCGGATGGCGAAGGAGAAGGGCCTGATCCCGAACGTCGATTTCTACTCGGCGAGCGTCTACACGGCGATGGGCATCCCGGCGCCGCTCTTCACACCCATCTTTGCGGCCAGCCGGATCGCGGGCTGGTGTGCCCACGTCCTGGAGCAGTACGAGAATAATCGTATCTACCGCCCGCGCGCGCGTTATGTCGGTCCGAGAGGACTACGCGTCGGGTCCCGGAATGACTGAGGAGTCTCCGGATCGAGGCTCGTCGGTGGCGGAATCGCCGGCTCCCGCTCCCGGCTCCGATCGATCGGAACCACTGCGATCGAAGGCCTTCGATCCGAGCGCCATTCTGGTCGCGCGGGAGAACGGAGAGGCGCAGCCCTTCTCGAAGGGCATCCTCTCCCAGTCGCTTCTGGCGACCGCCATGGAGCCGAACGAGGCCTTCGAGATTGCGCGTCGCATAGAGCTCGAGCTGAAGGCCCGGTGCCAGCCCCAGGTCGGCCGCGACGAGCTCCGAAAGCTCGCTTACGACGTGATTCTCGCACGCCGGGGAGAAGCCGCCGCCCGGCGCTATCTCCTCTGGCGTCGGCATCAGGAGGCCGAGCGTCCGGTGGTGCTGCTGCTGGGAGGGACCTCCGGCGTCGGTAAGAGCTCGCTCGCGCTGGAGGTGGCGCGCCGATTGGGCATCGGCCGAGCCGTCTCGACGGATTCGATCCGCCAGATGATGCGGCTGATGATCTCGCCCGAGCTGGTTCCCGCGATCCAGGGCTCGTCCTACGACGCCTGGACCTGGCTGCCCTCGGTCGGCGAGCGACCACCGACGGTGATCGAGGGATTCCAGGCGCAGGCGTCGGCGGTCTCCGTCGGCGTTCGCGCCCTGATCCAGCGCACGATCGAGGAGAGCACCCACCTCGTGATCGACGGCGTCTCGATCGTGCCGGGGCTCACGGGATCCAGGAGCTTCGGCGACCAGGCCCACGTGATCTGCCTGATGGTCACCAGCGGCGACGGAAACGATCTCCGGGCGCGCTTCGCCGCGCGAGCCCGTGGCATGAGCCGGCGCCCGGCCGACCGCTACCTCGAGAACCTCGACGCGGTCCTCGAGATCCAGGACCACCTGGTCCAGCGGGCTCGGGAGCACGGCGTGCCGGTGATCGAGAACCGGCGCTTCGACGACAGCGCGCGGGAGATCGTCGACCACGTGATGACGCGACTGGCCGCGGCGAACTCGGAGCCGACTGCGGAGCCGTAGCTGGGTCGAGATCTCGTAACGCAGAGATCGGGCCTAAGGCGCGTGCATCACGACCGAGGGGGTATTGGGACGGGCTCAAAGATCATTGGTCCCCCGATTCCACGATGCCTCTCAGCCGCACGGGCTGGTGCTTGCTTCGCGGCCAGGCCTCGTCGTCCACGGCGTGCAGCAGCAGGGCCCGCTCGACGTCCTTCGTGAGACGTCGGATCGTCCCCCGCTGCGCGCCCAGGCGACCCAGCCCTCGACGGTCTCGAGCGTCGCCACTCGGGCGCTCATACGGACCCTAACCGCTGAAGTCCGCGGCGTTCGACTTGGCCATCTCCTCGAGGAACCACTGGGGGAACTGGCCGACGAAGCCGCCGACGTCCCAGTAGTCGCTCCAGCGGACGATCTTCCCGTCCCTCATCTGGTGGAAGGTGGCGAATCGATTGGTCGCCTTCTCGCCGGTCTTGAAGGTCCAGACCTCCGTATGGTCGAGGAATACGAGATCGCCCTCGCAGACCATGTGATGGAGCGTGTGCTGATGGTCGATCAGGTGGTCGAAGGCGATGGAGAGGCGCTTCACGACGTTCTCCGGGCCGCGCGCGCCCGGATCCTCGGTCGGCACGTCTTCGTAGTGGACGTCGGACGCGAGGCAGCTCTTCAGTGTTCCCCAGTCCATGGCGCTCAACGCGCTCCACATCCGCTCGACCGTCGCCCGGTTCGCCTGGATGGCCTCCTGGTCGATGAACCTCTTCTCGCTGGACTGCTTTTCGACGGAC
>CAYWGW010000180.1:7405-8614 GCA_964457385.1 uncultured Spirochaetaceae bacterium
ACGGACAAAGTTGCACTCCTGATCTCTCGGGTGGCTCTTCAGTCGAGGATCGTCGGATCCGCACGCAGCTCGCGGCGGGCCATGGCCTCGAAGAGGAAGGGGAAGCCGTTCGGGTCCGCGATGCCGATCTTCGCGGTCTGCGCCGTGTCGAGGGGAACGCCCTGGCCCAGGGCCTCCACGTACCAGGCCCGCTTGCAGCGCCATTCGAGGGTGATGGCGCGCAGATGCGCCTGCCGCAGATCCCGGGCGACGACGAGCGCGCCATGGTTGGCGAGCAGCGCCCACTTCGCGTCGCCGAGTGCGTCCACGGCGGCCTGGGTCGTATGACTGTCGTTGAATTGCCCCTCGTACTCGTCGTAGACGATCAGCTCGCCGTCCACGAGGGCCGAGGTCTGATCGTAGGCGGGCGGGACGCGTCGGAGGTTGGCCCAGATGCCGCTCCATTGGGGATGGTTGTGGAGGACGACGTGGATGTCCGGACGCTGGGCGTGGAGCTGCAGATGCAGGCCCAGCGCGGGCGTCGTATTCCACTCGCCTTCCAGGACCTTGCCGTCGTGGTCGATGCGGAGGATGTCGCTGGCGGTGAGCTCGTCCCAGGCGAGCTCCCAGGGATTCACGAGGATCGTCCCGTCGTCCTGGCGCACGGTGATGTGCCCCGCGATGTGATCGTCCCAGCCCTCCCGATACAGCATTCGACAGAGCAGGGCGATTTCGGCTCGTGGACTCACGGCCGGGAGCAGTGGCCTGCGGCCGGGGCGCGGCGCGAGTTGCTCGACCAGCGCCTGGTTCAAACCGTCGAAGCGATCCATGGACTCTCCTCCTGCGTATGGCCCCTCCTGCATGCGGCCTGAGCACACGGGCTTTGCCGGGGCGGGGTCGAGACCGCCTTTCCCGAGCCATGGCGGCGACGAAGCCTACCGTGGCGAGGATCCGCCGCGAGTAGCATCGATCGCCCTCAGTCTCCTCGGGTCCCGCCCCCTCGAGCCGCACGGCGTCGCGACGCTCAGCATAGGCGATTCGTCGTCGGCACACCGTCGTGATGGCACATCGTCGTGATGCGGAAGGCCCGGATGCGGCCCGAAGGGGACTGGTCGGAGGCTGCGCCCGGCCGGGAGTGTGCCGCCGGCCTTCGCTACCGTCGCGACAGCCCCCGGATTTCGAGGAGCCCGATGATGAGCGAGGCGTCTGAGGCCGAAGATCATATCGTCG
>CAYWGW010000181.1:0-8521 GCA_964457385.1 uncultured Spirochaetaceae bacterium
GACCCGGCGTCCGGAGTGGCGGTTCAAGCGGAAGAGGTAGTCCTCGAGGGCGCGTCGGTCGACGAGCTCCGTGGCGTGCTCGTCGGCGCTCGCCGCGGGCTGCAGGGGCGATTGGCGACGAATGTCGGTGTGAAGCTCATGATCGATCTTCCAGTCGTCCTTGATCCGGTCTCCGATGGCGAGTGTGCGGACCTGGTCGATGCGGCCGACGCGCACGACGATTTCGAGGGCGGTCCGATCAGGGGGGCGCAGATCCCGCTCCGACTCGAGGTCGATGTCGCGATCCGAGGGACGGACGTCGATGCCGTAGAGGCCCTTGTCGTGGATCCGGGAGACGACCTTCCGCAGGACGTGGGCCAGGCCGCTGGCCTCGAGCCGCACGACGGGGTTGTCGGGGCCGCCGATCGAGAGGGATTCGGTCGGCTCCCCCTCGATCGGAGCGGCCCAGCCGAGAGTCGTTCGGCGGAGCTCGACCTCGACCGGCAGCAGGCTGTCGAGCGGAGGCTGGTCGGGATGGGGCCGCGCGTAGCCGAGCTCGAGTCGGCCGACGGGAAAGACCGGCGCGATCGGGGACGGGGACGCGGCCGTCTGCTGTGCCTCGACCCGGCTCGCCACCCCGTTCATCGAGATACAGGCGAGCGCCATGGCCAGGATCCAACGCCATCCGGCCGAGCGACGAGCGGCCAACCGCCACGCCGCGTGCCGCGCGGAACCGCCCGGGCGAACGCGGAGCTCGCGGGTCGTGGGGCGCGGGATGCGCACGGGATCCGGGGATTGGCGGGGCCGGGGCATGGTCGAGGTGGGCTCGTCGTGGCGAAAGGGTGGGATCTCCCGGCCGGCTGCGAATTCCCGGGCGGACCGGTGTTGCGGGAGACGGTTGGACTCGGATGCCCTTCGGCGGCTTCCGCCGAGAGGGCACGTCGTCGGGGGCGAGCGTCGGCCATCAGCCTCGACCCACGACCCCCGCGAGCGCGGCGGACGATAGCGAGATCCGCCACGGACTCCTCGGAATCCTGATGAGATGGACGTCGATTCGTCGAAATCACGCTGGGCGCGCTTTCCCCGGTCGTTGGACTGCCTCTCGGAGTGCACGGTTCCCCTCGCGCCCGGGATTTTCCGCGCCCGGCCGTGAGTGCCCGGGCGGCCGGGGAGTGGCGGTCCTCATGCTCGGCCCCTTCGCTCACCTCCATCCGTCTCCGTGGCCCGAGAACGCGGGTCTGGAAACCTGGGAGAGACATCGTTCTGCTCATTTGTTCGAGCCCCGATCCGTTCCGCCTTCCGCCTCGTAGCGGGCGAGGGCGCGCTCCAGCCGGGAGCGGACGTCGGCCCGCAGCGCCGCCGGCTCGATCACCTCGGCGTCCGCGCCGAAGGAGAGGATCCAGCTGGCCAGCTCGTCGCCGGCGCCGACCTCCATCGAGAGTTCGAGACCGCCATTGGCCAGCGATTGCGTGGATTGGCTCGCATGCCAACGATGCTCGCCGACGAAGGCGGCCCAGCGGGCGTCGAAGCGGATCCGGACCGGGACGGCGGGCTCGGCGACCACGCCGAAGCTCGAGCCCCGGTGCTGGTCGAAGTCGAAGGCCGGATCGGGCTCGAAATGCTCCGTCCCGCGCTCGAGGGAGCGGATCCGATCGACCGCGAAGGTCCGGATCTCCTCGGATCGATGATCGCGGCCCGTCACGTAGAGCGCCCCGCCGTGGTACCAGACCTTGTAGGGATCGATCCGGCGCGTGGACTCCTCGCCCGTGCGGGCCGTGCGGTAGCGCATCTCGAGGGTGCACTGCTCGAGCACGCCCTCGTTCAGCGTCCGGATCACATCGCGGAACGCCGCATAACGCTTATGCGGTCCCGGCAGGACCCGGAACGCGTCCCCGAGGCGCTCCAGATACTTCGCGAGCTCCGGCCCCAGGCCGGCGCGGATCTTGGCCAGCGCGGCCTGGATCGAGTCGTGGAAGACCGTGCCCTCGAGCGTCTGGAGCAGATCCTCGCTGAAGGCGAGGGCCAGCAGCTCGTCGGGCGTGAAGGGCACCTGGCCCATCTGGAAGCTCTCGAGGAAGCGGTAGTAGACCTTGCCGTCGCGCTTCTCGCTGACGACCGGAAAGCCCGCGTACATCAGCGCGTCGAGGTCGCGGTAGACCGTGCGACGGACGCAGCCGAGGGACTCGGCCAGCTCGTCGAGGCCCACGCCCACGCGGCCGTGGGCCAGGCGCTGGATCAGCTGCCATTGCCGCGCGAGCTGGTCTCCCCGCATGGCGGAAGCGTAACGGGTCGGGCGAGCGCGATCAGGTGCTGGCCGATCAGGCGCGGGCCATTCAAGCGCTGGCCGAGGAGAACTCGGGATCCGCGAAGAAGGCCGCGATCTCCGCCTCCCGATTTTCGGCGTCGTGATGGCCGAGCTCGATCAGGCGCTGAGCGTAGGCCTCGTCGAAGAGCAGGTAGGAGAGCAGGTCCGCCTCCTTCGCAGACGTGCCCGCCCCGGTGGTGTGCCTCAACATGCCGAGAAAGGCCCCGAGGTCGAGCTCCGGCGAGTCGCGGACCACCTCGGAGGCGATCCGCCCGAGGTCGGCGGAGGGTCGGATCACGAGATCCTCGATGGGCTTCAGCGGAGCCCGCATGCCCGTCGTGTCGAGTCCCGTGTTCAGCTTCTCGAGGAAGTCGTCGCCGTAGACCTTGCAGCCCGTCTCGAGGATGTCGTTCACGAAGCGCAGCCTCGAGATGTCCGCATCGATCGGCGACAGCATCAACGCGTTAAGCACTTTGCCAAAGAGGTACATCGGATTGCCGAACTCGGCCGTGCGCTCCTGGGCCAGGGTCTCGCTCACCGAGGGCCCCATCTCGTGGGTCAGGCCGATCACCAGGATCCGATCCGCGCCGAGCCGCACTGCGGGCGCGAGCGGCGTGCCGAGTCGCAGCCCGCCGTCGGCGTAGTAGCGGGCGCCCACCCGGACCGACGGAAAGAGCAGCGGGATCGCCGCCGAGGCGAGGGCGTGGAGCGGCGAGAGTCGGATCCGCTGCATCCGGATGTTGGAGACCGAGGCCCAGGGCGGGAGCTCCGGTCGATGGCTGTCGCAGAAGACGACCGCGCGCCCGGTCGCGATCTGGGTGGCGGCGACGCAGACCGTGTCGACGCGACCCGTGCGGATGTTGCGACGGATGCCTCGCCACGGAATCGACTTCAGCACGAGGCGCTCGAGGGGCTCCGTATCGAGCAGGCCGTAGAGCCGATCCGGTCGCTGCCCGTCGCGGAGCTGCTGTGCCATCCGCTTCACGCCGAGCATGCGCCGGGGCAGCCGGAAGAAGTCGCCCCGCGAAAAGCGGAAGATCTCGGGCACCTTCATGCGATCCCAGATCGAGATCAGGCGCTCGCCCCGGGCCTCGGGCTCGTCCGCCGTGGCGGCCAGGAAGCAGGCGTGGATCGCGCCGACCGAAGTGCCGCAGATGATCTCGAAGTCGGGTGCCACACCCGTGCGTCGGGGCAGGTCGTCGAGGATGAAGCGCAGCACGCCCGCTTCGTAGGCGCCCCGGGCGCCCCCGCCCGACAGCACGATGGCTCGTTTCGGTCGCTTGGGTCGGTGGCCGTCGGGTCCTGGCTCGATCTCGCTGGCGGTCAACGCATTCCCTTCCGAGTCGCCCCAGGACGCAGTCGCTCGTCCGCGGAGTCTCCCTCGGAGCCGGCGCGGCCCGGTGCGAAGTGGCCCGCTGGGCCCCGCCGCGGCCCGTCTCGGCGCTACTGGCTGCTGACGACTGACTACTGACGGCTTCTGACTACTGGTTGACTCGCTCCGAGTATTCCCGAGTGCGCGTGTCGACGCGCAGGACGTCGCCTTCCTTGATGAAGAGGGGGACGTTGATCGTGGCGCCGCATTCGAGGGTCGCGGGCTTGCTGGCGCCGGAGCTCGTGTCTCCCTTCACGCCCGGGTCGGATTTCACGACCTTGGACTCGATGTAGTTGGGTAGCTGCATGTTGACGGGCTTGCCCCGCCAGAAGAGCACCTCGACGTTCATGTTCTCCATCATGAACTCGATCTGATCCCCGATCACCTCGGGCGGCATCGGGATCTGATCGAAGGTCTCCTGGTCCATGAAGATCAGGCTCTCGCCATCGTTGTAGAGGTACTGCATCGTCTTTTCTTCGACGTCGGCCGTCTCGACCTTCTCGCCCGAGCGGAAGGTGCGCTCGATCGTGCGGCCGTTCAGCAGGTTCTTGACCTTCGTGCGCACGAAGGCGCCGCCCTTGCCGGGCTTCACGTGCTGGAAGTAGATCATCGTGAAGGGCTGGCCGTCGAGCTCGAGCTTGAGCCCGTTCCGGAACTGGGAGGTATCGGTCGTCGCCATCGGAATCTGCCTCGCTCACCGGTTCCGGAGGCCCGCCAACAGGACAGGGTCGGGAGCCGGCGAATCAGGAAAAGCACTCGAGACGTCCGCGCCCCGAGTGGGCGGGAGAATAGCGGAGGGCGGTCCGGGTGCTAGAAAGCGCTCTCGGAGGGGGCTCGTCGACGGATTCGCCGCAGATCTCAGATCCCCGGGTTCTCCTGCGTCAGTCCGAGCATCACGTTGGCCACGTCGAGATACGTCTTCTCGCTGATGAAGGCGTGCTGGGTTCCGGTGTACATGTCGCGGAAGGCGCGCTCGAGCCGGCTGCCCTCGCGGATCGCCGTCGTGCCGGCGGCCAGATGGGCCCACTGGACGATCTCGCGGCTCGCCTCCGTCGCGTAGGTGGCCGCCAGACGCATGTCGGCCCGCATCGTGAGGGTCAGCTCGGTTCCCCGGGAGAGCTGCTCCCGGACGCGCTCGTGGACGTCCCGCACCTGACACCAGGCCGCCCGCCACATGCCCTCGTGATGGGCGAGCCCGCGCTGGAAGGTCGGCTTGTGGGCGAGGGTCGAGGCGTCGCCCATGCGCTGCTTCGACTCGGCCAGGGCCATCACGTCGTCGAGGCAGCTGCGCGAGACGCCCAGCGCCCAGGCGGCGTGACCGGCGCCGGTGATCGGCATGATGCCCAGCTTGAAGACGTCGCCGCCGCGGCGGGGCTCCCGGGTGAAGAGCGAATAGGTCCGCGACTCGGGGACGAAGACGTCCTTCACGTGGTAGTCGAAGCTGCCGGTGCCCCGGAGTCCGGTGACGTGCCAGCCGTCGGTGAAGACGATCTGGTCGCGCGGAAAGACGGCGACGCGCATCTCCGGCAGCCCCGAATCGGTCATCACCGGTGCGCCGTCCACGAAGGGCATGAAGCCGCCGACGACGAACTCGCTATGGCCCGTGCCGCTGCCGAAATTCCAGGCGCCGGTCACCCGGAAGCCGCCGTCGCCCGCCACGCCCTGGCCGTTAGGCGCGAACTGACCGCCCATCGTGATTCGGTTGTCGTGGGCCGTGAAGACCTCGGCGAAGCCCTCGTCGGGGAGGTAGGCGGCGGCGAAGGCGGCCGAGGGCAGGTTCGCGATCCCGATCCAGCCGACCGAGCCGTCCTGCCAGGCCAGCTCCTCCCAGATCTCGAGCAGCTCGGGGACGGAGGGCTCGGCGCCCCCGGCCACGGTCGGATTCTGATGGGTCATGAGGCCGGAGCTCCAGAGGGCGTCGACCGTCTCCTTGCAGAGGGTGCGCTCGCGCTCCGAGTCCCCGGCCTTCTCCATCACCAACGACCGGATCGAGCGGGCGCGCGCCAGTCCCGGGTTCTCGGTCGGGCCGTCCCGGTCGATCGTCACGCTCTGCATCGCTTCACTCCTGTCGGGTCTTCCTGTCGCTGTCGTGTCTTCCGTGTCTTCGATTCGCGCCTTCGTCGCGGCTCTTCGTCTCGATTCCGTCCCGAGTCGGTGGACCGGGACCGGGATCAGGAGGATCGCTACCGACCTCCGCGTGGGAAGACGCGGCAGACGATAGCGTCCGGCAGTGCGAGATCGAGAGGACTTCGAGAAGAGTCACGGGAGGCCGGAGCATGGACGCCAGGCTGCCTCGCCGCGTCGAGTCGCCACGGGCCGCCGAAAGGTGCGTGATCCTTTGCGTCCTCTCAGCGGTCGAAGTGCCGATGCCACGCCGGGACTCAGGAGGCGTCGGTCACGGCAATGGCGTCGATTTCGACGAGCATCCCGTCGTAGGCGAGCCCCTCCACACCCAGGTACGTCGAGGCGCACGGAGGCATGAAGCTGCCGCCGAAGGCCTCGCTCATTCCGCGCATGAACGCCTTGAACGCCTCCGAGTCGCTCTTCACCACGTAGAACGTCGCCTTGACCACGTCCTCGGGAGTAGCGCCGGCCGCGCCAAGCGCCGTGACCAGGTTCTCCAGCGCTTTCTTCGTCTGCAGGGCGTAGTCACCGGGACCGACCAGCTTGCCCTGCTCGTCGAAGGCGCCTTGTCCGGCGACGTAGATCGTGCGGCCGCCCGTGGCCACCACGACATGGGAGTAGCCGCGAGGGGTGGCCAGGCCCGGCGGATGGATGTGCTCGATGGACATGAGTCGGGACTCCTCTGGAATCATGAAGGAAGCGCCCGGCGGTCCGCCGGCGGTCCACGTCTGATTGCAAGGTTCAGGTTCTGCCAACCGTATTGACGACGCCTTGCCCCGACAAGAGCGCCCGTACCCTCCTCAGGGGCCGGCCGCGCGCCCGCTTCTCGACTCTCCTCGCTCCTGCCAGCCGTCCGGGTCTCGTCGGCCGTGCCAAACGGCCAGGACGAGAATGTCGTCGTTCTCGAGAATCTCGTAGTAGACGACGTACGGGAACCGGCGAAGCTGAGCGCGACGGAACGAGGCTCGGCGACTCACTCCCGGGACCGGAGCTGAGCGCGGACGTCCTCCCAGGGAACGACGTCCTCGGGGTGATTGCGATGCTCCTGGCGCCTAGGAGCGAGTTCCTGGCGATGCGACTCGGGCACCGGGAGAGCCTCGCCTTCGGCGACGATCGAGTCCCAGACGTTCTCGACCAGTTCGAGACGCTCGGCGACCGAGAGCTTGCGAATCTCTTCGAGAAGGGGAGCGGCCATGGCGTCGAGTTTAATGGACGGATCCCTCGGAGCTACGGGTGACGATTATCTCGTGGACGCGGGTGGCGCGGAGCTCGGGGGACTGCTCGAGGGTGGAGCGGCTGAAGGCCGTGTACGGGTCCGAGAGGGGAGGACCTCACGAGGGTCCAAGAGCCCGAGCTCGCCGTCGCCGTCTCAAGGGGGACTTGGAGGGTGATCCCCCTCGCGGGCGGCCCCGAGGCGCCGCGGTCTTCGCCGCAGAGGGCGGTGATTCCCGTCCGATCCGCTTTCGAGCGAGTCGCCTCGATGCTCTCGGCCCGGCCGGCGGTGTATGTCCCTTCATGTTTCCCGTGGGCGATTCGATTTTGCGTCTCCTCGATGGGGTCCCTTCACGAAAACTCCTTGCCCATTCAGGGGGGATGCGCACTACGGTCCCAGAACAATACGACAGTCGATCCTGATGGCTCTCGTCTCTTGGGAAGGCGACATGAAGGGGACACGCATTACGTTTTCTGCACGCTCGTTCCGGCTGCCGATCGTCGCGGCCTCTTTCGTTTCGCTCTTTCTGTTCTTTCTGGCTCCAGCTGCTTCGGCGGTCAGCATCGACTGGGTAACCGTGGGCGACCCGGGCAATCCCGCGGACACCGCCTTCAACTGCATCGCGTTCGCGGCGAACTGCGGCTCGGTGGCGGAGGAGTTCCGGATCTCGAAGTTCGAGGTGACGAACGCGCAGTACGCGGATTTCTTGAACGAGAAGGCGGCTTCGGACCCGCTCGGGCTCTACAACCTGAACATGGGCAGCAGAGCCGAGGGCGGGATCACGCGCACCGGCAGCTCGGGAAGCTTCACGTACGCGGTGAAGTCCGGTTTCGAGAACAAGCCGGTGAACTTCGTGTCGTTCTTCGACAGCCTGCGCTTCGCGAACTGGCTGAACAACGGGCAGGGGAGCGGGGACACGGAGACGGGGGCGTACACGCTGCTCGGCTTTACGGCGACGCCGAGCAACGGCGACACGGTGACGCGCAACGCGGGTGCGAGCATCTTCCTGCCGAGCGAGAACGAGTGGTTCAAGGCGGCGTACTGGGATCCCGGGACGCAGAGCTTCCTGGACTTCCCGGCGGGGTCGAACAGCGAGACGGTGTGCGCAGCGCCCAGCGCGACGGCGAACACGGCGAACTGCGACTTCGCAGTCGGCAACGTGACTGACGTGGGCGCGTACACGAACTCGGCGAGCCCGAACGGGACGTTCGACCAGGGCGGCAATGTCTGGGAGTGGAACGAGGAGATCGTGGACGGCTCGGTCCGGGGCATCCGGGGCGGGAGCTTCGTCGACGGCGTCGGATCCGCCGCGTTTGGGGCCACCGGCAGCTTCGCGGCCAGCGAGTTCGGCAACGACGGGTTTCGTGTCGCGAGTACGGTCCCCAAGCCGATCGAATGGGTGACGGTGGGGGATCCGGGCAATCCCGCGGACACCGCCAGCAACTGTTTCGCGGCGAACTGCGGGTCTGTGGCGGAGGCCTACCGGATCTCGAAGTTCGAGGTGACGAACGCGCAGTACGTGGAGTTC
>CAYWGW010000182.1:0-8346 GCA_964457385.1 uncultured Spirochaetaceae bacterium
GCTCTCGATGGCGAGCTCGGGAATCCCGACGCTTCCAGCGGCCTTCTACGGCTACTGCCTCCTGACCGCCGTGTCCCAGCTCTTCGGCAACGTCACGCTCGTCGCGGCCTTCCGGGCGGGCGGATTCGGGGAGGCGATCGTCTTCCACAAGCTCGAGGTGATCCTGACCGCGCTCGTCGGGGCGCTGCTCTTCGCAGAAACCCCGTCGCCGCTCGGTGCCGCCGGGATCGTGCTCTGCGCCGTCGGCGTGATCGCCATCAACCTGGCCCGCGAGAGCGAGGATCGACGCTGGCGTCGGGCCTTCGCGTTCGGGCGCTCCGGGCGTCTGGCCCTGCTCTGCGCCGCTCTGCTGGTCGTCGCCAGCTTCGCGATCAAGCAGGCCAGCCGGATCGTCTCCGGGGTCAACGACGGGATCGCCGTGGGGTCCTTCGACGGGCCCGTCCAGACCCTCTTTCACACGACCTGGATGGAGGTGGTTCTACTGAGCGCCTGGGTCGCGATCCGGGAGCCGGGCGGCTTCCGACCCGTCCGCCGGCACTGGCGACGGATGATGCTCATCGGTGGAGCCGGCTTCATGGCCAGCATGGGCTGGTTCTGGGCCTTTTCGCTCACCTTCGTGGCCTACGTAAAGGCGATCGGACAGATCGAGATCCTGTTTGCCGTGCTGCTCGGGATTCGGGTGCTCGGCGAACGCACGCTGATCCGACAGCTGCCCGGTGTCCTGCTGGTGACGCTCGGAATCGTTGGGGTCCTGCTCGGCTGAGTGGGAATGGGGCCCGGACGGGCGCTATGGCAGCCGCCTCGGACGTGGACGAGCCCTCAGTCCTCGTCCTCGTCGACGGGCGGGACGAGTCCGTAGGCCTCGAGGTCTTCCTGCGTGGCCTCGCCGGAGTGCGGCTCCTTGTCCTTGCTGCCTCCGCCTTCCTTCTCGAGCTCCCGCATCTCGCGCTTGCGCGCGGCCTTCTCCGCCTTCTCGCTCTCGCGCTTCCGCTTGAGCACACTCATTCGACTTGCGCGTGCCATCGGCACTTCCCTCCGTTTCGCCCCGGCCCCCATGGCCCGGCGCGAATCGTCTCGTGATCGCCTCGCCTCGTCTCGTCTCGATTATCGGAGCTCGATGCCGCGCGATCGGCGCTCGATGGCGCCTCGCATTCCGCGCGCCTCGGCGCACCATCGCCCCCCCCGACGAGTTGCGGCCAGACAGTAGCATCGTGACGCGGACGTCACAGCGGGATGGACCTCGCTCGAGGCGCCCGAGGCGCCCGAGCCCCGGGGCCCGCCGTCTCGAGCGGCGCGCCCGCACCCCGATCCTTCAGCCGGTGAACGCCGGCCGCGTCGCGATCCGGGCGTACCATGCCTGCAGACGCGCGCATTTCGCATCCAGGGGCTGGCCGACGTTCTGGCCGAACTCGAGAAACGCGAAGAGCAGAATGTCGGCCAGCGTGAACCGATCCCCGCAGATGAATTCCCGGTCCTCCATCAGACCATCGAGCCACTCGAGCTTCTCGCGCGCAATCGCCTTCAGGTCGGCTGCCGCCTGCGGGACGCAATGGAGCCGATCCTTGAAGACCGGCAGACCTTCGCCGAAGCGGAACCCGTTGGCCATGTTCTCGACGATGTTCAGGTCGATCCGCCGGACCCACATCCGGGTCTCCGCCCGCTCCTCAGGGGTCGATCCGATCAATGACCCGCCCGGGGTCGTCTCGTCGAGGTATTCGCAGATCGCCGTGATCTCGGAGATGAAGCGACCGTCCTCGAGCTCGAGGGTGGGGATCTGGCCAGCGGGATTGCGTGCGAGATGAGAGTCCTGACGGTTCTCGCCCGCCATCAGATCGACGCTCTCCTGCTCCACCGACGCGCCCCGCTCGGCGATGAATAGGATCACGACTCGAGGATTGGGACCCATTCCGGTGTAGAGCTTCATCCAGGCACTCCTTCTGGCCTTCGGGTTTGGTCTTCTGGTTTGGTCTTCGGATCGGGCGATCGACTGAACGGACGCTCCCGGGGAGGGTCACCCAGGCGCGGGCGATCGCCAAGTCGAGGCGAAGACCGGGTCCGGACCCCGCGAGCTGCTACGCCCTGAACACCTCCAGGTCGAGTCGGCCCTCGCTGCGCGCGACGATGCAGGAGACGGCGGCGTCGCCGGTCACGTTCACGGCGGTCCGCATCATGTCGAGCAGCCGGTCCACGCCAAGAATCAGCCCGATGCCCTCCACGGGCAGGTCCATCTGGGCCAGCACCATGGCCAGCATCACGGTGCCCACCCCCGGCACTCCGGCGGTGCCGATCGAGGCGAGGGTCGCCGTCACGACGATCGTGAGGTAGCCGCCCGCGGCGATCTCGATGCCGTAGACCTGGGCGATGAAGACGGTGGCGACGCCCTGCATGATCGCCGTGCCGTCCATGTTGATCGTCGCGCCAAGGGGCACGGTGAACGAGGCGATCGAGCCATCGACGCCGAGCCGCTCCTCGGCCGTGCGCAGCGTGACGGGCAGGGTCGCGCCGCTGCTCGCCGTGCTGAAGGCGACCGTCATCGGCGTCCGCATCTTCCGCAGGAACGTGAAGGGGCCGAGGCGCCCCAGCAGGAAGAGCAGCGTAGGATAGGTGACGAGCAGATGGACCAGGAGCACTCCGACGACCGTCGCGAAATAACGGATCAGGGATCCGAAGACGTCGTAGCCCTGCTCGGCGAAGACCTTCGCGATCAGACAGAAGACGCCGTAGGGCGCGATCTGCATCAGCAGGAAGACGAGCTTCATGATCACCGCGTTCGCGCTCTCGAAGACTCGCAGCAGGTCGCGCCCGGCCTCGCCCGCCAGGGTCATCGCGATGCCCAGCAGGACCGCGAAGACGATCACCTGAAGCATCTGCGCCTCGGCCATCGCCTGGAAGGGATTCTCCGGGAAGATGTTGATCAGGGTCTCCGCCAGACCGGGCGCCTCGCTCGGACTGAAGCCGGTCGCCTCCGTCGGCAGCGCGATGCCGGCGCCGGGCTCGAGCAGCACGGCTGCCAGGATCGCCAGACTGATGGCGATCGCGGTCGTGAAGAGATAGAGCACGAGGGTCTTGCCCCCGATCCGCCCCAGCCGACTCACGTCTTCCAGCGAAGCCGTTCCGCAGGCCAGAGAGACCAGCACCAGCGGCACGATCAGCAGCTTGAGGCTCGCCAGGAAGACCTGGCCCCCCACGTAGAACACCCCATCCACCAGGAGCTCGAAGAGCATGTGATCGACGGGCAGCTGCTCGAGCAGCACCCCCACGACCAGGCCCGCCGCCAATCCGATCAGGATCCGCCGGGTGAGGCCTCCGGTATCGCCGAGCTCCGCCTCACCTGCCTCGCTCTTCGCCAAGCCCTACCCCCCGTGGCCCGCAGGATAACGGATCCGGGGGCTGTCCCCGGCGGCACAGCCCGCCGGAGCTGCGCTAACCTGGGCGGGTCGGCGAGTGAGCCGTCCCGAAGCCGTCCAGGAGAACCCATGCGCCCTCTTCATTCCTCCCACCGACGACCTTCCTATTCCCTTTTCCGTGGGCCGATGCTGATCGCCTCGATCAGCATCGGCCTGCTACTGCTCGGATCCTCTCTCGCGTCGGCCCAGGACAGCGGCGCGACGAGCACGGAATGGAAGTGGGAAGGATCCAGGGCCGATAAGATCGTGGGCGTCGGATTCGACGCGCTGATCATCCGCCCCCTGGCGGCCGCTCGCGTCGGCGCCGGAGCCGCCTTCCTGATTCCGGCCGCTCTCTTCTCGGCGCCCGGAGGCGGCCGGGATGCCGTCACCGAGGCCTACGAGTTCTTCGTCGGGGATCCGGCGGAGTACGCCTTCGGGCGCGAGCTCGGGGACTTCGACTACTAGAGGCCAGGGCAGATAGAGGCCAGGGCAGATCGCCTCATCCGCGGCTCGTCGCGTCCGAGCGGACGGCCCGCGAGAAGAGCAGCACGATGAGCAGGGCCGCGCCCAGGGTGAGAGCCTCGCGCCAGGCCAGACCGGGCTCGAACACCTCGAGGCCGAGCCCGATGGCCAGGGCGATCCCGACGCCGATCAACGCCTCCCCGGCGACCACACCCGACGCGAAGAGCACACCCCGATCGACCCTCGCCAGGGTCCCGCGCGACCTCCCGGAGCGACGCCGCTGCCAGCCCTCGATCGCGCCACCCACGAAGATCGGAACGGCCAAACCGAAGGGCAGGTAGAGCCCGACCGCAATCGGCATCAGATGCAGCCGAAAAGCGCTGCCGCGCCGAGCGAGTGCGGTATCGAGAACGAGCACGCCGAGACCGATGCCCGTCCCCAACACGATCAGGCCCCAGGGCAGCGACTCGCCGCCGAAGAGCCCCCTCGCCAGGCTCGCAAAGAGGCTCGCCTGGGGCGCGGCGAGCTCCCGGGTTCCGATCCCGTAGGCATCGTGGAGTAGCTGCATCACGGGGGCCATCACCAATGCAGCCACCGCCACGCCCGCCAGCTGCATTCGCTGCTGGCGGCGGGGGGTCGCGCCGACCAGGGCGCCCGTCTTCAGGTCGTTGCAGACATCGCCCGCCGTGCAGGCGGCGCAGCAGACGATGGCCGCGACGCCGAGAGTGGCGACCATTCCCGGCATCCCGGCGTAGCCGAAGAGCCAGAGCAGGGCCCCGGTCATCAACACGGCGCTGATCGTCATTCCAGAGACCGGGTTGTTGCTGTTGCCGACGAGGCCGACGACGTGGCTGGCGACCCCGACGAAGAAGAAGGAACTCGCCACCATGATGCCCGTTGCGAGCATCGCGATCCACGGATCCCCCGTGAAGCGGATGTACAGCGAAACCACGATCGCGACGGCCGCCACCAGGAAGCCGGCGATCACCGGTGCGCCCAGATCGAGCCGCTCGCCGGGAGCAGCCCGCTCGACCCAGCTTCGCCGCATCTCGAGCAACGCCCGCCCCAGTCCCAGCCGCACCCGCAGCAAGGCCCCCAATCCGCCCACCGCCGTGGGACCAGAGCGTCCAGGCGCGCTCCGTGGCCGGTCCCTCGAATCCTGCCGAGGTGGCCCCCAACAGCTCCGGCGAGTCCGAGGCCAACAGACCCACCAGCTCCGGGGACAGGGGCAGCACCACCAGCCAGCCGAGCGCGCCGCCCAGAAAGATCTGGATGGCCACCTCGAATCGAACGATGTACCCGACCGCCAGCAGCGCCGGCGAAAGGTCCGCGCCCAGAAATAGCGGGCGTCTTCCCCCGAGTAGCAGGGCTCCCTCGAGCGAGCTCGCCAGCAACCCGACCCCGGCCGTCGCGAGCTTCACCACGCCGCCAAGCGCCCCACCCCGCAGCACGGCGCGCCCATCGCGCGCGTCCGCCGTCGCCTTCCCCGACTCGAGCACCGAGGCGCAGGCAACAGCCTCCGGATAGGTCAGCTCCGGGCTTTCCTCGATGAAGACCCGGCGCATCGGGATCATGAAGAGCACGCCCAGCCAGCCACCTGCGAGCGCGATCAGCGTGGTGGCCCAGAAATCGAAGCGCTCCCAGAATCCGATCAGGACGAGTGCGGGTACCGTGAAGAGGATTCCCGCCGCCAGCGACTCGCCCGCCGAGGCCGCCGTCTGGACCTGATTGGCTTCGAGCACCGTCCCGCCCCGCAGAACCCCCCGGAGCAGCAGCATCGCCACCACCGCCGCCGGAATCGAGGCGGAGACCGTCATCCCGACCTTCAGGCCGAGGTAGACGTTGGCCGCCCCCAGCACGACCGCCAGCCCGAGTCCGAGGAACACCACCCGCGGCGTCAGCTCGGCGGCTGCCCCAGCAGACCGACCCGCATCCGGACGCGCCACTTCTCTCACCCCCGCCTCGCCCTCATCCGGAAAAATCATGGTCTGGAAGAATCGTGCAGAGTGAATCGCCCCGCCGGGAAACACGCAACCAGCAGGTATTTTGACGTCCCCACACACCTGAAGCCGGGAACAATCGTTCGATCACCAGACAAAATTGCGAAACTCAGCTAATGTTCCCGTCGGGTGGTCCACTCCACCCAGCCATGCCAGGAGCAACCGGGAATGAAGATCTCAATGAACGCAGTGCAGAACCCTGAGCAGAACCCGCCCCTTGCCTTCCTCCGAGCGAGCCACTCCTCGACACGACGACAGACCTCGACACGAGCCTGGATTGTGGGCCTGCTCGTCTGCGGGCTCCTGCTTGTTGCTTCCTCTTCGCAGGCGCTGTCTGTGGACCTCTCGAGCATCGGGAGCGGCACGACGGATCTCGACGTAGACGGCTTCTCCCTGACCGTCCAGTCCCAGAACTCCCGCTTCCTCCCATTGGAGCAGCTCTCCATCACCTTCAACGACGGCCCGGTCAGCCTGAACTCGGTCGACGTGCTCTTCCCGGAAAGCGGCGGAATCGTGCTCGCGGACCTGATGGGTGAAGTCTCCATGATCGGCGCTAGTGAAGCCGGGCTCGTGAGCATCGACGGCGGCGGCATCCAGGGGACTCGCGTCGCCACACTGTCCTTCGGACGTGGCATCCAGATCCAGCGGATCGACTTCGACATCGTCTCGGTCGGGGGCGTGGACGTCCGACCCCGGCCGACGCCCACCTCGCCGATTCCCGAGCCCGGAGCGGCTCTGCTCTTCAGCACGGGCCTGGGCCTGGTCGCGTTCCGGCAGCGAGCGAGCGCGCGTTCGTCGGCGATCCCGGCGGCTGGCCGCTAGTCCAGCCTCTCGTCCGACCCACACGACCGGGGCCTGATCAGCCCGCGGACACCCGACCGGCGACCGACCTCATCACGAGGCCCGTCGCCGGTTCTCGTTGGGGCCCGCCGCCGAGAGCAGGCCCAGCCGGCGAAGGTGGTAGCGCACCGTCGACCGATCCCGACCCAGGCGCCGTGCCATCTCCGCAATGTTGCCGCGGCACTCCACGACGAGGCGTTGAAGCTCGGCCCGGAGCTCCCGCTGGACGCGGGCGCGGGCCTCCTCGGCCGTGCAGCGCGCCTCCTGCCGGTCGGGTCGCGTCGCTTCGAGCCGCTCCCCTCTGCGCCTCCCTCTCGCTCCTGGATCCGTCCCGACCCGCTCTCGCACGGCTTCGACCAATCGGCGCGCCACCTCCCCCACTCGCTCCGAATCCCGCGCGAACTGCAGGAAGCGATCGGCGCCCTGGCGCATCGCTGCCTCGCAGTCGGGGATCGAGCCGAAGACCGTGATCATCACGAAGGGCACGTCGGAGACCTCACGCACCCGCCGCAGAAGCTGAAGCCCGTCGAGTCGCGGCATCTGGAAGTCGCTCACGATCACGTCGGGCCAGCCTTCGTCCAGCCGTGCCATCGCTTCGAGGCCGTCGCGGGCATAGCAGATCTCGAATCCCGCATCGGTCAATCCCTGCCCCACGACCATCCGTCCAGACTCCAGGTCGTCCACGACCAGCGCTCTCATGTCGAGTCTCCTCCCCACCACGCGCTGTACCACGCGCTCCCTACACGATCTCCGCGCGCGCTCCACACGTGCCCCTCACGCGCGTCCCCCGCGCTCGCTCCGGACGCAACCCAGCCTGGTGGTCACAGAGCGGCGGCGAGCATAACATGAAGATCAGGCTCGAGAACAAATTTCACCTCCATGGAGTCAGGACCGGGGATTCGCGGGGAACATCGAGGAGACCGCCACCCGTCCCGAGTCGAGCCGCTGCGCATCGGCCCCGATCTCGCGATGCTCTGGAGCAGACGCCGGGGTCGGCTTCGGCGTCCGCGTTGGCGTCGGCCGTCAGGAGCGCGCACTCGCGGACCGCAGCGTGCGTGGACTACGCTCTCGAGACGCTTCGGGGCGACGCCCGCCCGCCCCGGCACCCGGGACGACGCGGGGACCCGTTGAATAGAGACCAGAGTGGAGCCATCGATGGAGAACGGATTCCGGGTCCGGGAGCTGAGTGGGGCGCTGGGAGCGGAGATCCACGGTCTGGACCTCGGGCAACCACTCGTCGGCGAGACACGGGTGGCCCTGCTCGACCGCTTCCATCGCTACGGCGTGCTCTGCATCCGGGACCAGAAGCTCAGCCGAGAGGCCCAGATCGGGGTCGCCCGGCTCTTCGGCGAGCCCGACGTCCACCCGATCGCGCTGGGTATGGAGAGCCATCCGGAAGTGATCCGCGTGCTCAAACCGAAGGGGGAGCGGGCGTTCTTCGGAACCTCATGGCACAGCGACAACAGCTTCTCGGGGCTTTTGAATCCATCTCAACCGGCAATTCAGCAATAATATCAAGCCTTAATCCCGGCACTAACTACAACTTCTATGTTAATGCCGAGGACGAGGCAGGAAATATTTCATCAAATAGTAACTCAATAAATATTACAACGGTTGACGAAGAAACAGAAGAAGAACTATTGTGTAATAATTTT
>CAYWGW010000183.1:0-8346 GCA_964457385.1 uncultured Spirochaetaceae bacterium
GGTCAAGGCCTTCGGGTTCATCGAGGAGCGCTACAAGGTGATCTGCAACGGCTTCGAGGTGCCGATGCGTCCGACGGCGACGAACGGCGAGTTCGTGGCGGGCATCCGCTATCGCGCCTGGCAGCCGCCCCATTGTCTGCATCCGAGGATCGGCGTCCACGCGCCGCTCCACATCGACCTGTACGACGCCTGGAACGGCCGTAGCGTCGCCGGCTGTACCTATCACGTCGTGCATCCGGGCGGACGGGCCTCGGAGGTCCGACCGATCAACGCGGCGGCCGCCGAGAGCCGTCGGCTCGCTCGCTTCGAGCACCGTGGACATCGCCAGGGTTTCTTCGACCCGATCCGGGTCGAACCGCATCCGCATTTCCCGCATCTCCTCGACCTGCGCTGGGCCTCGAGGGGCGAGGTCGGGGAGCCGTCGTGACCTACTGCCTCGCCATCCGGGTGGAGGACGGCATCGTCTTCGCGGCCGACAGCCGCACCAACGCAGGCGTCGACTACGTGACGAGCTACCGCAAGCTGCACGTCTTCCAGCCGGCGGACGACCGCGTGTTCGTCTTGCTGACGGCTGGGAGTCTCGCGACGACCCGTGAGCTGATCGATCAGATCGGTCGCGACCTCGATCGGGCGCCCAACGGAGAATCCCTGCTTTCGGTCCGGTACCTCTTCGAGGCGGCGGAGTACGTGGGGCGGCTGAGTCGTCAAATCCAGGAGAAGCACGGTCCGGCGCTGGTCCGCAGCGGCGCCTCCGGTGAGGTCACGCTGATCATCGGTGGCCAGATCCGCGGGCGGAAGCCCGACATGCTGCTCGTGTATCCCCAGGGCAACTACATCGGCGCCTCGGACGAGACCCCCTACCTTCAGATCGGCGAGACCAAATACGGGAAGCCGATCCTCGATCGACTGGTTCGGAGCCCGCTCGCCCTGGGCGAGGCCGCTCGCCTCGCGCTGGTCTCCCTCGACGCGACCGTCCGATCGAACATCACGGTCGGGCTGCCCTTCGACTTCGCGATCTACGCCCGGGACGAGCTGCGGATCGCCTCGCAGGTCCGGATCGAAGCGGACACACCCTACTACCAGACTCTGCGAGAAGCCTGGCAGCAGGGCTTCCATGAGATTTTCGGCCGTCTCGCGCCCTTCCCCTCGAGCCTTGCTGCGGCGGTGGCGGGAGCGGATCGGGGGATCGTCGATGTCGACGAGAGATCGCGTCATCCCGGCTGAATCAGGCCCGGTTGAATCGGCCCCGACCGAAGCGGGCCCGCTCGAACGGCGGGAGCCCGCTGCGGGCGATGCCCGGTCACGGAGGGTCCCGGAACGAGCCGGGCTCTCGCTCTACACGGATCGGCGTCTCATCGCGATCGCGTTGATGGGGTTCTCGAGCGGGCTGCCGCTGCTACTCACGGCTTCGACCTTGACCTATCGGCTGGCGCGCGCTGGGGTCGACAAGACCTCGATCGGGCTCTTTGCGCTGGTCGGCCTGCCCTATGCGTTGAAGTTCCTGTGGGCGCCGGTGCTGGACCATCTGCCGATCCCGGTCGTCGAGGTGTGGCTCGGTCGCCGCCGGGCGTGGGCGCTCGTCACGCAGGCGGGACTCGTGGCTGCGATCCTCGGCCTCGGCACGGTCGATCCGGCCTCGGCGCCGCTGGTCACGGCGGCCTTCGCGCTGACGGTAGCCTTCTGCTCCGCCAGCCAGGATATCGCGATCGACGCCTATCGGATCGAGGTGCTCGAGGAGCACGAGCAGGGTGCGGGGGCGGCGGCCACCCAGGCCGGCTACCGGGTGGGGATGATCGTATCGGGTGCTGGGGCGATCGCGCTCTCGGACTTCCTGGGCTGGTCCTTCGTATTCGGGGCGATCGCGGCGCTCGTCGTGCTGGGCGCGGTGGGCGTCTGGATCGGCCCTCGGCCGCCGCCCCTGGCGGAGCCATCGGTTTTCGGTCAATCCGCGCCCGACTCGCGTTCCGGAGCGATCTCCCGGGCCTTCGATCGCTTCGCTCTCGCGCCGCTCCGGACCTTCACGGCCCGCAGCCAATGGGGCGCGATCCTCGCGTTTGCGCTGCTCTACAAGTTCGGCGACGCGATCGCCGGCGTGATGGCGAACCCCTTCTACGTGGACCTCGGCTTCACGGGGGTCGAGATCGCGAGCGCGAGCAACGTGGTCGGCGTCGTCGCGAATCTCGCCGGCGTGCTGGTGGGCGGGGTCTTCGTCGCACGGACGGGACTGGTGCGTGCGCTCGCCTGGGGCGGGATCCTGCAGGCCGTGACGAACCTGATGTTTTCTGGACTGGCGATGATCGGACGCGACTTCGGCATGCTCGCGCTGGCGATCGCGACCGATGCCTTCGCGGGTGGCCTCGCGTCCGCGGCCTTCGTCGCCCTGCTCTCGAATCTCGCGCGCGGCGGCGCGACGGCGACGCAGTATGCGCTCCTCACCTCCTTGATGGCCGGGGGGCGGACCGTGATGTCGTCCGGGGGCGGCTGGCTCGCCGCCCAGCTCTCCTGGGCTTCGTTTTTTGCCGTGACGACGCTGCTGGCGGTGCCCGGCCTGCTCCTGCTGGTTCGGCTGGCGCGTGGGCCGCTGGCGCCCGCGTCCCCGCCACCGATGGCGCCCGCGACGCCGACCGTGTAGCCCGGACCGACGCGAAGGACCGGCTGCCCGGCACTTCGCGCACCGCGGCTGCGCGCGGGGAGACGAGATACGATCGGAAGCCATGGGACCTCTCGCCATCGCGACGGGGTTGCTCGGTGGAGTAGGCCTCTTCCTGCTCGGCGTCGCGATCGTCTGGCCTCTGCGGGGACGGCTCGTGCGGCTGCTCGCAGCCCGATTTCGCTCTCGCGAGGAAGACGAGTCCACGCCGCGTTTTCTGGATCAGAATGTCGTTGGAACTCCCGACCTCGCCCTGGCCGCGCTGGCGCGGGAACTCGGGCATACGGGTGATCTCGCGCGTCGGATGGCGTGCAGCGCACTCACGCGAGGCCCGGAGGTCCAGCCGGAGATCGCTCTGCAGCGGATCGCGCTCCAGGGCTTGCACACGGCGGTGTCGCGTTTCACCGCCCAGGTCGGCCGAGGCGAACTGCCCGAGGATCTGCTCGCTGCGAAGGCGCTGGCGCTGCGCGCTTCGGGCGACCAGGCCGAGCTCGCGGAGCGCGCCGTGGAGCTCGCCGGCCTGCGCGGCGAGTCGCTTCCGGCGGGTGCCGCGCGCGAGGCGATCGAACGCTTCGAGAGCGAGGTACTCGCTCGGGTGGAGGGAACGGACCCGACACTTCGGAGTGAAGCTGCAGGGGACGTGGAGATCGCGGAGGAGGAGCCAGGCACCGCCGCCGTCGGACTGCTCGGGGCCTACGAGACCGCGAAGGACGCGCTGCTGCGGGCGGTGACCCGCGGCGAGCTGCCGGCGGAACGTTGGAGTCTGCAGCTCGACCGTCTGCGTGTCGCACGGGGGATCGGCGAGTACTCGGTCAAGGGAAGCCGCCGACTCGGGGAGCTCGAATCAGCATTCGGCCTGCCCGAGAGCCCGGCCCTCCGCCCGCGGGTTCAGGCGCCCTGAGTCCCCGTTCCCTGCGTGAGGGCCTGCGCCGAACGCCCTCAGGCCGGAATCGTCTCGTCGTCCGCGAGACGCTCCACCCGAACGTTGATCTCGAGCGTCTCGAGGCCGCCCCCTCGATAGATGGTGCCGGTGGTCGGGGCGGCGTCGCGGAACTGTCGTCCGCAGGCGATGCGGACGTGGTCCGAGCCCGCGAGGCAGCCGTTGGTGGGGTCGAAGCCGAACCAGCCGGTCCAGGGGAGGTAGAGCTCGGCCCAGGCGTGGGAGGCGTCGGATTGGATCTTGTTCTCGTAGCTGCCGCCGGTGTAGATGTAGCCGACGCGGTAGCGCGCGGGCACGCCGAGCAGGCGCGCGATGCAGATCAGGATGTTCGCGAAGTCCTGGCAGACGCCCCGACGTTGAGCGTAGACCTGGAAGGGCGTCGTCTCGATCGTGGTCGATCCGGGGACGTAGACGAAGTCGCGGTAGATCGTGCGATTCAGGTCGAGCAGCGTCTCGACGAGGTCGTAGTCGTTGCGCTCGACGAAGCTCATCCCGAACTCCGAGAGCTCTCGGAGCTCGGGCTCGGGTAGCTCGGGCGGCATCAGGTAGGCCTGCATCATCTGACGCTGCCAGGGCATCCAGACCAGCGGGATCTGGTCGCGGCGCAGGGGCGATTTCAGGTGGGAGGCCAGGACTCCCTCGACCCGTAGGACGGAGCGACTCGAGATCGTCATCTCCTGGAAGGGCGTCGTCACTTCGAGAATCGTCGCCTGATTGCCGAAGACGTCCTCGAAGTCTCGACTCAGCCCATCGACGGAGACGTCCAGGGAGTGCTCCAGGATCGCCTGCCGCTCATCGCCGACGGGCCGGAGACAGAAGCGATGGGAGCTTCGCTCCACCGGTTGCTCGTAGCGGTAGCGAGTCTCGTGCACGACCGAGAGCGTTGCCCGCTCGGGCGCAGCGGACACCTCGCGCTGGAGCGAGGGTGCGAAGGAGTGCTGCTGTTGCTCGCCGGTCAGATGGGTCGTCGCGGGATCCGGGCCGGCGGCGGGACGCGCGGAGCCGATGAGGGCGAAGACGTGCTCCTCCATTCCGGCCGGATGGCTGCTCCAGACCGAGAGTCCGCGACGGACCACGCGCAGCTCTCCGGGCTCCATCGGCGTCCAGTGCGCGCCGCGCATCGGCAGTGTCGAGAAGGCGAGCAGCGTGCGCGAGACATCCATCGGGCTGTCGTAGTCGACGGCGAAGGTGCGGCCCAGCAGCTCGGTGCTTTCGTGCGGCGGGACGAGCCGGGTCCAATGCAGGGGCGTCGTCTCCGAAGCGTCCCGATAGGCGACGAGGTCGATGCCGTCCGAGATCAGGAAGCTCGCGGCGCCGTATCCGTTCAGCTGCCGCAGCAGGTTCTGCATTTCGATCCAGCCGAACCCGTCGATCGTCTTGCAGGCTCGGCTGCGGACGCGCGCGATGATCCAGCTGAAGGCGTGCTCGCCCGGCGTGCGGCCGATCGGGGCGATGTCGAAGGAGTCTCCGAGGGAAAGCTCGCTCTTCACGTCGGCCGAGATTTCACCGACGCTGGTGAAGAGCCATTGGCGGCCGGCGTAGGCCTTGACGAAGGGCTGGGCGTCGCCCTGGGTCCCACGCGGACCGGGGCCGTGCGCCTGCCCCATGAAGAGGCTCGAGCGGACCTGGCCTCCCCGTTCGATGAAGCCCGAGAGCGTGGCGCCCTGGGGCAGGTCGAGATCCTTCAGGATCGAGGCAGCGCGTTGATTGTCGGGATACCAGCCGAGTCCCCAGGTCGAGTTCAGCAGCGGCGGCTGGCCGTCGAGCTCGCCTTGCAGGCAGATTACGGGGGACGCCTGTCCGTCGAAGGAGAGGGCGATCTGTTCGCTGAGTGACGAGGGGCTCGGATTCACGTCGACCGGGAAGGTATCCGATCCTCGGCGTCGCGCAGGCGAGCGTCCGCAGGATCGCCTCGAGGGCCTGTCGGTCCCTCGGACGAGCTGGAGCAGGCCCGATGGTGCTGGAAACAGCCCGACCGCATCCGGACTCCGGACGTTCGGGCTTTCGGGCATGCTGGCTGGAGGCACTCGGGGCCCGGGGCGTTATCATCGGCTCGGTGAAGCGCATGCCGATTGCCTCGGGTTCTGGAAAAGCCCTCTTCGAGGGCTATCAGCGGCTTCCGGGTACGTTCGACGAGTTCTTTTCGGAGAGCGGGCAGCCGCATGGCGCGGTGGCGGGCATCGTCGAGCGGCTCGACGAGCTCAAGCGGGCGGACTTCCGGCGGCTCAAGCGCCTCGCCGATGCGACCTTCCTGCGCGGGGGCATCACATTCACGCTCTACCAGGGCAACGAGAGCACCGAGCGCATCTTTCCCTTCGACCTGATTCCCAGGGTGATCGCCGCCAGCGAGTGGCAGCGGGTGGAGCAGGGCCTCGAGCAGCGGATCCGGGCGCTGAACCTTTTTCTTGCCGACGTCTACGGCGCGGGGCGGATCCTGCGGGAGGACGTGATTCCACGCCATCTGGTCGAGGGGTCCAAGGGCTACCGGCCCCAGCTTCAGGGGATCCGACCGCCGAAGGACGTCTGGGTCCACATCGCGGGAGTCGATCTGATTCGCGACGGCGAGGGCCGCTTCACCGTGCTCGAGGACAACGTACGCGTGCCCTCCGGCGTGTCCTACGTGCTCGAGAACCGGGAGACGATGAAGAAGACCTATCCGGGGATCTTCCGGAACGAATCCGTGGCGGCGGTCGAGAGCTATCCGCATAAGTTGCGGGAGGCGATGAACGCCGTCGCCCCTGGCGAGGGCGGCACCCGCGGGATGGTGGTGCTCACGCCCGGTCCACTCAACTCGGCCTACTTCGAGCACAGCTATCTCGCCCGACGGATCGGCTGCGAGCTCGTTCAGGGCAGCGACCTCTTCGTCGAGGATGCCCGGGTCTACGCCAAGACGACCCACGGCCCGGCGCCGATCGACGTGATCTACCGGCGCATCGACGACGACTTTCTCGATCCCGAGTTCTTCCGCAAGGACAGCCTGCTCGGGGTGCCGGGCCTGATCGGCGCCTGGGCGGCCGGCCACGTCGCGATCGTGAACGCCGTGGGCAACGGAGTGGCCGACGACAAGGGCATCTACCCCTTCGTGCCCGACATGATCCGCTTCTACCTGAGTGAGGAGCCGATCCTGCCCCAGGTGAAGACCTACGTCTGCGCGCGCGAGGACGATCGTCGCTACGTGCTCGAGCATCTCGACGAGCTGGTGGTGAAGCCGGTGAACGAGGCCGGTGGCTACGGGATGCTGATGGGTCCCTCGGCGTCGAAGCGGGAGATCCGGGAGTTCGCGCCGCTGATCGAGGCCAATGCCCGCAACTACATCGCCCAGCCGCGCATCGAGCTCTCGAGCTGCCCGACCTGGACCGCGAAGGGGGTCGAGCCGCGGCGCGTGGATCTGCGCCCCTTCATCGTGACCGGGGACCGCAGCTGGGTGCTGCCGGGTGGACTGACCCGGGTCGCGCTGCGCAAGGGGTCCTACGTCGTCAACTCGAGCCAGGGTGGCGGCTCCAAGGATACCTGGGTGGTGGGAAGGCCCGAATGATCTCGCGCGTCGCCGACTCCTGCTTCTGGCTCACCCGTTATTTGGAGCGGGTGGACACGTGGTCGCGCCTGCTCGAGGTGACCTCCAGCTTCAGTCTCGACGTGGACCTCGACGGCGCCGAGCGTTGGCGGCCCCTGATCGTGGTGGTCGGGCAGGAGGAGGACTTTCTCGAGCGCATAGGCCCGGATCGGATCGAGGACGGCGAGGTCGTCCAGGACTATCTGGTGTGGGACGCCGGTCATCCCTTCTCGCTCTACAGCTCCTCTCGAGCGGTGCGGGAGAACGCGCGCACGATTCGTGAGGTGATGAGCGTCGAGATGTGGGAGGCGGTGAACGAGGCCTGGCTGTGGCTGAACAGCCGCTCGGCCCGCCGCCTCTACGAGCGGGAGCGGGACGCCTTCTACGATCGGCTCTGCTCCCAGTGCATGATGTTCCACGGCATCTGCTACAGCACGATGCTCCACGAGGATCCCTTCACCTTCATGAAGCTCGGGCGCGCGATCGAGCGGGTGGGCCAGACGGCTCGCATCCTGGACGTGCGACACCATGCCCTACGCGATCTGGAGAAGGGCGAGGAGTCTCCGCTCGACGCGGCACAGTGGCTCGCGATCCTGCGTTCCTGCTCGGCCTACGAGCCCTTCTTCAAGCGTGCGACGAACGTGCTCAGCGGACCGGCGGTCGCGCAGTTCCTGCTCTTCGACCGGACTTTTCCGCGCTCCGTGCTCCACAACCTCGATCGCGCGCGCGGACTGCTCGTGCGCCTCCACGAAAGCGCGCCCCTGGTCAGCGGGAGCCCGTCCTGGGAGGCGCTCGAGAAACTCCGGGGCTCGATTCTCCAGATGGACATCGACGAGGTCCGACGGCTGGGGCTGCACGAGACCCTGACCTGGATCGTCGGCGAGGCCTCGCGGCTCTGCGAGGCGATCCACGACGAGTACCTCGAGCCGCCGATCGACTCCCTCCGCGAGCGTCTCCCAAAGGCGTCGGCGCGCCAGTCCCAGTCCCAGAACTGAGCGCCGTCCGCCGATCTTCAGGCCGATGCGGGCGCCGCAGACGCCCGGTGTTCCGCCTCAGCCCTGCACGGCGATTCCCTTCTACATTCTTCCGGGCCCTTCCCGCCCACCATTGAGACAGCCAGCCTCGGCTCGCGGACGGCCTGTCTCGCTTCGCTCGCCTCCCGAAGCCGTGGGCCCGCCGGATGGCGGGAGACTCTCGCACTCG
>CAYWGW010000184.1:0-4771 GCA_964457385.1 uncultured Spirochaetaceae bacterium
GGTCTACGGCACGGAGTCGGTGCTCGAGGTCTACCGGCTGCTGCAGGAGATCCTCGGCGCCGCCGCGATCCTGCGGCCCGGGTCGGTCGCCGCCCAGATCCAGGGCGAGATCGAGGCGGAGGCCCGCGTCTCGACGATCAACACCTTCGGCGGCGGCGTGAACGAGATCCAGCGCGAGATCGTCTCGATGGCCGGCCTGCGCATGCCCCGGGTCCCCCGCTAACACGACCGCCGGCCCGGCACGGGTCCGGGACGGGTCCGGAACAGGATGAAATAGAGATGGACTTCGAACTCAGCGAAGAGCAGCAGGCGGCCAAGGAGCTCGCGGGTCATATCCTCGCCGACGCCACCAGCTTCGACCGCATGCGCGAGGTGGAGGCCGACGAGCAGGGGCCGGGCTACGACGCCCGGCTCTGGCAGAGCCTGGCCGACTCGAACCTGATCGGGCTTCCGATCGCAGAGGCGCTCGGCGGACAGGGCTTCGGATTCTTCGCGCTCTGCCTGATGCTGGAGGAGGCCGGTCGCAATCTCGCTCCGATTCCGCTGCTGGAGTCGATCGTGTACAGCGCGCTGCCGATCCAGGAGTTCGGCAGCGAGCGCCTGAAGCAGGCGCTCTTGCCCCGGGTCGTCTCCGGCCAGAGCGTGCTCACGGCGGCGCTCTTCGAAATCGGCGACCCGGCACTCTCGCGCCGCGCGAGAACGCAGGCGACCGCAGAGGGAGACGGATTCGAGCTCCGGGGCGAGAAGGTCTGCGTCCCCTACGCGGCGGCCGCCGAGAAGATCCTCGTGCCGGCCTCGGGTGAAGCAGGGCTCGGACTCTTCCTGGTTTCACCGGACGCGGCCGGCGTGACTCTCGAGCGCCAGCAGACGACGGCGCACGAACGACAGTACCTGCTGCGACTCGACGGCGTCCGCGTCTCCGGGGACGACGTCTTCGCGGCGCCGGGAAAGGGCGAAGCCGTCCTCGATTGGCTCGAGCCCCGGGCGGCCGTCGCCCTGGCCGCGATCGCGGTGGGCGCCTCGGACGAAGCACTCAAACAGACCGCGCAGTACACCAGTACGCGCAAGCAGTTCGGACGCGAGATCGGCAGCTTCCAGGGCGTCTCCCTGCGCGCCGCCGACGCCTACATCGACGTCGAGGCCATGCGCTCGACCATGTGGCAGGCGGCCTGGCGGATCGATCACGGCGAGGCGGACGAAAAGGCCGCGGCGGTGGCGAAGTGGTGGGCCTGCATGGGCGGCCATCGGGTCTCGCACACCGCGCAGCACCTTCATGGCGGAATCGGAGCCGATGTCGACTATCCGATCCATCGCTTCTATCTGCGGCTCAAGCACGTCGCGATGACGCTCGGTGGCTCGGGCGAGCAGCTGGCTGCCCTCGGCGCGCGGATGGCCGAGCAGGCGCGCGCGGGCGTGCCCGCCGAAGAGATCCTGCAGTAGTCCCGCGCATCAGCCCCGAGCAGTCGTCCCAGGGCGGCGATTCGAGGCGGGCGCGAAGCCCGGCCGCCGGCGGCCGCTACAGCCGGGCGCGGCGCGGACCCGAGCTCTCGGAGGGCGAGAGGTAGTCGGGGAATCGCTTGCGGATCCAGCGTCGGCGGCTCAGGGCGTCCATGCCCCGGAGCACGTCCCGGCGGCTCACCTGACCGATCAGCCTGCCCTCCTCCACGACGGGCAGGCGACGGATCGGGCTGGTCAGGAAGTAGTGTGCCATGGCGTAGATCCCGAGATCCGGCGGGATCGCCCGCCCACCACGCGTCATGCAATCCACGACCAGGGCGCCCTCCTCCTCGAACTCGACGTAGAACGCGTCGGACGCGAGCAGCCGCAGGCAATCCAGCTCCGAGAGCACGCCGATCAGTTGGCCGCTCGCGTCGACGACCGGCGCCCCCGAAACACGCCATCGCAGCAACTGGGCCATCGCTTCGTGAACCGTCTGCTCAGGCCGTAGGGTGAGCAGCCGCTTCGCCATCAGCTCGCGCGCCGTGGGAATCCGGTTGGGCTCTCTCATACGACCTCCGATCGATGCAGGAATTCGTTGCATCTCGCAAATCATCTTTCTATCGTATCATACGGCGTTTTGATTTCGTCATCGATTTGAAGCAATCGGTGCTGCCCGCGGGCAACCGAGCCCAATACGCCTAACACGTTTCATCTCGGCAGATCAGGCCTCGACCCACCCCGAAGGCGGGCCGATGGGGACGCTGAGGCCGGGGCATGGGGCGCCGCGGACGGGTCGCGGAATCGGTTGAAAGAACCCCGGCGGGCCCCTACCCTCTGCCGCGATCCAGATCGCCATACCCTTTCGAGATCGCCGACTTCCGGGGCGGTCGGCCCATCGCAGGGGGCCACGACCGGAAGCGCGGGCGGTGGGGTTGCGTCGAGGGGCGCAGTCCGTGGGGATTTCAGTCGACCTTCATCCTCAGAACAAGGCCGCGGCGAAGACGGGCTCGGCCCGGCTCCGCCCCAGCGATGACCAAGAGCAATCATGTCACTCCACAAGATCGAGAAGGGCCTCGACCTCCCCATCTCGGGGAAGCCGATCCAGGTGGTGCGAGGCACGTCCCCCTGCACACGCGTCGCGGTGCTCGGAGACGACTTCCCGGGCATGAAGCCGCGCATGCACGTCGAAGAGGGACAGACCGTGAAGCGCGGCCAGGTCCTCTTCGAGGATCGCAAGCAGCCGGGCGTCTTTCATACCGCGCCCGGCGCGGGGCGCGTGATCGCGATCCATCGCGGCGCGAAGCGCGCATTCCAATCGCTGGTGATCGACCTCTCCGACGGAGAGCGAAGTGGCGAGCCGGGCGAAGACGAGTTCGCCTCCTTCGAGAGCCATTCCGGATCCGCGCCCGAGTCGCTCTCCCGGGATCAGATCCGCGCCCTGCTCGTCGAGTCCGGCCTCTGGACGGCCCTGCGACAGCGTCCCTTCAGCAAGGTGCCCTCCCCCGAGAGCGAGCCCGCAGGGATCTTCATCACGGCGACCGATACCCATCCGCTCGCTCCCCTGCCGGAGGTCGCGCTCGCGGATCGGATGGACGATTTCAGGCTCGGCACGAGCCTGGTCGCCCGACTCTGCGACGGACCGACCTTCCTGTGTGTCGGCGAGCATTCGGAGATCGGGGACAAGGCACCCGAGGGCGTCCGGATCGAGCGTTTCGCCGGACCGCATCCGTCGGGCACGGTCGGCGTCCACATCCACACCCTGCTTCCGGCAGGTCGCACCCGCACGGTCTGGCACATCGGCTATCCCGACGTCGCGGCCATCGGCCACCTCGCCCGCACCGGTCGCCTCGACGTCTCGCGCGTGATCGCCATCGGGGGACCCGTCGTCGCCGACCCGCGTCTCGAGCGATCCCGAATCGGCGCGTGCGTCAGCGAGATCATCGCCTCGGATCTCGAGCAGGCGGCGGGCGACCTCGGCGACCGTGAGATCCGCTCCATCTCGGGCTCGGTTCTCTCGGGGAAGCGCACCCACGGCGACATCTTCGACTTCATGGGACGCTACGATCGCCAGATCAGCCTGCTCGAAGAAGATCGCGAGAACGTCTTTCTCGGCTGGCTCTCGCCGGGCGCGAATCTATTCTCCGTGACGGGAATCTACCTCTCGAAGCTCTTCGCCCCCAGGCGATACCGCTTCACGACGAGCACAAACGGATCCCAGCGCGCGATGGTTCCGATCGGGCTCTACGAAAAGGTCATGCCGATGGATCTGATGCCGACCTTCCTGCTGCGCGCGTTGATCGTGGGCGACGTCGAGCGGGCCGAGCAGCTCGGCATCCTCGAGCTGGACGAGGAAGACCTCGCGCTCTGCACCTACGTCTGTCCGGGAAAGATCAACTACGGCCCGCTGCTTCGGAAGAACCTCGACACGATCGAGAAGGAGGGCTGAGGGTCCATGCAGTTCCTCAAGGACTTGCACCTCAACGTCAAGCATCATTTCGAGAAGGGCGGCAAGCTCGAGTTCTTCTATCCGCTCTGGGAGGCTCAGTTCACGGGCCTCTTCACGCCCGGTGAGGTCACACGGACGGCCTCCCACGTGCGCGACGGCCTCGACAACAAGCGCCTGATGATCACCGTCGTGATCGCCCTCGTACCGGCAATCCTGATGGCGATGTACAACACGGGCTACCAGGCCCATCTCGCCATCGCCAACGGCGCGGTGCCCCTGGACAGCTGGCAGGCCTGGCTCTATCAGACTGCGGGCCTCCCCTTCGACTTCAAGAACCCGATCGCCTGCGTGCTCTACGGGGCGCTCCACTTCTTGCCGATCCTGATCGCCTCGATGGCGACCGGTGGGATCGTCGAGCCTCTCGTCGCGATGATCCGCAAGCACGAGATCAACGAGGGCTTTCTCGTCACCGGGATGCTGATCCCGCTGACGCTGCCGCCGACGATCCCGCTCTGGATGGTCGTGGTCGGTACGGCCTTCGGAATCATCTTCGCCAAGGAGATCTTCGGCGGCACGGGAATGAACTTCCTGAACCCGGCGCTGACGGCGCGGGCCTTCCTCTTCTTCGCCTACCCCGCCTACATGAGCGGCGACGCACCCTGGATCGCGGCGGACTTCGAAGCCGTCGACTCCTTTTCCGGGGCGACCTGGCTCTCGCAGGCTGCCGTCTCGGGCGAGACCGCGCTCGCGAATGCGAGCTGGACGAACGCCTTCGTAGGCTTCGTCCCGGGGTCGATGGGCGAGACCTCGGCGCTGGCCTGCCTGATCGGGGCGGCGTTGCTGCTGTGGACCGGGATCGGCTCCTGGCGGACCATGGCGGGGGTG
>CAYWGW010000184.1:4781-8338 GCA_964457385.1 uncultured Spirochaetaceae bacterium
GTGTGCTCTTCGGGACGATCGCGATGGCCGGCTTCCTGAACATCGTCGGCTCCGAGACGAATCCGATGTTCGGGGTGCCCTGGTACTGGCACGTGGTGCTCGGGGGCTGGGCCTTCGGAACCGTCTTCATGGCGACCGATCCCGTCTCCTCGGCCTTCACGAACCCCGGCAAGCTGATCTACGGGGCGATGATCGGCGTCCTCGTGATCCTGATCCGCGTCGTGAACCCCGCCTATCCCGAAGGTATGATGCTCGCGATCCTGTTCATGAACATGTTCGCGCCCCTGATCGACCACTTCTTCGTCCAGGCGAACATCCGCAGGAGGGCCGCACGCCATGCAATATAGTGTCGGCTACATCATCCGATTCGCCTTGGCGGTCTGTCTCGTCTGTGCCCTTCTGGTGGCAAGCGCCGCCGTGAGCCTGAAGCCGCTCCAGAACGCCAACGCCGTTCTCGATCGACAGAAGAAGGTCCTCACCGTCGCGGGATTGATCGAGGAGGGTCAGAGCATCTCGGCCGAGGAGGTGGCCCGCCTCTTCGAGCAGAACGTCCGGCCAAAGGTGATCGATCGCTCGAACGGCGAGCTGGCGCCGGACCTCGCGCCCGCGGAGTTCGACCAGCAGGCTGCGATGTCCGATCCGGAGCGAAGCGTGCCGGCCCCGAAGAACGCGGCGCAGGTTCGACGACTCCCCGAGCATGCGCTGGTCTTCGACGTCGTCGAGGAAGGCGAGCTGCAGGCGATGATCTTCCCGATCGAGGGCAAGGGCCTGTGGTCGACGCTCTACGGCTACATCGCCCTGGCCCCCGACGCGAATACGGTCGTCGGCATCACCTTCTACGAGCACGGCGAAACCCCGGGTCTCGGCGGTGAGGTCGACAACCCGCGCTGGAAGGCCCTCTGGCCCGGACGCAAGATCTTCAACGAGCGGGGCAACCCGGTGATCCGGGTCAAGAAGGGCTCGGCAGGGCCGCCCGCGAAGGATCCCCATCAGGTGGATGGCCTCTCGGGCGCCACGATCACCAGCCGCGGGGTGACCGCACTGGTGCAGTTCTGGCTCGGAGAGAACGGCTACGGTCCCTATCTGACGAGCTACCGGGCGGACCATGGCGCCCGGACCGAGATCTAGAGGAAGACGCAGGATGGCCGACACGACGACTCGAGAAGCGCTCATCGATCCGCTTTTCAACAACAACCCGATCGCCCTCCAGGTCCTGGGCATCTGCTCCGCCCTCGCGGTGACGACCCAGATGAAGACGGCGCTCGTGATGTGCGCCGCGGTGGTGGCGGTTGCGGCCTTCTCGAACTTCTCGGTCTCTTTGATCCGCAAGCGGATCCCCTCGAGCATCCGGATCATCGTCCAGCTCACGATCATCGCCTCGCTCGTGATCATCACCGACCAGGTCCTGAAGGCCTTCGTCTACGACATCAGCAAGCAGCTCTCGGTCTTCGTGGGCCTGATCATCACGAACTGCATCATCATGGGTCGCGCCGAGGCCTTCGCGATGCAGAATCCTCCGCTGCTCTCCTTCATCGACGGCGTCGGAAACGGACTCGGCTACTCGGTCGTCCTGATGGCCGTGGCCTTCTTCCGCGAGCTGCTCGGCTCGGGATCGCTCTTCGGCTACACGATCCTGGAGACCGTCAACAACGGCGGCTGGTACGTCCCGAACGGGCTGATGCTGCTGGCACCGGCCGCCTTCTTTCTCATCGGCTGCTTCATCTGGGCCGTCCGGTCCTGGAAGCCCGAGCAAATAGAAGAGGAGTACTCCGTTGGAGCACTACTTGAGCTTGGCAACGAAGGCCATCTTCGTTGAGAACATGGCCCTGGCCTTCTTCCTGGGGATGTGCTCCTTCCTGGCCGTCTCCAAGAAGGTCGAAACCGCGATCGGACTGGGCTTCGCCGTCATTTTCGTTCTCGGCATCACGGTCCCGCTGAACCAGATCCTGAATGGTCTGTTGCTGAAGCCGGGGGCGCTCGAGTGGGCCGGGCTCGGCAACGTGGATCTCGGCTTCCTGAGCTTCCTGACGTTGATCGCGACGATTGCGGCGACGGTTCAGATCGTCGAGATGACGTTGGACCGCTACTCCCCGGAGCTCTACAACGCGCTCGGCGTCTTCCTGCCGCTGATCGCCGTCAACTGCGCGATCCTCGGCGCGTCGCTCTTCATGCAGGAGCGGGACTACACTTTCGGCGAGGCGACCGTCTTCGGTGCCGGATCGGGCATCGGCTGGGCCCTGGCCGTCGTCGCTCTGGCCGCGATTCGCGAGAAAATGCGATACAGCAACGTGCCGGGCCCACTGCGCGGTCTCGGCATCACGTTCATCACCGTGGGCCTGATGTCCGTCGGCTTCATGGCCTTCGCCGGCATCCAGCTCTGATCCGGCCCGGGAGCTCTCTTCGATGATCGAAACCATCCTCTTCGGCGTGGCCGGCTTCACGGTCGTCATCCTCGCTCTCGTCCTGATCCTGATGGCGGCGCGGGCCCGACTCGTTCCGAGCGGCGACGTGAAGATCCTCATCAACGGAGACGACGACAAGGCCGTCACCGCGTCCGCCGGCTCGACGTTGCTCAACACGCTCGCCGACAACCAGATCTTCATCCCCTCGGCCTGCGGCGGGCAGGGCACCTGCGGTGTCTGCCGGGTGACCGTGCTCGAAGGGGGCGGCTCGATCCTGCCGACCGAGACCGGTCACATCAATCGCGGCGACGCGCGAGAGGGCGTTCGACTCTCCTGCCAGGTCAAGGTCAAGCAGGACATGGAGATCGAGATCCCGGCCGAGATCTTCGAGGTCCGCCGCTGGAAGTGCAAGGTTCGCTCGAACGACAACGTGGCGACCTTCATCAAGGAGCTCGTACTCGAGCTGCCCGAGGGCGACGACGTTCCCTTCCGTGCGGGGGGCTACATCCAGATCGAGTGCCCGCCCCATGAGGTGGCGTACAAGGACTTCGACATCGACGAGGAGTACCACGGCGACTGGGATCACTTCGACGTCTGGCGCTACGTATCGAAGGTCGACGAGCCGATCAGCCGTGCCTACTCGATGGCGAACTACCCGGAAGAGCACGGGATCATCATGCTGAACGTGCGGATCGCCTCACCGCCGCCTCGGATGCCCGACGTGCCGCCGGGGCAGATGTCCTCCTACCTCTTCAGCCTGAAGCCGGGAGACGAGGTGACCATCTCGGGCCCCTTCGGCGAGTTCTTCGCGAAGGACACGGACAACGAGATGATCTTCATCGGCGGCGGCGCCGGCATGGCCCCGATGCGATCGCACATCTTCGACCAGTTCAAGCGCCTCCACACGAAGCGCAAGGTGAGCTTCTGGTACGGTGCCCGCAGCCTGCGGGAGGCCTTCTACGTCGAGGATTTCGACTCGATCCAGGCCGAGAACGACAACTTCGAATGGCATCTGGCGCTCTCCGAGCCCCAGGAACAGGACGAATGGACGGGCCGTACGGGCTTCATCCATCAGGTCCTCTACGACAACTATCTGAAGGATCATCCCGCGCCCGAGGATTGCGAGTACTACATCTGTGGCCCGCCCATGATGAA
>CAYWGW010000185.1:0-8338 GCA_964457385.1 uncultured Spirochaetaceae bacterium
ATCCCCGACGTGGATTCGAACCACGATTCACAGATTCAGAGTCTGTTGTCCTACCGTTAGACGATCGGGGAGCACAGCGTGCCGGGTTTGTACCGGAACGAGCGCCGGTCCTCAAGGCGTGGCCCCGGGTCGGGAGGATTGCGATCCGGCGCGATCCGGCGTGGCGCGTCGGCGGGGGTCGGCCCGATTCGATTGATTCGCTGGCTCCTCATCCCATCCCCTCCGCCACCCCGAGGGGCGTGATAGCGGGGCAGCTCTTTCCGGTTCGCCCGGCGCTCGCCAGCGCCTGTCCCGTCCCGACGGCCTCGTTTAGAATCGCGAGCCGAGCTATCCGAGTGCCCGACACTGCGGTCGCCCGCGGATCCCGATCCTGCTGAATTCGTTCAACGCCCAAGGAGCCCCGATGACCGCTTCCGATCCCGCCGTTCTCGTCGAAAAGGACGGCCATGTCCTGACCGTCACGCTGAACCGTCCCGAGAAGAAGAACTGCGTCAACTCCGAGGTGATGTGTCGGCTCTACGACGCCTGGGTCCAGCTCGACGAGGATCCGGAGCTGCGGGTCGCGATCCTGACCGGCAAGGGCGACACTTTCTGTGCCGGCATGGATCTGTCGGAGATTCCCAAGCTCTCCTCGGGCAAGCCCGAGAACGAGTGGATGAAGCGGGCGCTCGAGGATCCGGCGGTGATCATGGGCTGCTGGCTGAAGACCTATCGACCGACGAAGCCCGTGATCCTGGCGGCCGAGGGCTTCGCCCGGGCGGGCGGGACGGAGATCCTGCAAGGCACCGACATCCGGGTGGCGGGCGAGAGCGCGATGTTTGGTGTCACCGAGGTTCAGCGCGGGCTCTTCCCGATGGCGGGATCGGCGGTGCGGCTGCGCCGCCAGATGCCCTACGCGATCGCGGCGGAGATGCTGCTGGCGGGCGAGGACCTGCCGGCGCGGCGCGCCTACGAGCTCGGTCTCGTGAACCACGTCGTGCCCGACGGCCAGGCGCTGGCGAAGGCGCGGGAAATCGCCGATCGCATCTCGAAGAACGGGCCGCTGGCCGTGAAGGCGATCCTCGCGACCCTGCGCTCGACCGAGGCCATGCCCGAGGAGGAGGCCTTCAAGATCGAGACCCAGCACGGCATGAAGGTGATGACGTCGAAAGACGCGCGCGAAGGACCCCGCGCCTTCCTCGAGAAGCGCGAGCCCGTCTTCACGGGCGAGTGACGGCGGGTGGATCGCGGTCGGACGCCGATCCCGATCAAGGGCTCGATCGGGAGTTCAATCGAGGTCGCTTCGTTCGCAGTCCGGCAGCGTCAGCACGAAGTCGGCGCCGAAGGCAGAGGACGGGGTCTGGAAGCCGGCCGGGGCCTCCCCCCTGGCCGTCCGCACGGCGATCTCGATCGCCGCCTGACACGTCAACGTGTATCCATTCGGAGTCTCGAGCAGCGAGCGCGCCACCCGTCCCCCCGGCGCCTCCGCCTCGGCGAGCAACAGGGATCGGCTCGAGCGGCGTTCCTCTTCGCTCGGACCCTCGGGCAGGGCGTCGACCCGGGCCTTCAAGAAGCGCTGCACGAAGGGCTGCCGCAGCAGCGGCGAGGCGAGGCGACTCGCTTTCAGCAGCGTCGGGATCGGGCCGGAGAGGATGAAGTAGACCTCGATGTTCGGGATGCCCGTCGAGTGGAAGGCGGTCGAGACGTCGCCCCAGGGCATGCCGATCCCACGTGCCGGCCCGGCGCCGAAGTCGAAGTGTCGCTCGAGGCTGCCGGCCGGCCGGCTCCGGATCACACCCGCCTGCCGGACCCTCAGCCCGTCCCCCATCGACTCGACCATCGTCTTCGCCGTCCCGCGCGACATGCCGCCGCCGAGCCCCGCGATGGCGATCCGCAGCTCCGTGGCCTCGGGCAGCCGGCTCGCGACATGGGCCGCCAGGCAATCGCTCGGCACGACGTCGAAGCCCACCCCGGGCAGCAGCACTACGCCCGCAGCCATTGCCTCGGCCCCGCGACGGGCAATCGCCTCGAAAACATCGATTTCGCCCGTCACGTCCAGATAGTGGGTCCGGCTCGCGAGGCAGGCCTCGACCATCGGCGCCGCGGTCTCGGAGAAGGGGCCCGCCACATGGAGCACACAGGCCGCATCCTCGATTCCGTCCCGAAGCGCTTTCGTACTCGTGAGCGGGAAGGCGCGGCTCTCGAGCCCGAGCGGCTCGGCCACCGCCGCGAGCTTCTCCGGACTGCGCCCGGCCAGCACGACGTCGAGCCCGCGCCGCGCCGCCTCCGCCGCGATCAGCTTACCCGTATAGCCCGTCGCCCCATAGACCAGGATTCGCTCGCGCATTATCCACGCAGTGTAGCGCTCGCGGGGTCCCGTTTGAGGTCGGCGTGCGGGCGCGGGCCAAGGATCGCATCTCCTCACCTGTGGCCGGCCCGCTTCGATTCTGCGACGATCGCTGCGCGGCGAGCATCGCATGTGCGAGCCGGATTCTGAGCTTCATGCCCATGACCTCACACCCACACCCATACCGATACTCGATACCCCAAAATACCCAGGCCCAGACCGGGCCATTGAGGAGAGACGCCGTGAAGGCAGCCGTGATGCGTGCGAACAACGCCCCCCTCGAGATCGAGGAGATCCAGATCGACGATCCGGGTCCCGGCGAGGTGCTGGTTAAGACCGCGGCCTCCGGCATCTGCCACAGCGACCTCCACGTGATCGAGGGCGGCCTGCCGATGCCGCCGCCCTGCATCCTCGGCCATGAGCCGGCGGGCGTCGTCGAAGCCGTGGGCGCAGGCGTGACGGATTTCGTGCCCGGCGATCACGTGATCGGCTGCATCACCTCCTGGTGCGGCGTCTGCAAGTTCTGCACGGCCGGTCGTCCCTATCTCTGCCTCACGCAGTATGCCGGTCGGGCGCTCGGGATGGATTCCCGCCTCACCGACGCCGAGAAGACGCCCGTCGGACAGTTCGCGAACCTCTCCTCCTTCGCAGAGAAGATGCTTTGCCCAGAGCGTTCTCTGGTGAAGATCCGTGACGACATGCCCCTCGATCGGGCGTCGCTGATCGGTTGCGGCGTGACGACCGGCCTCGGGGCGGCGCTGAACACGGTGCACATCCCGGCCGGTGCGAGCGTCGTCGTGATCGGCTGCGGCGGGGTCGGACTCTCTGTTCTGCAGGGCGCGCGGATTACGGGCGCCGGTCAGATCATCGCCGTCGACGCCCAGCCCTGGAAATTCGATCTCGCCAAGGATCTCGGGGCCACGGACTGCGTGAATGCCAAGGAAAACGACCCCGTCGCGGCGGTCCAGGCGCTCACCGGCGGCGGCGCGGACTTCGTCTTCGAGTGCATCGGCCTCGTGCCGACGGTCCAGCAGGCGGTGGCGATGACGGGCCGCGGCGGTACGACGGTGCTCGTCGGCGTCGTGCCCGTCACCCAGACAGTGGCGATCTCGGCGGCGGACCTCACGCTGCAGGAGAAGAAGATCACCGGCTCCTACATGGGCTCGAACCGCTTCCGCTTCGACATGCCGAAGTACGTCGACTTCTACCTCGACGGCCGCCTGCGCCTCGACGAGATGATCTCGTCGCGCATCGGGCTCGACGAGGTGAACGAGGCTTTCGATCGGATGCGCAAAGGCGAAGCGGCGCGTCAGGTCATCGTCTTCGACTGACACTCGTACGTGTTCGGTGGTGCCAGGGCGGGGTGGGCGAGGGCACCGTGCTCAAACATACGTCGGCGCACGGGCGTCTCGACACATACCGGACTTGGTTGCGCGCCTCCGTAACTGCGCGCGGCACCCTCGCCCACCCCGCCCCGTCCCGCCGTACCTACCCGCGTAAACGAAGGCGATGCCCTGTCTGTGGGGTTGGGGGGACCATGCGCCACATCATCGGCAGTGCGGACCCTACCTAAATGAGTCGAGGGTGTCTGACTCGCTCTTCGTTCGAGGGACCGCTCTACCCCGGCGGACCGAGGCGGGGCGGAGGAAGGCCTCGCGCGCAGTTACGGAGGCGCGCACCCAACCCCAGAAAACCCCCGTAGCCCGTGCGCCGACGTATGTTTGAGCACGAGGCCTTCCTCCGCCCCGCCCTGGCACCCCACCCCCGACGAGAGCGGTCGCTCCTGCGCCAGCCCCGTCAGGCGCCCTCGAACGAAGGCTTGCGTTTGGAGAGGAAGGCCGCGATCCCCTCGCGCCCGTCCGCCGTGCGGGCGCAGTCGGCGATGCCCCGGGTCTCGTGCTCCATCTGGGTCTCGAGGCTTTCCGTGGCACTCGTCGCGAGCAGCCGCTTCACGACGCCGTAGGAGTTCGTCGGGCCGCTGGCGAGGCGCGCGACGAGCTGCTCGGCCGTCGGCATCAGCTCCTCGGCCGGCACGACCTGGTTCACGAGGCCCCAGTCGAGGGCCTCGGCGGCGCTGAGTACGCGGTTCGTGAGCATCAGCTCGAAGCTGCGTCGCTGGCCAATGATGCGCGGAAGGAAGTAGCTCGAGGAGCCGTCGGGCGAGAGACCGGCGCCGGTGTAGGCCATCGTGAGCTTCGCGTGTTCGGCGGCGATCGCGAGATCGGTCGCGCACATCAGCGAGAAGCCCGCGCCTGCGGCGGTGCCGTTCACCGCCGTCACGATCGGCGCGCGCATGCGGGCGAAGCGCGAGATCGCGAGGTGGAGGTAGCTCGCGAGCTCCTTGATGTAGGCGGGCGCCGAGTCGCCGGCCGCCTGCATGGCCCCGAGGTCGCCGCCGGCGCAGAACATCTTGCCGTCGGCGGTCAGCAGCACCGCCCGCACCGTCGGATCCTCGTCGATCTCGATCGCGGCCTGCATCAGCTCGCGACCCATGGTGAGGTCGAAGGCGTTGGCGGCCTCGGGTCGGTCGAGGGTCAGGCGGGCGACGCCGCCGTCCCGCTCGAATCGGAGGGTCGAGAAGTCGGAGATCATGGGAAGGGCCCTTTCGGGGGTCGGGGGTGAGTTGGGACGGTATCGCAGTAAAGGAGATCTCGGTGCCCACGCAGGGCCTCGCGATCGGCTCCCGTTTCGGTACCCTGTCGCGTCCCGGAGAGGTGGCCGAGTGGCTGAAGGCGCGCCCCTGCTAAGGGTGTATAGGTAACCCCTATCGAGGGTTCGAATCCCTCCCTCTCCGCCATCGATTCCGCGTGCCATGGGTCCCGCCTCATCGGCTCGGCGGCCCGCTACTCGTCGGCGCTGGGCGGCACCCCGGGCCTTTGGAGGCGCAGCGCCAGGGCCTGCGCGCGGCGGCTGTAATCGATCGACTCGCCCAGGATCCGGGCGGCCTCCTGATCGGCGTGGAAGCCCTTCGAGTTCTCGCTGCTGATGTAGTCGAGCCTCCACATGGACTTGCGCTGGAGCGTATAGACCTCGGCCAGCGCCTCGTCCCGGGCGCCCGAGGCCTTTGCTTCGAGGATCGCGTCGAGCATCTCGGTCATCGCCGTGGCGGTCCGTTCCATCAGTTTCGTGGTGCGGCCCTGGATCGTGGCGACCCGGCGGCGCAGCTCGTTCTCGTCCACGTTATGGCAGGTCTGGCAGGCGCGGTTCACGTTCTCCATCGGGCTGCGGACGTCGTGACTGCTGAGCTTCATGGCGCCGACGCGCTCGTAGGCCATGTGGCAGTCGCTGCAGCTCACGCCGGATCGTGCGTGAATGCCCTGACTCCAGAGCTCGAACTCCGGATGCTGCGCCTTGAACAGGTGTGCGCCCGTCTCGGCGTGCTCGTAGTCGTAGAAGGACTCGCCGTCCGGGAAACGCTGCTCCTCCCAGAACCGCTCCGACTCCTCGACGGCGAGGCCCTGGCCCCAGGGAAAGGTCAGCGTGTCGCGGTTGGCGCAGTAGTATTCGACGTGGCATTGGCCGCAGACGAGGGAGCGCATCTCCTGGCGCGTGGCGAGGGCATTCGGGTCGTAGGGCTCGTCGCGGCCGCCCCTGCGCCAGCGCTCGATGCTCGGAAGATGGGCGACCTCGGCCTCGCTCTCGGCGAGCGCCGCGATGCCCTGCATGAAGCCTGGCCGCGTGATCCGCAGCGCGAGCGTCTTCGGATCGTGGCAGTCGATGCACGCCACCGGATGCACGTTGCCGAGATCGATGTCGCGATGGGGCTCGTCCCGGGCCCCGAAGCCGCCGACCGGCGGCGAGGGGAAGACGGGCTCGACCTCGGCTCCCGTCCCGTCCGGCATCTCGGCGAGCATCGCGAGCACCTCGTGATACGGCTTCCGGCTGAGCTCCTCGAAGCCCCGGATCACCGCCGGCATGTCGAAATCGGCGGCCAGTCGCTCACGGTCGATGGGCTCGCCCATCGCCTCGAGCCCCTTCGCGCGGTAGAGCACCGTCGCCGACGCATGGCAGTGAAGGCATGCGCCTGCCTGCTGTCGCTGGTTCACCCGCTCGGTCACGACCTGGTCGTAGAGCATGTAGGCATGCCCGCGCGCCTCGCGATAGTCGATGCTGAAGGCGTAGCCGGCGTAGAGGCGCTTCAGCCAGGGGCTGGCCTCGAGCTTGCTGTCGGGCAGCGCGCTCGATCCGCCGTAGAACTCGTCACCCGCGGTGCGTTTGTACTGCTCGAACTGATGCGGCCAGTTGCGGCCCCACAGAGCCGGGTCGACGCTGAGCTCGTCGAGCTCGACGACGCGCAGGTAGGGGCTGCGCGCATCCTGCTTGTGCTCGAACATCGTGACCAGCGTGAAGGTGACGATCACCGTGGCGATCGCCGCGATCGCGAGCACGAGGCCGAGCAGGAGGGTGCGTCGTCTTCCGTCGTCGCCCGATCCCGGCGAAGAGTCGGATCGATCTCGGGGCTGCGAATCCGTCATGTCATCTCTCCGGTTTTCTGGTCGTGGGGAGGCGTCGTCAGCGCAGCGCGTGCCCCACGCCGCTGTGACAATGCACGCACATCAACTCATTCCGCCCCCGTTCGCTCCCCTGCGCCTCGGGCACCAGACCGTGCACGAAGTCCCCATGACAGTGCAGGCATGCATTCTGGGTCACCTCGCGATTGCGTGGCTTGATCTGGATCGGCTCGTCGAAGTCGCCCGTCGTGAAAGCCAGGGAGTGGAAGAAGCCGTTGTCGGCCTTCACGATCCAGCGTCCGATCGGGTGGTTCAACAGATGACAGTCGTTGCAGACGGCGACGTGGTGATGGCTCGAGCTCTGCCAGCTCGTGTAGTGATCCTGCATGACATGGCAGTTGGCGCAGGCCGAGGGATCATCCGACAGGTAGGCGGTGCCTTCGCCGTATCCGAAGGTGAAGCTGCCCAGTCCGGCGAGAGCGCCGAGCGCGATCGCCACCAGCCAGGGAAGACGGCCCATGCCAGAAATCGAGGAGCGAAGGCTCGAAGTCGTGGAGGGCGCGTCTCCTTTTGCTTCTTTGGATCGATCGTCCCCCGCCATCCCGGAGCCGGCTCAGAGGAAGATCGCGCCGTCGCGATAGCCGCGCAGGGTCGCTGGGACGGGTCGAGGCGAAGGGCTCGCGGTCGGGGTGTAGGGGTGGGGTTGCTCGTCGCGGCGATGGGCGTGGCGGGTTTCGATCGCGAGCTGGACCAGCGCCTGCCGCGCCGCAATGTCTTCGGCGGTGTAGCGCCGGCGCGCCGTGGCTTCGCCCGGGTGGGTCGCGGGCATGTCGACCTCGGCGCCGAGGACCGCATCGCGGCGGAAGAAGCCCCAGACGAAGGTGACGCGGCGGTCGGGCGAGGCGTTGGCGAAGGACGCGTGCAGGCATTGGCGATTGCAGACCGCGACGTCGCCGCGCTCGCAGAGCATCGGGACGGCGTCGGGTAGCCGCGTCGAGCCGCCGTTTGCCGCGACGCGCGCGGGAATGTCGATGCGGCCCTCGCGATGGCTTCCGGGCGCGACCCACAGGCCGTTGCCGGGGGTCGTGCGGCAGAGCTGGGCCATGAAGTTGAAGCCGTGGATGTCGGGATCCCAATCGGGTCGTTCCCAATGGGTCGTGCCGTCCTGATGCCAGGCGATCGAGGCGCCGAGCCCCGGCTCCTTCAGGAAGATCGTGTCGTTGTACGGGACGAAGTCGCGCCCGGCGAGGGATTCGGCCACGCCTAGCATCTTTGGGTGCGCGGACAGGCGCAGCGCCGCCGGCATCGCCTCGAAGAGCCCGAGCAGGAGGAAGATCGCCTTCTCGGGCGTGCCTTCGGCGGCGGCGGGCTCCTCCATCGCGACCGGATGACGTCCGTTGAGGAGGGTCGTTCCGCCCCAGGGATCCGAGAGCGGCTCCGCCCACAAACAATGGGGCTGCTCCGGGCCGCGCGGCCGACCCTGGCGGTCCATGCCGGCGCCCTCGTAGGCGGGTGTCTGATCGAGGACGCAGGTGAGGTCGGCATCGAGCTCGCTCAGCTC